>NZ_JAUHLI010000007.1:0-217645 GCF_036325985.1 Alkalimonas cellulosilytica
TTATTAATTTTCTTAGGCATAGGGCTAGAGGCAATAGCGTTTTCACATTTTCCAAACTTCAAGACATTGAAGACACATTAAGAAGACAATGGTCTTCTTTATTTCAAAAATTAATTCAAGAACAGAGAAATAAAGCGTTTGAAGCAAAACGTTTAGATAATCTAACGGAGCAGTTTGAGGATTTGAAGACGGCTATTCTTACATCGATCGGAACAACTAATGAAAGAGATGTTGCAAGAGGAGTAGTAAGATTTAGAAGGTTGATCGATTTCGTCAGATCACTAGGCCTAAAAGATCACAAATTCCTAACAAAAGGGCATCATCCTTGGGATGAACTGCTCCATTATGCCGAAATCGAGAAAATCATAGATGCAGCAGAAATGCCCGAGGAATTTCTTTACCAGAAGCGAAATTTTGGGCCACGACCGAGAATGTTTTTAATCAAAACTGACCGTACATTTTTTGAACTAAGAACTTCTCCAGATTTTTTCCACAGTTTATCTTTAGAGTGGGAGGCGTTTATGGAGCTACCTGAGGATACGCGGGAAATCATAGTAGATGCACTTAGTGAGATGAGACCAGGAATGGGGCCGCTAAGATATATTAGAGAGCCATTTGATTACCACTTGGATAAGTGGCTTCATCAAGAGCGTCTTTTAAAAGATGTTGATGATTTAGATGAAGATCAAAATCATTAATAACAATGCGTTGCACCGAACAAGTCGGTGAAAACGGCGCGATGTTTTCATGGAGGCCAAGTGCGAAAAATAACACGTAGACAGTTCGATGCGTATTGCTATGCCCGGCAGCCATTAATCCGAGTGATAGCAAACGAAGTGGCGTGGTTTGAAGCATTTGATCGAAAAATCCTTGCAGCTGTTACCTTCGATATCACGGATTCTGATTATGGCTATGTAATTCTGGCGCGAGACCTACGGAAGTTGTTTCGCTGCGTAGAGGTAAGCCCCGAATTTTCAGCCACCCAAGAACAGGCCGAAGAGTTCTTGCGGGCTGCCGTTAAAAAATATGAGGACGATGGTCAAGAGGTCTATCCTCAAGGTGATGAAAAAGAAGCACCATACGAAATTTTCGTTCCGGTAGTTGTAGATGACGATCTGCATCCATATTTTCGGGTATTGATTTCGGAGCCTCGGTTTGAAGCTGCGAGAAATTTAATTAGGGAGATTGTGTACAGCTATAAGGATCCTGACGGTCATTACATAAAGGAGTTTCAGACAAACGGGTTCGACGCGCGTCTGTGGGAGCTTTATCTATACGTATATCTTTACGACGAAGGCTTTGAATTCGTCCACGGGAACCCGTCACCCGACTTCCATATATCAAGATTTGGTGATGAATTCTGTATTGAAGCTGTCACCGTAAATCCTGGGCAAGACCCTCGACGCCCCGATGCCGAACCGCCCAAAACCAATGAAGATGCGATCAAGCTCGCAGATGATTATCTTCCGATAAAGTTCGGCAGCTCACTTTATTCAAAGCTACAAAAGAAGTACTGGGAACGAGAGCACGTAAAAGGTAAGCCGCTCATCCTAGCAATTCATGATTACCACATGCCAGGGTCTATGACATGGTCTCGCGTTGGTCTGTCCGAGTATCTATATGGATATCGCACTCGTATTGGTGAAGATGACTATGGACACGGCTTTCCCATAGTCGAGCGTATCGAACAACACGAATGGAATGGCAAGATAATTCCGTCAAACTTCTTCGCTCAGCCCGATGCTGAAAATATCAGTGCGGTTCTCTTCAGTAATGCAGCGACCATTACAAAGTTTAACCGAATGGGTAAGTTAGCAGGCCTTGGCAGCAAAAAAGTAAAGATGGTTAGACAAGGTCTAATGTTTGACCCTGAGCCCAATGCTCTGAAACCAAAAAAATTTACCTTTGATGTTGACGCTGAAGATTATGAAGAGGCTTGGTCCGACAGCATCGTAATGTTCCACAATCTGAACGCGAAAGTTCCGATCAATCCGGAAGCGTTTCCAAACATCACGCACCTGTGGGTTGATGATGAGACAGGCAAATGCTCTGGTATTCATCAACCTTACGGTGTCATTTCGTCGGTAACGATAGTTATAAGCAGTGATGGAACTGGAGACATCGAAGAAAATGGAGAGTGATAATTTGGCATTGATCATTACAATTGGTGGCACCGTTCTTACCGCAATTGGTACTGTAGTCACCCTTTGGCAAGCATCGAAGGTAAAGGCCTATCGTGATCAAATCGCCTTCGATCTAAGAAAGATCCATTTATCTGAGGTTGGCGAATTGCTGAGGCGAGCTCAGGATGAGGGGAGAAAACTCTTATCCCAAGTGCAACAATTAAATCGCGGTAAAAGCATGATAAGTATAGCAGACGACATTCAGTCATACATTGATAAATCGCTCAATCTTCTTCATCTGAATGGGCCTGATACAGACATAAGGAATCAAATCATTGCATCGCAGGAAAAGCTTAGAAACTTTCAGAGCACACATGACGTTAGCAAAAAAAGGCGATTTGTATCGGATATGCACACTCTAATTCAAGATTCCATATCCATGTGTAAAGAACGAATCAGCAATCTTGAATATGGTGACAAAAATGACTGATATAGAAAAAGAAATTGAAAAAATAAAGTTTCAAATTAGCCTAATTGGGGAAACAATTGATCACACAAGCAATCCAATTACTGCACTTGTAATTTCAATGAATTGGAATGCAAAGGACTTAGACTCAGCGCATGATATCTTTGAGAAATATGACAGGCAGCTTGAATCTAGTAAGGAACCGAATTGGCACGAATTTGAGCATGAACTAAGAGAAAAATTCAATATCGGATATCAAACCGTAAAAAGCATTGTGTTAGCGTTTTACAGGAATCACCAATGGACAAGGGTTTGCAAACTCTATGCTCAAGCTTACGAATGTGTGGAGCTTCATGAGATTACTAGGTCAAAGGATTAACTTCTTTTATAACAAAGAAAAAGTTAGCTGCTGACGCCACCGAACTAACTAATGCTCACCGCATTTTGTATGCGTTGCAAAAGAAATAGCATCAAAGTAGGCGCATTCATGGAGATAAAATGAATAAAAAGATTCCATCGTTTTTAAAGTATGCTGCGGTTTTTATGCTAGGTTTTTTAACTAACTTTAGTGGATTTTTAGATAATATTTCCAGCATCCCGGGCTCCTACAAAGAGTTTAAGAAAGTTTATCTATATGATGGGGACTTGCTGGCGGGGAACTGGTCCACGAATAGTGAGTATTTGCTCGGAGCCGGAGAACTAGGGTTGGGTCATAGTCAACCATTACTGATAGTTACGCTCAATGTAAACGAGCACGATGAAGTATCAGGTGAAATTCTCAGTAAAGATATTTGCGACGCACTCCCACTGACATGGGTTATTGCAATACAGAGCTCTGAGCCTACATTGTTTTCTATCTTTTCAAATAGAACGTTTTACGTAAAAAAACTCAAGAATAATCTAATGGAGCCCGTAGCTAAACTGAAGCTTGTTGCTCACGATGACCGAAGAGATACTCTTACGTTCAGACGAATTGATGATAAATATGGAATGCTTCCCGAATACATAATGCTCGCTAAAAACTTACCTGCATTCGAGGCAGATTCTGAGCTTTTATCAGGCTACTGCGCTGACTCGCCCAAACGCTTTAGGGAGGAAATTAGAGAATTGAAGCAAGGCTAAGCGCCTAGCTCAATCGTCTTATGTTGCCTCTTCGGTGTGTTGAGCTTGTTGTAAATCAAGGGCAAAACTAGCGGACTTCGCGAAGCGATCACTTTTTTACTCAAAGAAAGCTGTCATTTCCAGCAAGCCGGTGTTTGAAGTATTAATGCCCGCTTCGCTCTAATAAAACAAAATTGGTAAGCTACCCTGAACATTACTTCTAATGAAAATTTGGCATGCCAAATTTTATCTCAGATAAGTCTCAGTGATTTCAGGCCGAAAATGCCCCATTTCTTGTGAGACAGTTTCCAGCGCAATACCTCGAGTTAGACCCTGCATTTGCAGTTCATACATCCGTTGCTGTGCATAGCTGTGGCGCAAACCATGTGCGCCGCGAGACCAATCGAGAGCGCGCTTTGATGCTGCGCTGAATGAATTAGACCAACGCTGGCCACCAGCAATGTTATACCGGCTTAAATAATTGATATCACGGTCACGAACAGTAACAGGTTGTGCCCTACGGTGCAGTTCTAGCTCGGTTGCTAAATTGGCTGGCAACAATACCTGGCGTATCAAACCGCCCTTCCCTTGCACCGTATAAAGTGTACCGGACCGCCCAGTCCACTTGTGACTATTGGCCGGGCGATTATCAGCTGACCGTTCATCATAACGAGCCAAAGTAAACAGCTCATGTGCTCGTAAACCAGCTGCGTAGCTTATTTGGGTTGCTAAAGCATTTGAGGCTTGCTGTTTAGATGCAACCATCTCGACTTGTCTGTCAGTGTAAGCACGGGATTTCAACACTTGTTGTTGTTCTGATTTAATAACTGGCAAGCGCTGGTTTTCTGGTAGCACCTTACTAACGTGATGCATCATTTTTTGCAGCGCCTGTCGTTCCAGATCCAGTGCTTTCTGGCCTACTAACTGACCGCGCAGCTCCAAGTAAGTAATCGCATCATCTACCTTCATCGCTCGAAGACTTGGCAGCTTCATTTGCCGACAATAGTTTGAAACGGTGGTTAGCGCCTGCTCAAAATTACGAACAGTACCTACAGACTTGATAACAGAGCCCTGCAGCTGTTTCATCACAGCTGCAGCTTGCTTTTCAGGTTTGGCAAATTTAGCCATGGTTGTCTAGCCAGCGTTTAACCGTAGTCCAGGCCACAGAGATTTTTTTGCTTTTAAGCCAACGCTGCAGCTCAGCAATAGAGGCTCCGTGATTACGCAAGTCTACAAGCTCGCCGCGATATAAGTTTAGCTTTGAGTTTTTAAACCGCATTTGGTGGCGATCACGGGTTTCTTTTTTCAACTTGGCCAGCTCTGTTTCAACATCAAATTTTGTCATTGCATCACCTTCCAGGGAATAGAGTTGTAAGAACTACTGACTGGAAACAACCAGTTCAGCGGCAATTAAGCCTATTCGCCCCTGTTCGTTTTAGTAAAAAACCGGCCGGACTGATCTCGCCGAAAATGCAATAGGAAAACGCAGCAATTAAACGCGTTAGATATGAGGATTTACGTGATTGCCCTGAAGGGTGACATATTGAAGGCAGCCAGAAGCGCCTGTTTTGATTTGGGCGTAAGCCCGAGTTACGTTTTAAGTTTAGCGGCTTTGGATTTTCGTTGCAATCTGCAATTAAAAATCTGCGCTTTAGGTGCTCTATGCTCCGCCAGACGCTGTGTACAGCCGTTTTAATGGCGTTGTACACAGCGTCTGGCGGAGCCAGTTAAAGAGGGAGGCCATTGCTCGTGATGCCTCCCTTATGACTTTAGATTGAAAATTTACTGTTATTGATTTTATCTGTAAAGTAAAAGCTACTTGTGCAGCGCTGCGTGCTGCTTACTTATTGATCAGGTGATTATATGGCAGCTCACACTGTTGAATTTCATCCAGTTGGCCAGGGATTGTTTTCCACAGGTACAGTATCGTCTTACGGCAATGGAGAAACATTTCATTATGTATATGACTGCGGTACCAGCAGCTCTAAAAAGTTTTTATCAAACGCCATATCTAGCTACAAAAAAAGTGTTAAGACCTTGGACTTAGTCGTCATATCACACTTCGACAAAGATCATATTAGCGGCCTTATCGAGTTGCTTGAACACCACCCTACTCGAATCCTGATGCTGCCAGCTATTTCACTCTCACAAAAACTAGTAATTGCATTTTCAGAGGGCATCAGCATTGGTAGCCGTTATATGCACTTCATTCTAGATCCTGTCGCCTATCTAACGTCTCATCCAAAGATAAAAGTTCATAATATAATTTTTGTCCCAGCTGACCATGACGAGAAAACTGAGATCATAGAATCTTCAGCAAATGATTTAAGTGAAACAAGAACAAACTGGCCTGAGATGTTGCTCGCTGATCTGAATAAAGCCTCTACGATCGCACGGGATAATTTAACCATCCATACCTTAAAGCAAGGTGGTAGATTAATTCTAAACCAAGTGTTTGAGTTCGTTCCATACAACGATGCACTTTTGAGCACAGTCAGTCGTTCTTTTAAAACTCAAGTAGAGAAAGAAAAAGAAATCCTCTTAAATCAGTCAAGCACCACAACCGATAAAAAGTCTGCATTATCAAAACTCAAGAGTTACTATGACAAACGCTTTGGGAGTGACAGCATAGCTAGGAATATGATTTCTCTTTTCCTTTATACTGGTCCAATAAATGAAACAGTATTATGCAGCGATTTAGAATTTTACAGATATAGATTGAATGACGCTGGTCTAGCATCATGCTTAAAGTCCAAATACATAAAGACCCAACAACCGTCAGTATTATTCACTGGAGATGGCTACTTAAACACACATAAACGGTTGAACAATCTCGCCCAGTATATTGGCACAACCCGACTTAACGATATTGGTTGCTTGCAAGTAATGCACCATGGATCAAAACACAGTTGGCATGATGGGTTAGCCAAAAAGCTGTCTCCTGTCTTGAGTGTGTTTTCATCAGATCCATCGAATCGGCGGCTACAACACCCTCACTTGGAGGTTATTAGGGATTTCCTACCGTACATACCAACTCAAGTTGATAAAGATCACAGGGTGATATTCAGGTCAGAAACTGTTTTTCTACCAAATTTAATAGACTCAGACGGTGCTCCTACTGATAGGACAATATTCTATTAAAAAATATATCATTATTTTGTAAATCAAATAAAAATTAAAAGGGGGGATAAATAGTTTTTACCTGTAGACCAAAACATATAGGTTTTATATCTATACTCTCACTTTATAGTACCAAGCCTATCTATAATACCACTCAGCTTTCTATATTCGACGAATGGCAAAGGTAACTCCCTTGAGCTAGAAATCGCATGCTGATATTTGCTAATTAGCCTTTCTTCAAGTATTGCTGGGGTAAACTGAAGGCCAGCCACTTCTTCAAAAACCATAGGAAAATTTTCATAAATTTTATCCAAGCACACTTTCATAAACTCATTTGCACCAGCTCGAAATTCATAAGCAACACTATTACTTTTCAAAAGATCCTGGTTCGTATCAAAAAGAGATAAAAATTGGCCTATCCGGTCATCTTCCTGTTTTAACTGTTCTTCAATTCTAAGTTCAGATCTCCTCAACGAAGATAAGGTAGCAACCAACATCGAAACACGAGCATGCTTTAAACCCTCTAATGCCTTATCAGCCTCTGCTTTGGCTTCTCTCAGCTTAATAATATTCCCAGCAATCGATACTTCTTGTATATACGGTGCAAACGCTAATGTAAGACTGACAACCGTTGCGGCAACTATTAACGTAACAAACGCAGAGCTCGTTATATAGCTATGTTTTAAAAGCAAGAAACATACCCAGTATGCAACCAGCACAGCAATTACAATCAGAGCCTTCTGAGTTAAAGTTATTTTATTCATTTAAGCACCAAATTTTTAGGCTAAAAATTACTCAATTTAACCAAAGATTTTTTATTCTTGTGTCGCGTATTACGTACAGCATCCCCTGTAACCATCTGATCATAGGGAACATCTAACACGATGTTCATAATGTCAGCTAAAGCATTATGGCTAAACTCAAAATCTCTGGGTAGGTCATTATCGATAGCATCAAATTTCCCATCAAAGGCCAGAACAAAATCTTTAATATCTGAAGCTCTTCCTTGAATCACTTGTTCTGGTAAATCGTAATGCTTTGGCTCTGGCTGTGCTTCTTCAAATGTCGCAATTGCCTCAACAAGATCTGATCTGGTCGGCCAGTATTTCAGATCAAACTGACCTGTCAATCGGCTTAGTTCAGGCTGAATATACAACTTATATAGGTGGTTATCACTGCTTGCCTGGTCTATTAGCTCCCCAATACCTTGATAATCTGCACGCGTAAAGCCTGAACTCTCATAAATTTCACTTTGGCGTCTTAGTTTTTCTGCCAGTTTTCTTGCCAAGGTAACAATATCACTTTGCAAGCCAAGTATTTCTTTGAGTGCAGCCCGTGAATCTGTAATTTGAGCCTTCTGAAAATCTGAGGAAAGCCAAATATGCTCTAAAATAAGCCAGACAGCAGAATTCCCAATCGGCTCACTTAGGCAGTCAGAATAGCCAAAACTCGCTATGATTTCTTCAAATGGTAACTTTAACTCATCAGCTCTATCAATCATGCGCTCCATGACCGGCCAATGCGGCATATGAATTTTCTTTTCCCGATAATCGTTCAGTTCTCGCTGTATGAAGGCTCTACAAAAGCTCGTCGGATTCTCTTTAGGTAATGTCATTTATGCTTCCAAGTCTATGATTCACATACAGCATACCTTGGTTATCTATCGCCTGCCGTATCTGAACAAATAATTTTATCAAACCTTCAGATCGCTCCGATCACCTGAAAAAATTTGGCATGCCAAATTTTTTGCCATTCCGTCCCGACAAAAGGAACCTAAAAACCCCTTCAAACTCACAGGGGTTTTTCGGAGAAATTGTCTGCGTTCTCTGGTTACCATTGTGGCTCATAGTTTCTCATGGGAGTACCTACTATGCCGTCACAACACACCGACCTGATGGATGATGCCGAAGTTGCGTATGCATTGCGGTTTACGAAACGAACGTTACAAAACAGGATCTGCACCCAGCGGAAATACCTGCTCAATGGTATCGATAACGACGAAGTGCGCCGCCTGGCCCCACCATATATGCGGCTTGGCAAACGCAAGAGGTTGTATCTGAGAACAGAGTTCATCAAATGGTTGCAGAAATTTCCTGAAACGGAGTTTAACTAATGCCGGTAGCGAAAAACCCTGCACCATTATTTAAAGCTCCGAGCCACCATAAGCCCAGAACAGCCTTTCAGAAAAAGTGCATTAACTATGCTCGCACAAAAGACCTGGGCCGGTGGGAGGGATTTTACCTGCTGAATAAGGCCGCCATCGGACGGAAGCGAAGATTTAAAAAGATTCTTCGTGATTGCATGCAACAAGTTGCTATTGCCATGCTGCACTACGTCAACGTAGCCGATCTGACGGTCAGAGCCAGTGTAGAGCGTTTGAGTAATGACTGCGGAATAACAACTACATCCAAGGCTGGCAATATTTCGATTAGCCGTGCCAGTCGGTTAATCAAACTGTTGGAAAAGCTGGGCTTTATCATAACGGAGAATTTCCGACCGCCGAATAGCCGCCATTATTTGCCCAAGTTTATAATGCTAACGGCAAGATTTTTTCTGTGGATTGGCATTCGAGAGGATGAACTGCTGAATGCTCAAAATCAGGCAAACCAGAATTTGTCGGCAAGGCCTGATAAGGCCATGCTGATTAAACGTCATTTTAATAATGCTTTATCCGCCAGAGAACAGCAGCTGAAAATCGCAAAGTGGAAGCAGTTGGGACAAAAGCTTAGCGGCCTGAGCGTGGATCAGAAACGACAGCAGATTGCTAAACGCCTGGTTCAGCAAAATGGCCGTGACGCGTATCCATCCGTAGAAAAACTGATCATCGCAGTAAGCCAAAAACTCAGCTACATAGCAAAACTGCTCAAATAACGCCTCTTCTTTACCTCACTGCCCCCCTACTACCAGATTAGCCCTAAATTCAGGCTGCTACGGCACGGTTTCGCGTGGCTACTGCTCAGTTACCAGCCACAGAAGGCTTCTACCCCATCAAAATCGCCCTATTTCACCGATGACTATTCGGCTGATAGCATGAATTGGATGTTATTCACAGTTATCTGCAAGTAGTAAGGGCGGCTAAGTGCGGGAACGACACAGCTAAACTGCATGATCTATTTACTGATCTACAGATAGAATTATTTATGGTTCTACGAAAAAAAATTTCAAGTTGTGGAAAAAAGTTGAAATTCAGGTGCTAGATGAGTGCTATACAGAATGAAACAGAGGAGTTTTATAGCGTATCAGCGATTTAGCTAAGCTGCTAAATCGCTGATATATATTGAATTAGTTGGTCGGTACGAGAGGATTTGAACCTCCGACCCCTGACACCCCATGACAGTGCGCTACCAAGCTGCGCCACGTACCGACTTAGCGCCTATCATACGGATTATCGGGGGAAAATCAATGCTGCAGCGGCTGACTGCAGCAATTTTAGGCAGCTTCAGCCTGCCAGTCGCGGATCGCTGCTGGCAACGCCTGGCTGGTGCTGGTTGGCACTGACAAATTGGGTAAGGGCTGGGAATGCATCCATTGGCCAGAGGTTGCGAAAGGCGATCCAATCCAGTAAGCAATACAGACAAATGGCGGCGTAATTCCAGTCACTGAACGCATCTGCTTGCACCTGTTGCTCCAGCACTGCCAGCACCTCACCCACCCGCTCGCGCTGCAGGTTAAAGAATAGTTTGTCGTCGTTGGTGTCAAAGCCTGAACGCTGGCAAATCAGCAGCTCGACCAATGAGTCATTGGCAGCATTGATCAGAATGATCTGATTCTCTTGCGGCCAGCTCAAAGCCGGCAACGCCAGCTTTTGGCACAAATAGCGGTAGATAAGATTCGAATCGAAAATCACCTGTTCCTGATCCACCAGCATAGGAATTTTGCGAGTGGGGTTTAGCCGGATCAGTGTCGCCCGATCTTGCTCAGAGAAAATATTCAGATTAACGAACTCGTACGATCTATCCGCCAACAGCATACGGATACGGCGCACATACGGGGATGGGATGGATCCAAAAAGTTTCATTGAAAGCTCCTGCGATTACTTGCTGTTAGCAGTTACTGTATACGCTGACTGCGACCGGTTGCAAAAATATGCGTTAAAATGCAAAGTATTTTTCACCTGGCCACTTGCCAGACTATGCAGTTTTATTGCATAATCATCACGCTTCATTTTTGCTTTATTGCTTATCTTTTGGCCCATGCTCTGCATGGGCTTTTTACTTTCTGCATCCTGCTTTAAACAGAACCTAGAAAGCCACGCGCTTGTCGTCTTCACCAATCCGGCTGGCCACAGCACCCGTTTGCTGTTTGTATTTAGCGTCGTCCCGCTTGTTGTAAGGCCGCTCGGCTTCGCCGGTCATCAGCTCAAAATTCAGGGCGCCAATCTTCATATTCGGCCGCAGTGCCAACGGCAATTTGCCGCTGTTGTAAAACTCCAGCACGATATTGCCAGACCAACCCGGATCAATCCGGTGCGCGGTAACATGCACCATCAAACCAAGCCGCGCCAATGAAGAACGTCCATCCAGCCAACCGACAATATCTGCCGGTAAAGTCACTGACTCCAAGGTAACTGCCAAAGCGAGCTCGGCGGGGTGCAGAATAAAAACACCATCGTCGGCAATTTCAATTTCATCACTCATCACCGAGTTCAGTGCTTTATCAACTGCGGCCCGTGGCCCGCTTAAATCGATGTAAGGCGCGGCATGGGCCTGAAACACCCGAAACTTATTGCCCAGGCGAATATCGACACTGACCCCGCTGATCATATCTTTCGCTGGCCTTGGTTCGATGCAAATCCGTCCTTCGTCCAGATAGCGCTCTATATCACGATCACATAATCTCATGCTTGGTTTCCATCGTTTTGGCCTTTGCAGCCAGTCATTATTGCTGTTAATCGTCTCATCAGCTAGTCGTCGCTAAACACGATTTCAGGGCTCTGCTGCTTGCCCGGCAGTGCAGCCAGTTGCTCTATCAATTGCTGCGCCATCTGCAGGTAAGGCAAACACAGGGCATCATCGGCCGGATCCTCGCTTAGCAGCAGCGGTAACCCCTGATCAGCGCACTGCCGAACCCGGCTGTGCAGCGGCAGCTGCGCCAGCACCGGCAGCTGGTAGCGCTGCGCCAACAACTTACCGCCGTCAGTGCCAAAAATAGCCTCCTGATGGCCACAGGCGCTGCATTGATAGTAACTCATATTTTCCACCAAACCGAGCACCGGAATAGACACCTGCTCAAACATGGTAATGGCTTTTTGTGCATCACTCAGTGCCACATCTTGCGGAGTGGTCACAATCACCGCACCGGTGACTGCCAGCTTTTGCGATAAAGTCAGTTGAATATCCCCGGTGCCTGGTGGCATATCGACAATCAGGATATCCAGTTCAGGCCATTGGGTCTCGTGGATCAGCTGCAACAAAGCCTGGCTGGCCATAGGGCCTCGCCAGACGGTGGCTTTTTCCGGCGCAATCAAAAAACCTATCGATTGCACCGCCAAACCACCGATCTGCTGCGGCAACATGGTTTTGCCATCCGGGCTATCGGCTTTGGCCTGCTCAAGCCCCAACATGATTGGAATAGATGGCCCATAAATATCTGCATCCAGAATGCCAGTGCGTAGCCCTTCAGCCTGCAGTGCCATCGCTAAATTGACCGCGGTTGTTGACTTGCCCACCCCCCCCTTGCCGGATGCAACCAGTACCAGGTGACGTACCTGCTGAAAGGCATAGTTCGGTTCACTGTTTTGGGGTGCAGAAGCCGTGGCCGTATTCCTTGCAGCTGGCGCCTGCTCAGCACTGGCTGGCGGTGGCGTTGCCTCATTGTTGGCTTGCTTGGTTGTATTCGTGGGCCCTGGGCGCTTTGAAGAAAACCAGTTGAACATGCAGCTTGTTCCTTTTCTACTTTTTTGTGCCTTGCTTTGGGTGACTTTGTAAAACAAAGCACTTTTTAGGCGGTATCGGCTCCCAATGGGATGCGATTATGCCGCAGGTATTGTATCATCCATCCATTAATTTTCCTGTATTTTGCCAAGAGTTATCATCGATGTCGAAACGCCAGATCCTGATCACCAGTGCTTTGCCTTATGCCAATGGCCCAATCCACCTTGGCCACCTGCTGGAATACATTCAGACCGATATCTGGTCGCGCTTTCAAAAAGGTCGCGGCCATGAGTGCTACTATGTCTGTGCCGACGATGCCCATGGCACCCCCATCATGCTGAAGGCCCAACAGCAAGGCATCAGCCCGGAGCAAATGATTGCCCAAACCAGCATTGAGCACCAGGCAGACTTTCAGGAGTTTGGCGTTGCCTTTGATCAGTACCACTCCACCCACAGCCCGGAGAACCAGGAACTGGCCAACCTGATTTATCAGCGGCTGGATGCAGCAGGTCACATCAAGCGCAAAACCATCAGCCAGTTGTTTGACCCGGAAAAACAAATGTTTTTACCAGATCGTTTTATCAAAGGCGATTGCCCGAAGTGCGGTGCGCTGGATCAAAATGGCGACAGCTGCGATGTCTGCGGCGCCACTTACAGTCCGACGGATGTGAAAAATCCACGCTCGGTGATTTCCGGTGCTACGCCGGTGCTGAAAGACAGCGAGCATTTCTTTTTTGATTTGCCTGCTTTTGAGCAGATGCTGAAAGACTGGACCCGTAGCGGCTCGTTGCAGGAAGAAATGGCCAACAAGCTGCAGGAATGGTTTACCGATGGCTTGCAGATGTGGGATATCAGCCGGGATGCCCCCTATTTTGGCTTTGAAATTCCGGGTGCACCCAACAAGTTCTTTTACGTCTGGCTGGATGCCCCTATCGGCTACCTGGCCAGTTTTAAAGCCTTGTGCCAGCAACAAGGCATCGATTTTGATACGTTCTGGTCCAAAGACTCGACGGCTGAGGTCTACCACTTTATTGGCAAAGACATTATCTATTTCCACAGCCTGTTTTGGCCAGCCATGCTGGAAGGTGCCGGTTTTCGTAAACCGAATGCGGTCTATGCGCACGGCTTTGTCACCGTCAATGGTGCCAAGATGTCCAAGTCCAAGGGCACCTTTATCAAAGCCCGTACTTACCTGGATCACTTAAACCCGGAGTACCTGCGCTATTACTTTGCCTCCAAACTGACCGCTGCCATCACCGATCTGGATTTAAACCTGGATGATTTTGCCCAAAAAGTGAATGCTGATCTGGTGGGCAAAGTGGTCAATATCGCCAGCCGCTGCGCCGGCTTTATCACCAAGCGTTTTGACAGCACCCTGGCCAGCAGTCTGGCTGAGCCTGAGCTGTTCAGCGAGTTCACAGAAGCCGGTGAGCGCATTGCCAGCCATTACGAAAAGCGCGACTACGCCCGCGCCATCCGCGATATTATGGCACTGGCCGATAAGGCCAATCAGTACATCGATGCCAAAGCACCCTGGGTGCTGGTCAAAGATGACAGCAAGCAGCAGGAAGCCCACGATGTTTGCTCGATGGGACTGAACTTGTTCCGGGTGCTGATGCACTATTTAAGCCCGGTATTGCCACAGATGACCGCGCAATCTCAGGCATTTTTGCAGGATAATTTCGGCTGGCACAATTACCAGCAAGCCTTGCTCAGTCATCGGATTGAACCCTTTAAGGCACTGATGCAACGGGTAGAGCCCGCAAAAGTGGCCGCCATGCTGGAAGCCTCGAAAGAAAGCCTGCAACCGCAAGCGGAACAAACTGCGCCGGCAAAGACGGCCACGAAAACAGATACGGCAAAGCCAGTGCAAGCGATTGAACCGATAGCCGACACCATCAGCATTGATGATTTTGCTAAGATTGACTTACGGGTAGCACGTATTGCCCACGCCGAGCCGGTTGAAGGCGCTGATAAGCTAATCCGATTGGAGCTGGATATTGGCAACGAAACACGCCAGGTCTTTGCTGGTATAAAGTCAGCGTACGAGCCGGCGGATTTAATCGGCCGCTATACCGTGATGGTGGCCAACCTGGCACCACGCAAGATGCGCTTTGGCCTGTCTGAGGGCATGGTGCTGGCGGCAGGCCCTGGCGGCAGTGATCTGTTTATTTTATCCCCGGACAGTGGTGCCACCGCCGGCATGCGCGTGAAATAAACCCAATCGCAACAGGGAGTCGTTATGCAGCAAACCGGAACCCTCAGGGCTTTTTCTTCCCTGTATTTCTCCACCTTTTTGATGGTGCTGGGAGCCGGCTTGCTCACCACTTACCTGGGTCTGTTTCTGGCCAAAGAGCAGGTTGATCCGCTATGGATCGGTGCCCTGATGTCTTTTTATTACCTGGGCCTGGTGCTGGGCTCTAAAGTTGGCCATAAACTGATTGCCCGGGTCGGTCATATCCGCGCTTTTGTTGCCAGTGCCGGACTGGTCACCGCATCAGCCCTTGGCCATGGGCTGATCCCTGATTTAACCTTCTGGCTGCTGCTGCGCTTTTTGGTCGGCATGGGCATGATGTGCCAATACATGGTACTGGAAAGCTGGCTGAATGAGCAGGCCGATAACCACCAGCGAGGCACGGTGTTTGCCAGTTACATGATCGTGTCTTATTTTGGCATGGTGGCGGGGCAACTGGTGATTGGCTCTTTCCCGGAGCTCGGCCTGGAGCCCTTACTGCTGGTAGCCATTGGTTTTGCGCTCTCCATTGTGCCAATAGGCATCACCCGGCGCATCCATCCGGCACCTTTGCATTCAGCACCGTTGCAAATCGCTACTTTCTGGCGGCGTATGCCGCAGTCACTGACCACCATCACGGTAGCCGGCATCATTGTGGGTGCCTTTTACGGCCTGGCACCGGCTTACATCAGCAATACCGGCCTGCCGAATGAGAAAGTGGCCTTGTTTATGTCGGTGACCATCATCGCAGGCTTGTTGGCGCAGTGGCCGATGGGCAAGCTGTCTGACCGCATCCCACGTAGCCGGCTGCTGCGCACCAACAGTGCGCTGCTTACGCTGGTAGTGCTGCTGATTGCTTTATTGCCACTTTCTGGCAGCTTTTTGCTGCTTGCTACCTTCTTTTTTGGCTTTCTGGCCTTCTCGCTCTACCCGATCGCAACAGCTCTGGCCAATCAGCATGCAGAGCAGCACGAGCGGGTTTCGCTTTCAGCAGTAATTCTACTCACCTTTGGTGTCGGAGCCTGTTTTGGCCCCATACTGGCATCGGCTTTGATGCAAATGTTGGGTAACTTTATGCTGTATGGCTTTATGGCGTTGTGCAGCTTTGTATTGTTTTTACGCTTGCAGCGGGTCAATTACAGCCAGAAACAAGCCGCCCGCATTGTGGCAGCGCAACTATCCGATGATTATGTGATGGCATCAAGCGATGTGTTCTCCTCCCCTCTGGCCGCAGCTCTGGATCCACGGGTAGATGAACAGATGGTGCAAGAGCAGATGCTGGAACCTAAAACTGAACCGCCACCAAGTGAGCCTGCTGCTGTTGACGAGCAAGACAGCAACCATAATGAGGCGAGCGATGCAACGGAGCCCGCCAATCAGAATGAAGCGGCCCAAGCAGAACCGGCAGAAACGACGGCAGCTGAAGCTACCGACACAAAAATTTCTGAGCATGAAGCTGGTGATGAAAAAAGCCAGACTGAGAGCCTGGCTGCTGAGCAAAACGTCCGCTCTGAAACACAGACAACTGCGCACAACACAGAGGACGATGACGCCGATACCATCGTTACCCGACTGGCAAAACGTCAGCAACAGGACAAGAGCGATTAGATGTTTTGGTTAATGGCTTTATTCCACAAGTTTTGGTTGCGGGCATAGGCAAAGTACTCATCCGGATGCCAGCACTTGGGGATCAGATCCATGTCTTTGCGCTCTTCAAAGTTCGATACCAGTTTCATTAAAATTTCTTTCAGCCGCTCTGGTGTGATCTTTTCCAGTTTTTTTCGTGCCTGCGGAAAAAACAAATTGTTTTCTACCCGCACTGTGCAGCCCATCACAGAAATCTGATACGACAAATTGCGTGTCACCATCCGACACACCGGCACATTCGGGTGGGGTGGATACAAGGAAGTCACGATGGCATACTCATAACGATCCAGATCCTGCCGGTCGGAGTCTTTAGGAATATAGGTAATGCCGTAACCTTGCGGGAAAATACCGGTGATTTGCATCAGGGCATCGGCGGCCTCTTTGCTGCACATGCCTTTTTCCACCGCCTTATCAATCACCAAACCCACTTTGGGCAAGGTTTCGTAACTGTAGTTCTGCTTGGTCGATAACACCACCGAGGTATAAATTTGCGGAATTTTCAATAAATTACCAATACCTTGCTCAGGCTTAACAGAGTTCTTTAGCAAGGTCACCATAAAGCCAAGTTTCTCTTGTTCATTGCGCTCAAACCAGGCCCGCTCATCCTTGCTGTTGCCAATGTAACGATCTTTACCAAGCGCCTGGGTCAGATACTTTAAGCTCTCCTTGTAATTGGTTTGCAGCATGGCTACCCGCTCAGGGTTATCGAGCACCCGAAACTCATTCAGGCTGCCATCCTCACCACAGAGAATACGTTGTGCATCCGGATGCTGCTGGCCAATATCCTGCACCAGGGCGGCCATAATCAAAGGAATTTGCACATCATCACGAAACGGCTGATAACTGCGGCCACCAGTAACTTCAATTTCCTGGCTGCTGTCTTCCTGATAGCGTTTGAGAACATAGCTGTTAGTGATTTGCCCATCCAGCAACAAACGATCGAGTAAACGCAGGGCAAGTACAGCTTTGTACAGGTGTTTGCTTTTCTGATTGCTGCGGGCAATGTTGCTGCCTTCCGTTGGCGATAACAATTGGATGGTTCCCAGCAGCTTCGCCGTCAATAAATTGGTGTCGTCAAAATCATCGCCTTGCACCAGTTCCAGAATGGTGTAGCACAGCTCTTTTAACTGGGTTAACCGCGCCAGACGCAGCTCTTCCAATCCCTGATTCATGCTGCTGAGATTTTTTTCAGCTTGCTGCAGCCGTTGCTCAACTTTAGCTTGATCCGCACCACTGGTTTGCTGCAAACGCTGACGGAATAAATACGCTTCCTGTTCTGCAGCGGTCTGCTGCTCTTGTTGCTTTTCAGCATCGATAAAATACAACAGCGCTTGCTCGTACAGCGAGTCTTTTACTTCAGTTTGATCATAGATTCTGTGAATAAGGGATTGTACAGCTTTGCTGTAACTGGACTTGGCGATTTTTCCCAAGTTCATAGCGGTCGGTTCCTTAGCTTGTGCCAGACGATAGTGTAGCATCCAATGTGGAGCTTGCGATATTCAATACCACCTTACCAATACTCTGGTTGGTCGCCAATAGTTGATGAGCCTGCTCCGCCTCAGACCAAGGCAAGACACTATGCATAACAGGCTGAATCCGGCCAACAGCAAATGCAGCAGCAAAGTCAGCCTGCAGATGCCTGACCAGCTCTGCTTTGTAGTGATCAGAGCGATTACGTAAGGTAGAAAACAGCAGCTGAGCACGCTTTTTGAACCAGGGAGCCATATCAAACTCGGTCTGACGTCCCCCCATTAACGCATAGATTACCACTTTTGCGTCCATCGCCAACAAGGCGGCATCTTTTACCAGATAATCACCAGCTACCGGATCCAATATCAGGTTGACGCCTGTGGGCCATTGCTGCGACAACACAGCAACAAAATCCTGTTGGCGGTAATCAATGGCGAGATCCGCCCCCAGTGCCAGGCAAGCATCGGCTTTTTTCTGGTTTCCAACGGTCACAGCTACTTCAGCGCCGCAGGCTTTGGCCAACTGGATGGCAGCAGTCCCTACACCGCTGGCACCGGCGTGTAACAGAACCCGCTGTCCGGCTTCCAGTTGTCCCAGCTCAAACAGCAATTGATAGGCGGTCAAAAAAACTTCCGGTGCTGCTGCCGCCAGATGCATGCTCCACCCCTTTGGCGTCTGCATCACATGCAAGGCATCTACCCGAACATACTCGGCATAGCCACCTCCCGGCACCAATGCCATCACCGACTTCCCGAGCCAATGGCTAAGATGATCATCGGCCACAGCCACCACCTCCCCACTTGCTTCCAGCCCCAGAATATCGCTTTCATTGGGTTGAGGCGGGTACAAGCCACGACGCTGCATCAAGTCTGCACGATTCACTCCGGCAGCATGCACTTTAAGCAGCAGCTGCCCCGGCAGCAGCGCAGGCAACGACCGGGTCGCAGTGACAAGACAGCTGTTTGCTCCGGGATTCATTACCTCAATGACCTGCATGGAAGGTGGTAAAACCGCAGCCGGATGTATCAATGTTGATGAGGGCATCTATCTCTCCAGAGCTAGTTACAATCTGCAGCCGAACTGAATTCTTAGTGATTTGAACTATACAATCAATAACTTAAAAGCATAGTACACATTAGAAATCCATGTTAGCACATAAAATGCAAGTGCGGAGCACGCATTTTTTTTAGACTTTTTACTAATAAATAAAGAACATTACCTTAAATAAGGCTATTAAAAAACCGGTACCAGGCTGTCATTAAATTAGCAACAACTGAGGAAAAACGAGCCTTTCAGAGGATAAGTTGGGGATAACTCAGGCATAAGCTGGGGACAAAGTTCCTGAAAGCTAGCCAGATGCACGTTGGAACCAAGCAGGAAAAAAGCACTCAAAGTTACTACACTTGAAAACAGTTTCTCCCTGGACATTGTTTTCGATAGCGCACGGCTCATTCCCGATGAGCCATTCCCCTGAGCCCAGAACAGGATTAGTTCTGGGCCTTTTTTTTAGTGTTTTTTTGCCGCGCAGCCTGTGAATAAACGATAAAAATTAGCTGTGGTTTGCTGAGCCAGTTGCTCAATAGAAAGCCCTTTGACATCAGCAATGGCAGCAGCAACATCGGCCACATAAGCGGGCTGATTGGTTTTTCCTCGGTGTGGTACCGGTGCCAGATACGGGGAGTCGGTTTCAATCAAAAGTGCATCCAATGGGATTTTTTTCACCACCTCACGCAGTTCAACGGCATTCTTAAAGGTCATAATGCCGGAAATAGAAATATAAAACCCCATATCAAGAGCAGCCTTCGCCATGTCCCAACTTTCAGTAAAGCAATGCAACACCCCACCAGCCTGATGAGCCTGCTCAGAACGCATCAGTGCCAGAGTATCGGCCCGGGCATCGCGGGTATGGATGATCACAGGCTTGCGTAACTGACAACCGACTTGCAAGTGCTGTATAAAAGCCTCCTGCTGCGACTTTTTACTGTCGGGTGCATAAAAGTAGTCCAGCCCGGTCTCTCCAACAGCCACAACATCTTGCCGTTGGCACAGAGACAATAAAAGCTCTGGGTCCAGTGCATGACTTTGATGCAGCGGGTGCTCTCCACAGGATACAGACACCATCGGATAGGGAGCGACCAATTCTGCCATGGCCTCGAACTCATCCAGGCTGACGGAAACACACAATAAATGCTCAACACCAGCTTGCTGCGCCTTGGCTATCACATCCGGCAGCTCAAGCTTTAATTTATCCCACTCCAGACGGTCCAGATGGCAATGCGAGTCTACAAACACAACAGATCCTGTCACAATTAAAGGGTATAAGTAATTTCCTGACTGGCCTGTAAGCCAGCTACCAATTTGGTAATTTGCTCATTCAGATGGTGCTTATCATCAATAAAAGCCACCCCAACACCAGCCGGGCTGGAGTTCTGCGCACCATGAGGTGTGATCCAGGCCACTTTACCAGTCACCAGAATGGCCTCCAGTGCATCAGGCAGTGTTACACTAAGCGCCAGCGACTGACCCATTTTGTAGGTTTTTGCCGTGCGAACGAACAGCCCGCCCTGCTTTAGAAACGGCATGTAACAACGATACAACTCTTTGATATCCATAAAATCCAGTGGGATTTCTTCCATTGTCCACCTCGATTTAAGCCATGATCCGCTTTAGCTCAATCAGCAAAGCCGTCAGTGCCAGTTGTTTATTTTGCCCTAAAAGCTGTTGTTCGTCACGACACCAATGCTGAAAGCTTTGCAACAACTGCCAATAACGCTGTGGTTGATACCCTCCCAGCCTGGGTAAACGCTCGCGCACAAACCAGCTGAGCAGCATCGGCAACTGTGCTGATTTCATGGCCATTTGCACAGTTTGCGGCAAGCTTGCTTTATCTAGCACATAATACTCCAACTGCAACAGGATGTCAGACGCTTGCTCTACAGATCCCTGCTGCAGCCACTGTAATGCCTCCAATGGTGCGGAGCTAATAAGCGGTCGCAAAAAGTCAGGTAAAACCTGTTCAGTTTGCGCCTGCAACCAGAGCTCAGCTTGCCTCACCTCTGCAACAGCAAGCGGCCATTGCTGGCACCGGCTGAGAATGGTTGGCAACAGCAGTTGAGGCTGATCGCTGGTAAGCAGTAAATAGCCACCACGCGGCGGCTCTTCCAGTGTTTTTAGCAAGGCATTGGCAGCCGCTTCCGTCATCCGCTCCGCCTGGGGCAACACCGCAACCCGGGCCCCGCCTTGTTGGGCATGCTCGTGGAAAAAGCGACTTAATTGACGGATACTGTCGACACCAATACGCCCTTCTGCTTCGGCTGCTTGCCAGTAATCCGGGTGATGCCCTGCCTGAAATAAGTGACAGGCTTTGCACTGACCGCACGGCTTTGGTTGCTGCTCAGAATGACACAGTAAAAATTCAGCCACAGTTTTGGCCAGCGTCTGCTTGCCAAGGCCTCGATTGCCACTGAACAAAATAGCATGCGGAAAACTTTGCTGCTGGTGCAAAGCAGTCAATTGCTGATAACGGCTTTCAAGCCAGGGCAGCATGGCCTTGCTCCCAGTAGGCATCCAGTGCCGCCACAATGCTGTGTTGTACTTCAGCTAAGGGCCTGGAGGCATCAATCACCACGATCCCAGGCTCACTGGCCGCAATCTGCAGGTAGACCTGACGGGTTCGCTGAAAAAAAGCCAGTTGCTCTTGCTCTATACGGTCCAGTTCACCACGCGCCTGAGCCCTGGCCAACCCAATGGCCGCATCAATATCCAGATACAAGGTGAAATCAGGCCTGCAATTGCCAAGCACCGCCTGGCGGATGCCATCAATCAGCTTGTGGTCCAACTGCCGGCCTCCGCCTTGATAAGCGCGGGATGACATGTCATGCCGGTCTGCCAATACCCAGTGACCAGCAGCCAAAGCCGGTTCTATCACATTGCGCAGCAGCTGCACCCGGGCTGCATACATCAGTAACAGCTCGGCTTCCGCCGTCAGTTGCTCTTCATGCACTTGCTTCACCAGAGTACGGATTTGTTCTGCCAGAGGCGTGCCACCAGGCTCACGGGTACACACCACTTGCAGCTGCCTTGCTTCTAGCCATTGCCGGACGGTAGCAACAGCGGTGCTCTTGCCTGCCCCTTCCAGGCCTTCTACCACCAAAAATCGGCCTTTCTCAGTCATTGTTTTGTCCTAAAATATAACGCCGAACTGCCGCATTGTGTTCTTGCAGTGTCTCGGAAAATACATGGGTACCATCCCCCCGGCTGACAAAATAATACAAGGTGGTTTCAGCTGGCTCTGCTGCCGCCCGCAACGAACTACGGCTGACCGAAGCGATAGGCCCGGGCGGTAAACCGTGATGCCGGTAGGTATTGTATGGGTGCGGGTTATTCAAGTCTGCCCGGGTAATGCGGCCACTGAAGTTTTCCAGCCCGTAAATCACCGTTGGATCAGTCTGTAACCGCATATTGCTGCGTAAGCGATTCACAAACACTGAGCTCACCAATGGCTTCTCCGGTTCATGGCCAGCTTCTTTCTCAATGATGGAGGCCAAGATTAACAGTTCATAGGGGTTTTCAAGCGGGTGATCCAAGCTGCGCAGATGCCAGCTTGCTTCCAGCTGTTGCAGCAAGCTCTGATGAGCGCGGCTCAGTAACTGGCTGGCCCGGCTATTGGCGGTGTAATAATAGGTTTCCGGAAAGAACAGTCCTTCAGCTACCTCCGGTGACACCCCCCACTCTTCCGGCCAGCGTAACAGCTGCAGCAGCGACTCTTCGTCGAGATCGTACTGCAGGTAGTCCGCTTGCTGTAAGCGCTCCAGGGTTTGTTGCAACGTTTCCCCTTCACGCCAGGTAAAGGCAAACTGAGCCACCTCCCCCCGCACAAACAGCTCAAGCAGTTGCACCAACGATAAATCGGCGGTTACCCGGTAGGTACCAGCCCGCACTGCAGATAACTCAGGCTGCAGCCAGATGGTGAGCCGCAGCAAATGACAATCTTGTTCATCCAGCAATTGCTGTCGCTGCCACTGCCGGCATAAACCCAGCGCAGAAGCGCCAGCTGGCACGGTGAATAACCTGTCCGTCAGCTGCAATGGCTGCACTGCCAATTGCTGCATTTTATTGTAAATAAGTACAGAGCCAAGAAACAGTAAGGATAAAGCCAATATCACTAAGCGACGTAGCATGCGAGCTCCTGTTGCACCTGCTGCACCGGGGTCAGCTGCAGTGACTTATCTAAAAAAGTGTGAACTGGCAGTACTCCACAAAGCGCATTGCAGCAGAACAAAGCTTCGATCCCCTGCAATTCATCCAATGTCCACTGGACTTGTTCTGCCTGCAATTGCTCCAGCAAAACCTGACGCATCACACCGGCTACACCGGCCTGGTCAAGCGCTGGCGTCAGCCAGCGCCCGGCCCGGTAAAAAAATACATTGGCAGCAATAGCCTCGGTGACAAAACCACGCTGATCCAGCACCAGCAGATCATCCCAGTCGGTAGTCGCCAGCTCTTGCTTTAGTAAAACCTGTTCCAGCCGGTTGTTGTGCTTCAGGCCCGCCAGCAAAGGCTGACAGCCAAGCTGCAATCTGGCCAACCCAAGACGGATTCCCTGTTGCTGTTGCTGCGTGTAATCTGGTAAAGCAGCCGTATTGATATAGATATCCGGGCCTGCAACCCCCAGCGGGCTATAGCCCCGACCGGCGTGGCCGCGAGATAACACCACCTTAAGCACTTGCTCCGGTGCAGAAATGGCTTGCTTCACCTGCTCAGTGAGCTGCTGCCAATCCGGCTCGGTCATGCCAAGGCGCAGCACGCCTTGTTGCAACCGTGCCAGATGCTGAGGCCAAAACTCAGCCACCCCCGCGCGGACCCGGATGGTGGTGAATATGCCGTCACCGAACTGGAAGCTGCGATCGCCTGTGGTAATTCCTGGTTGCACCTGAGAAATCCGTCAAAAAACATACTGCTAGCAAGGTGTATTGCCCTAGAGTATGCATGATCCTGGCACTGAATACCAACCGGAACAGAGGCATCAGAAACCAGCTGCCGAATCATTCAGCAGTCTGCCTTTTTAGCAAATTGATTTGATTCAGGCTGGCACGCAAGGCCGCTGGTTTTATCGGCTTGGCCAAAAACAATAAACCCAACCGCTGCGCCTGTCTGGCCAGATCAGCCTGTGGTGAAGCTGAAACCAGGATACCAGGCACATGCTGCCAGTACACCTGCAACTGCTGATACAAATCCAGGCCATTGCTGTTCTGCCCCAGTTGATAATCTATCAACAGCACATCCGGCGCCGGGTGCTCTGCCGCAAACGCCAGCAGACTTTGTTCATCATAAAACCCCTCTACCTGCTCTATCTGCCACTGCTGCAACAGAACCTTGAGCGCTTCCAGGTTGGTGGCATCGTCATCGACACAAATCACCTTAAGCCCAGCTAAAGCACTGCGCGGCCGGCTGAGCTCCTCGACCGGTCTGGTCATTTGAGTCAGCAGCAATGGCAATGTCAGGCTAAAGACAGTGCCATGACCTGGCCGTGAATGCACCGTGACCCTATGGCCCAGCACCCGTGCCATACGGTGCACCACGGCAAGACCAAGGCCAACCCCTTGCTGGCCTTTGGCCGTAGCATCAATCCGGTAAAAGTCATCAAAGATCCGGGCCAGATCAGGCTCAGCAATGCCTGGGCCGGTATCCCAAACCTGCAACAACAATTGTTCGCCGCGCAACCGGCAGCTCAGTAATACCTTGCCTTTTGGTGTGTACTTGATGGCATTGGACAGCATGTTTTGCACAATACGGCGCAGATAGGTAGCATCACTCAGTACCTGCACATCCTGGCTACGAACTTTGAGCTGCAAGCCTTTTTGCTTGGCCAGTAAACTGTATTCATCGGCGAGATTTGACAGCAGCTCCCCTAAAGCCACCGGCTGCACCGAAGGTTGCAATTTGCCATCATCCAGCTTGGCGATTTCCAGCAAGGTAGATATCAGCTCTTCAGTCGCTTTTAGCGAGTTATCCAGCTGTTGCACGATGTGCTGGTGCTGTTGGTCGTCGTGCCGGCCGGATAAGGCAGCGGTAAATAAGCGCGCGGCATTCAGTGGTTGTAAAATGTCATGGCTGGCCAGTGCCAAAAAGCGGGTTTTTGAAGCGTTAGCTGCTTCAGCTTCCGCTTTGGCCTGCAGCAATTGCTGCTCGGTCAATTTGCGGCGCTCCACTTCGGCCAGCAACTCCTGGTTCATCTCGCTGATGGTCTGCGTCCGCTCCTGCACCCGCTGCTCCAGGTGCTGCTTGGCCTCAGCCAGCGCCTGTACCGCCTGAACATGATCGGTGATATCGGTAAAGCTGGTAACAAAACCACCACCCGGGATTGGATTGCCCCGCATCTCAATCACTTTGCCATCCGGCCGCACCCGCTGGAATACATGCTGGGTGCCATTTTGCATGTGCTGAATGCGTTTATTGACGTGATCTTCAATATCGCCTTTGCCACACAAGCCTCGCTCAGCATTCAGCCGCACAATATCCGCCACTGGCCGGCCTACCCGCACCATGCCATCCGGATAATCGAACATCTCCAGGTAAGCTTTATTCCAGGCCACCAGATTCAAATCACGGTCAACTACACTCACCCCCTGGCTTAAATGCTCCAGGGTAGAAAACAGAATTTTACGCGAAAACTGAATAGCTTGGGTGGTGTCATCAAACAAGGTGACCACATCCTCAAAACCCAGCTGTTTGCCTTCCAACACAGCATTGACCATAGTGGAAGCCGAAGACGCTCCGATGACCCCGGCCAGCTCCCGTTCGACATGCTCGACCAGACGTACACTGGGTTGATCATCCGGGTCCAGCTCCTGCTGCTGACGGCGGCCAAACTCCTGCAAACACTCCAAGGCTCTCTGCTGGCCAACAAAGCGCTCCAGCAAGGTACGTAAATCCGAGTTACGAATTTTAATACGCCGCGCCGGCGTGTCCTGATGATCAATTGGCAGGTTGGGCTTCACAAAAGCCACTGCCTGCAAACGATCTTTTAGTGGCACCCGTGTCAACAAGGATACCAGCACAAAGGCCAGACTATTCAGGCCCAGTGACCAGAACACGCCATGGCTTAAACTATCCGTTTGCAGGCCAAACATCGCTTGTGGATGCAGCCAGCCCAGGCCAAAGGGGCCATTGGCCATGATGTCGGTACGTATCACGCCGGCGCCGACCAGCTGTGGCAACATCAGGGTATAGAACCAGAGCGCAAAGCCGACACCAAGGCCGGCGTAGACCCCACGGGCATTGCCATGGCGCCAGTACAGCCCCCCCACCACAGCTGGTGCCAGCTGAATAGTCAGCGCAAAGGCCAGCAGACCGGTTTCGGCCAGATCGTAATTACGGGCAAAAAACACGTAGTACAGCCAGGACAAAGCCATCACCAGGACGATCATGCTGCGCCGTACCAATAACAGCAGTAAACTGTAATCATGCTGCATACCCTGGCGTTTGGCCCGGCGCAACAAGCCAGGCAATACCACATCGTTACTGATCATGGTACTGAGCGCCAGCGTGGCAATGATAATCATCGAGGTTGCCGCAGAAAAACCACCAATAAATACCAGCGCACTTAAAGTATCCATGCCGGAAGAAGCCGGGATCAGCAGCACAAAGCTATCGGCTTCACTCAAACGCTCCGGGAACATCAGCATGCCGGCCACAGCAATGGGGATCACCACCAGAGTGACCATCAACAGATAACCGGAGAACCAGCGTCTGGCATGGCGCAGGTGTTGGTTGGAGACATTTTCGACAAAGGCGACATGAAATTGGCGTGGTAGCAAAAAGACCGCTGCTGTTGCCAGCAGGGTTTTGGTCAGAAAGCCAACCCAGCCAGTGCCGGCATGTTGCTGTTGCTGCTCATTGGCGTGGCTGACAAAGTGCTGTAAGGCCGAGCGATCGGTATCGAGGAAAAACACATAGACCACTCCGGCCAACAGCAATAAGGCAAAGAGCTTCACCACCGACTCAAAAGCAATGGCCACCATCACGCCGCGGTTTTGCTCAGTCAGATGCACCTTGCGGGTACCAAATAAAATGGCAAAAAAAGCCATCGCCACAGCACTCAGCAAAGCACTGTCCTGATACCAGGCGACAGTGCCGACACTAAAATCCTGTCCCAGCAATACCTGATAGGAGCTGGCAACGGCTTTTAATTGCAAGGAAATATAAGGAATTACCACCACCAGGCACAACAAAGCAACCAACAGCGCTATATTGCGGCGTTTGCCATAGCGGGAGGAAATAAAGTCGGCAATGGAAGTGACGTTGTGTTTTTTCGCCACATACAACAGTTTGAATAAAAACGGCTGGGCGAATACAAACAGCAAAATTGGGCCCAGATAAATCGGAATGTAATCCCAGCCCTGAGTCACAGCGGTGCCAACAGCCCCATAATAAGTCCAGGAGGTGCAATACACCGCCAATGCCAGGCTATAAATTAAGCCCCCATACTTTCGTATCAGACGATCGTCGGCATGCCGCTCACCCCAGTTGGCGATCCAAAACAAGCCGCCTACATACAACAACGCCAGTAATGCTATGGTCCAGGCTGCCACTAGCCGCCCTCCAGTTTATTTTTCTGTTGTTACTTTTGGCCGAACACCGGCCAAAGTCAACCATTTGCCTGGGTTGCTTCGACTAAAGTCGGGCTTTCGCTATTTCTGGCCGCTGCTAGATTAAAACGGATCGGAAGTGAACAAAAAGACAACAATGGGAGCACAACCATGGTAGAGCATAAAAAAAATGCCGCTGCGTACTGGAAGGCCAATCTCAAGCTGATTTGGATCAGCCTGGCGATATGGGCGCTGGTATCCTACGGCTTCGGTATCTTACTCCGCCCGTTACTGAGCGGAATTGCAATCGGTGGCACTGATCTGGGTTTTTGGTTTGCCCAGCAAGGGTCCATTCTCACCTTTATCGCCTTGATCTTCTTCTACGCCTGGAGAATGAACAAGCTGGATAAAGAATTCGGCCTGGACGAGGAGTAAGTCATGAGCCAGTTTGCCATTAACTTAATTTTCGTCGGCGCATCTTTTGCGCTTTATATTGGTATCGCCATCTGGGCACGTGCCGGCTCTACCAAAGAGTTCTACGTGGCCGGTGGTGGTGTGAATCCCATCACCAACGGTATGGCAACCGCCGCCGACTGGATGTCTGCAGCGTCCTTTATTTCCATGGCAGGCCTGATTGCTGCCGGTGGTTACGCCAACTCCAGCTTCCTGATGGGCTGGACCGGTGGCTACGTGCTGCTCGCCATGTTGCTGGCGCCGTACTTACGCAAATTCGGTAAGTTTACTGTACCGGATTTTATCGGTGATCGCTTTTACAGCACTGGTGCCCGCTTAGTAGCTGTCGCTTGTTTGATTATCGCGTCGGTCACCTACGTTATCGGCCAGATGACCGGTGCCGGTGTGGCGTTTTCGCGCTTTTTGGAAGTGGAAAATGATACCGGCCTGCTGATCGCTGCGGTAGTGGTCTTTATGTACGCGGTAATGGGCGGCATGAAAGGCATCACCTACACCCAGGTGGCGCAATACGTGGTGCTGATCATCGCTTACACTATTCCTGCGGTGTTTATTTCACTGCAACTGACCGGTAACCCTATTCCACCACTGGGCCTGTTCTCCACCCATACCGAGTCTGGCATGCCATTGCTGCAAAAGCTGGATGAAGTGGTCCGTGAGCTGGGCTTCCAGGATTACACTGCCGATGTCAGCAACAAACTGAACATGGTGTTATTCACCCTGTCGTTGATGATTGGTACCGCTGGCTTACCACACGTGATCATTCGCTTTTTCACCGTGCCCAAAGTAGCGGATGCACGCTGGTCTGCTGGCTGGGCGCTGGTATTTATTGCCCTGCTGTATCTGACTGCACCAGCAGTTGCTTCCATGGCACGGTTGAACTTGCTGACCACCATTTACCCGGCCGGCCCAACCGCTGAAGCCATCCATTACGATGAGCGTCCGGACTGGATCCGCACCTGGGAAAACACTGGCCTGATCCGCTTTAATGACAAAAACGGTGATGGACGTATCCAGCTGTACAACGATGTACCAGCATTCCAGGAAACGGCTGATGCACGTGGCTGGGCAGGCAATGAGCTGACCGTGAACAACGACATCCTGGTACTGGCCAATCCTGAGATTGCCAACCTGCCAGGCTGGGTCATTGGTCTGATTGCAGCGGGTGGTCTGGCAGCCGCGTTATCCACTGCGGCAGGCTTGTTGCTGGCGATATCCTCAGCCGTCAGTCACGACCTGATCAAGGGCTCCATCAACCCGAACATCAGTGACAAAGGCGAACTGCTGGCCGCACGGATATCGATGGGGGTCGCCATTGTGGTTGCTACCTGGCTCGGTATGAATCCGCCTGGCTTCGCGGCGCAGGTGGTAGCACTGGCCTTTGGTATCGCGGCAGCGTCCATCTTCCCGGCACTGATGATGGGGATCTTCTCCAAGCGGGTCAACAGCAAAGGCGCTATTGCCGGTATGCTGGCGGGTTTAATCAGCACAGTGGTCTACATCTTCCTGTACCTGGGCTGGTTCTTTATCCCTGGCACAGCCACCTTCGCCAATGTGGAAGCCAACTGGGTATTAGGTATCTCCCCGCTGTCGTTCGGTGCTGTCGGTGCTATGATCAACTTTGCCGTTGCTTTCGCAGTCTCTGCGATGACGGAAGAGCCACCGCAAGAAATTCAGGACCTGGTGGAAAGCGTACGCTTCCCGCGTGGTGCCGGTGTCGCTACGGGTCACTAAGCACACTCACTCTGTAATGTTTGGCAGAGTTGTGTAAACTAAACGGGCTTTCCGACAGGAAAGCCCTTTTTTATCCACGAGGTATCTATGTTTTGGGAATTGGTTGCCACAGTATTTGCCGGTCTTGGCGCAGCAGGCCTGGCGTTATCCGCCCGCTGGATCAGCCGGGGGCGATTGGCCCGTTGGTGGATCCCGGTCTCGGCCGGTGTTGGTATGATAGCGTTTCAAATCTACTCAGAATACACCTGGTTCGATCATCAAAAGAGTTTACTTCCTGCTGGCGTTGAAGTCGTGCGCAGCAGCGAGCAAACCGCTTTTTGGCGGCCGTGGAGTTATGTCTTTCCGCAAACCCTGCGTTTTGTCGCCGCTGACTTTACCCGGGCCGATGTGAACCAGATTAATCCTGAGCTGGTGCGGTTGCCGCTGTATTTCTTTGAGCGGCGCATGTCGGCGATTGCTGTCACCACCATCATTCACTGCGGCCAACAAGCCCGGGCAGATGAACATGGCCAGTTGCAGCTACCAGCGCCGGGGGAGACTGTAGCCAATGACTGGTACCGGCTGGAACCGAATGATCCCCTGCTGCAGGCCTGTCGCTAAGGAGTTGCCATCCTGAAGCTTTTTTCCGGGTAACGGCTTAGCTGTTCGACTTCAACTGTTCGACTAAAGTCGTCTGGCGCCCTGGCTGGTCCGTTGCTAGATTAGTAAACGGATAGAAGTCATTGCAGGCACACGATGGAAGTCACTGAAGTTACCAAATTTCTGGCCGAAACCACCCCTTTTGATCAGTTGGATGCTGATCAATTGCAGGTGCTGGCACGGCAGATGTCGGTGTATTACTTCCGTGCTGGTGAAGAAGTCAATACCGATAGCAACCGGCTGATGATAGTGCGCACCGGTGTTTTTTCACTGTACAGCGATCAGCAACAATTGCTGACCAAGCTGCAAAGTGGCGATTTTTATGGCTATCAGCAATTACTCACCGATTTAAGCGATCAGGACACCCTGCTCTGTGATGAAGACGGCCTGGTGTACTGGCTGACCGCCGAAGGCTTTCAGCAAATTCGCTATCAGTTTAAAAACATTGAGCTGTTTTTCCAGCGACTGTTTGGTCGCCGCTTGCATCAGTACAAAGCCCAATCGACCAATCGTTTCACTTTAAAAATCAGCGATGTCGCTAAAGCCCGCAAAGTCAGTATCAGCCCGGATGCAACGGTGCAGCAAGCCGCAGCTCAGATGACCGAACAACGGGTGTCGTCCTTGCTCGTGGAGCAAAACAACAAACTGGTGGGCATTATCACCGACCGGGATCTCCGCAGCCGGGTGGTGGCAGAAGCACTGGCTGCAGATAGCCCTGTCAGTGACGTCATGACCAGCAAGCCACACACCATCGATTTACATGCCTACTTATTTGAAGCTGTGCAGCTGATGAGCCAGCACAACATTCACCATTTGCCCGTGCTCAGGGACGAGCATCTTTTTGGCATGATCACCGCGACCGATGTGATCCGGGCGCAACAAGATCACCCGGTGTATCTGATTGGTGAAATACACCGGCAACACACAGAAGAAGGAATTTTGCAGTGTGCCAGCCAGATTTTGCATTTAAGCCAAAGCCTGAGCAACCAGCAGGTACCGGCCCATGAAGCCAGCCATGTACTGACCACAGTTACCGATGCACTGACCCAAAGCTGGATTAAACTGGCTCTGAAACGCCTGGGGCCTGCCCCATGCGTCTTTACCTGGCTGGGGTTTGGCTCCCAGGCCAGGATGGAGCAAGGCTTAAATGCCGATCAGGACAATGCCCTCTTGTTGGAAAAAGAACCGGAAGGTGAGGTAGCAGCCTACTTTGAGCAACTGGCTAAAATTGTCTGCGATGGTTTGAATGAATGCGGCATTGTCTACTGCCCTGGCAATATCATGGCCAGCAACCCGGAGCTTCGCCTTAGCTTAAAGGGCTGGTCGAAACAGTTTGCCCGTTGGATCCAAACGCCAACCCAGGAGGCTTTGCTCAAATCCAGTATCTTTTTCGATTTACGGCCGATTTATGGCAGCAAAAGCCTGTTTAATGCGCTGCAGCAGGACATCCTGGCCCGCACCAAAGACAAAGCCGTGTTCCTGTACCATTTAAGCCACAATGCACTCAAAGGCACGCCACCGCTCGGCTTTTTCAAAACCTTCACGCTGGAGCGCGATGGCAAACAGAAAAAAGGCCTGGATTTAAAAAAGCGCGGTCTGATCCTGATAACCGATATGGCCCGCATCTACAGCTTAAGCAAGGGCATCAGTGCCATCAATACCCGACAGCGCTTGATCCAACTGGCGCAGCAAAAAGTGATGGATGCCAAAGACAGCCAGAACCTGCTGGACGCTTTCGATGTACTGGCGCAGCTGCGCTGGGACAAGCATCAGCACGATATTTCACAAGGCCATGAGGCATCGAACCTGCTGGACCCAGCTGTGTTATCCGGTCTGCAGCGGCATCAGCTCAAAGATGTGTTTGAAGTAATCAATCAGGCGCAGAGCCAGATGAAATATCGTTTTTGTAGGGAGCTCTGAGAATGTTTGGCTGGTTTAAAAATCCTCCGCTACCGATCAATGAAATCGTACGCAACTATGAGAATAGCCCACTGCCTTCACCGAAAACGTCCTTGTCTGAGGTCAATTTTCTGGTGCTGGATTTGGAACTAACCGGGCTCGACGCCAAAAAAGATCACATCATCAGTGCCGGCTGGGTACCGATTCGCCGCCAGGAAATCATGCTGGGCGACAGCGCCCATTACCTGGTGAAGTCACCGGTTGGGGTCGGCCAGAGCGCCGTGATCCACGGTGTCCACGATCATCAATTAACAACCGGCATCGAGCTGTGCGAGCTAATGAGGTTGCTGCTGCAAACCTACCCGGGCTATGTGCTGGTGGCGCACCATGCCCAGATGGACCTGGCGTTTTTAACCATGGCCTGTGAGCGCTGCTTTGGCCGCAGCCCGAAATTTAAAGCCATTGATACACTGAAAATTGAATGGCAACGCCTCCACAACAAAGGCAAAGTACTGACCCGGGATATGCTGCGCCTTAGCAGCTGCCTGGAGCGGCACAAGTTGCCCAAGGCCCCCCAGCATCATGCACTGGCCGATGCCTTTGCCTGCGCCCAGTTGCTGCTAAGCCAGATTCGTCAGCACAGCAGTAGCATGACGCTGGGCGAGTTGCAGAATTTATCGCGCTAACTGTCGGTCTTGTTCAGCTGAATATCGGCCTCAAAACCAAACAGCTTGCCACTCCAGATAAAAAACAGCCAGACAATCACGCCAAAAGGCAAATAGCCAAAATAACCCAGCAATGGCATTTCCGAAAACAGATGGATCACATTCAGATAAGGAATGTCATAGACCCAGTAATTCGGATTGGTGATGCTGTCGGTAACAAAGTAATTGCTGCCAAAATTCCAGAACTCCCAAAACAAACCATTGAGCATCGACGATACCGCAATCAGCACTCCAGCAGTCCAGTTGCCCTTGGCGATATCGGTAAAAGGCGTCCAGATGTTCAGGCGCTGCAAACAACCGATCAGCACCAGAAAGGGACCTATCCACACTACCCAGAACAGCGGATAAGGCCAGATCACCATCGCTGCCAACAGCAAAAGACCAAGACCAATCAGCACATTGGCATTTAGCGGCATCTTAGGGCCATTCTGGTAACGGGCAACCAGTTTCGGAAAGGTATTGAGCAGGCAATACCATTGAAATAACACCGGCGTCACCGTGCTGTAGGTGAGCAGAAACTCGAAGCTTAGCAGTTGCTGCGACCAGGGTGCTGCCGCCGTATGCGGGTAGTACCAGTTTTCCAACACAAAATAATCGAAAAACTCAAAGTATACCCAACCGACGATAGACACCAAACCAGCTATGGCCAACAACTTGGGCTGGCGGGAAAACAGCGAATTGCCATTATTACGGTGATATACCAGGCCATCCAGCACAAAAATAAAGCCCCACCACAGCGGGGTAAAAGACCAGTACACCAGATTGCCAAACAAGGTGGAATGCGACCACATCAACCACCAGAAAAACAGGGTGACCACAGCGCCAGCCCAGAACCACCAGGGCAATGGCTTTTTCGTCGCAGCAGGGCCAGGTGTCGCCCCTTTAAAACCAAAGACTTTGGGCCAAAGTACCAGTGCGCTGATAAAAACGGCACCAGCGGCAACCAGTAAAAATACCCAAGCATTAAAGCCTGGCGCCTCGCCCTGGAATTGCGGTGGAAAGACGCCAAAACCCGGCGGCAAGTGCTCCGGGTAAACAAACCAAGCCACTGCCAAGGGGACCAGCAGAGTGGCCAGAATAGGCCAGAGTAATTGAATACGCATTGAAGCTCCCTTTATTATCATGGTTTAGGGAGCTTGGCGCACAGCTCAGAACTGGTAACTTAGCTCAATGCCAAGCTGCCTTGCTTCACCACGCAGCTGTGTGTAGGCCCCCAACGCAGCTACAGAGTCAAACTTCAGCTCTGCATATTTCTGATTAAACAGGTTTTTTCCCCACAAAGCCAGCTCCAAATCAGAGCTGAGCTGCCAGCCCAGCCGGCCATGCCAAAGGGCATAACCATCCTGGCGGGCATAGGGATCTTGGTATTGATCGAAATAAATAGCCGATTGGTAGCGAACCCCCAACTGCCAGTGAAGCGCTTGCTCCGCCAACACCAGTTGTTGCTCAATACTGGCTCCAATGGTCCATTTCGGGGTAAAGGGCAAGCGGGTATCAGCCACAAAAACATCGCCCTGTTGGTACTCACCCAATTTGGCCAGCGGAATATAGCCGACACTGAGCTGCAGCTCCGTCTTGGCTGTCGGCCGGTAACGCCAGTCGGACTCAAGTCCGGCAATCCGGCCATCACCGGCATTTTTCAGTACATGGTAAGGCGCTGTGCCACTGCTGATATTGACGAAGGTCTGCTGATCGCGGTAATCGTAGTAAAACAGCGCCAGATCCCAGAATAAACTGGCATCGTTCGAGCGCCAGCGACTGCCCAGCTCCCAGGCGTGCAGGTATTCTGGATCATAGGCTGAGTCGACCGCTTCTTCGGGACTGGAAGAAAAACCAGCATTGTAGCCACCACTTTTATAACCGCGCGAATAACTGTAATACAGGCTGTGCCGTTGGTTCAGCCGCTGGATCAGCGCCAGCTTACCGGTCCACTCGGTATCCGAGACTTTACCGGTCAGATCCCAAAAATCATCCAGGTAAAACGCCACGGTATCCAGATCGGCATTGGCATGATAGCGGGTTTGTTCATCGGTCAAACGCACTCCCGCGGTGAGCTGCCAGTCACTGGAAAGTTGTTGCTCTAGTTGGGCATAAGCCGCTATGGCTTCATTGCGCAAACGGTTACGATAAATGAAAGTAGCAGGCACCGCTGCAAGCTCTGGTACCGCCCTGAAATCACGGAATAAATCCAGCTCATTGTTTTGCACCAGCCGCTCATTCAGGTAAAACAAACCGGCAGTCCAAAAGCGCTCTGGCTGCTGCCAGAACCAGGTGACTTCCTGACTGAAAAACTCGTTATCCGAACCCAATATGCCTTCAATAAACTGGCCCGGTCCATCAGCATCCCAGGAGTGAAAACGGTTAAAGCTTTTGTAGGCCGTGATCGACTTCATGCTGACGCTATCCGATAAAGCACGCTCCAGCTGCAAACTGGTGCCCCAGCTGTCGGTTCGGTTGCGTTTGTCTCCGGTATTAGCACTGGTAGTCCAGTAATCATCACTTGGCACCGCAAAACCAAAGTTATCCACGCAGTCGCGGCTGCCCACTTCGGCCGGACTGCAGCGCTCCCCAGTGGCCAGATCGCGGAAAACACCGGCACTGTAGACCGGCTTGGGCTGACCGGACCAATGCTCGGAATGCAAACGCCACAGCAGCGACCAGCCTTGCCACTCACTGCTTAGCAGCAAGCGGAAGCTGGCCTGCTCCATCCCACCGCCATCAGCGCCGGGAAACAGATTGGTCATGCTGTATTGGTAATCCTGCCAATTAAAAGCAAAACGGGCTGCGGTGTTCTCACTGACAGGGGCATTGACCGCCCCTTGCACACGGTAACTTTGCTGCTCGGCCGCACTGGCACGGATATAGCCAGAAAACTCATGCTCTGGCAGGCGTGATCGCAACAGCACAGCACCACCGGTGGTATTACGACCAAACAAAGTGCCCTGCGGGCCACGCAACACCTCTACCCGCTCCAGGTCGAACAGCTGACCGGTCAGAAAATTTGCACCGCCACTGACTACCTCATCGCTGTATATGGCAATCGGTGAGATGGTCGAGGTGTTGTAATCGAACATACCAACACCGCGCAGGGTAAACGCTGGTGTAGTGCCTTCGGCAGCTGCCTGGCTGGCAATAAAATTCGGTACCAAAGCGGCCAGCTCGACGGCATCTTTAATCTGGCGTTGCTGCAGATAATCGCCATCAATCAGGCTGACAGCCACCGAGACATCGTGCACATCCTGGCTGCGGCGCTGCGCGAACACCTCAATGCGTTCCACCTCATCGGTAGTGGTATTATCGGTAGGCGCAGTTGCGGCTTGAGCAGCCAAAACGGCGGGGCCAAAACAAACCATCGCAACAGCCACTGCCGTTGCAGAAAGGCGAGTTATCATCATAATTTCCTGACTTCGATGCATCCCAGCACAGTCTGTTTGCTGTCGCTACCCCTGCGACAAACGGGCATTTAAGTTATTCGTGAAATAGTATCGGAGTCTTGTTTACAACTCAAACGATAATGCCAGCTGACCATGCAATCTGTCTGCTGCACTTTATTGTTTGCATGAATAGGATTAAGCTTAGGCTGATGAGGTTAAAGGCAGAGACCGATGCACCAACTTGCTGAATTCAGTCCTATCAATGAGCTGGCACCCTTAGGTTCAGAATATCGGCTTTTCGTTGCCGAACACCCACAACTTGGCAAAGTGTTTTTGCTGCAACACCCCAAAGCCTTCGTCAACCAGCAGCAAGCTGAACGACCCGACTTTGTTGCTCCTGTCATCGCGGCCTTTACCGACGATCATTGGCGTTATCTGGTACTATCAGCCACAGCATACCCTCTGAGCTTTAGCCAGTTGCAACAGCGCATTCAGCAAGGTCAGATCAGAGGGTTGAATGCCATCATCAGCCTATCTCAGCTGCTGCAAAAAGCCCATCAAGCCGGCTATATTTTGCGCGAGCTGAATGCTGTGGCGCTGTATTGGTCCGACGATGCCAGTCAGGTGCTACTGCTGCATTGCCCACAGGCCTCAACCATCCAAACCGTCCGACCTGGCTTGAGTAAAACAACACTTGCGTTGCAAAGCTTGCAGACACTGGCCCCTGAGGCAAGCGGCCGGATTAACTGCCCGTTGGATCAGCGGGCTGATTTATACAGCCTTGGAGTGTTGGCTTATGCCCTCTTGGCTGGTGACTTTCCGTTTACCCAGCAAGATGCACTTGCATTAATTCATGCCCATATTGCCAAAGCCCCTCCCCCGCTCACCGAACACCACACAGCCAGGGATGCTCGCTTACAGCAGATTATACAGGCCTTGCTGCAAAAGGATCCTAACCAACGTTATCAATCAGTCACCGCTGTCCTGGCTGACTTTGAGCGCTGCCTTGAGCCCTACAATGAACAAAGCCCATTCGAGCCAGCGCTTTATCAGGGCATGCAACGTTTGCTCTTTCCGGAACACCTTTATGAACGCGAGCAAGATCTGGAAACCCTGGAGCAAGCGTTTCATGAAGCCAGCAGCGGTGCAGGCAGCCAACTGGTGGTGGTACGCGGCTATTCGGGCTCTGGTAAAACCAGCCTGATTGAGCAATTGCCCCCGAAAACCTTGGGCAGTAAAAGCTTTTTTATCCAGGGCAAACAAGATCAATACCTGCAGAGTCGTTTTTACTCGGCGTTAAGTGCTGCTTTGGCACAGCTGGCCGAAGCTATTTTGCAAGAGCCAACGGATGCTTTGCAACGTTGGCGCCACCAACTGCAACAAGCGGCCGGAGAGGACGCCTACCTGTTGTGCGAGCTGGCTCCTGAATGGCAACCAATCCTGCAAGCTGGTCCTAAAGCCACGGCAAGCAATAGCGGCAACACCGAGCTAAGACGCTTTGATCAACTGACTTACCGCTTGCTGCAGGTCGTTGCCAGCCAGGGCTATACGGTGATATTATTTCTGGATGATCTGCAGTGGGCGGATCGGGCGACGCTGCGCTGGCTGGAACAACTGGCCTGCGAGCACGACCAGCAACGACTGTTATTGCTACTCAGTTATCGTGATAATGAGGTGCAGGAGCAGCATCCCTTAAGCTTCACACTGGAAGCACTTACCCGCAGCCCGATGGTTCAACACCAACTGGAGCTAACCCCGTTATCCGCTCAGGCTATTTTGCACTTGTTGGCTGATACCCTCCAAACCAGTACAGAACAGGTTTCGCCTTTGGCTGAGTTGTTGTTGCAAAAAACCAGCGGCAACCCTTTCTATCTCAAACAGCTGATGCAAAAGCTGCACGAAACGCAACTACTACAATACAACGAGACTGCTGGCTGGCATTGGGACAGCAGAGCCATTGCGCAGTTAAACATTACCGACAACCATGCAGCCATTACATCCGAGCGTTTGTCCCGTTATCCAACTAAAATCCAGCGTTTATTTCAATGGATCGCACTCTTGGGTGAAAGTGCCAGTGTCCCTCAACTGGCTGAACTGGCTGAGCTTGGTCTATCGGAACTGGAGCAGCAGCTTTCCGAGGCCATTAACAGCGGCATACTGATTGCGTATACCACAGCGGATGGCAAAACATTGGATGCGATCCGTTTTGCGCATGATCGCCTGCAGCAAGCGGCATTTCAGCTCAGTGATCAAGTCACCTTGCAGCAACTGAACTTGCAGATTGCCCTGCATCAATACGGTAAATTATCCGCAGCACAGCAAGACGCCGACGTTCTGAGTTACATTCATCATTTTAATGCAGCTTTGCCGCTCAGCCTTGAGCATTGTCCTGCCACTCGTCTTGCTGAGCTCAATCTGCTGGCTGGTCAAAAAGCACTTGCCAGCAATGCCTATCACAGCGCGCAGCGTTTGTTGCAACAAGCCAAGGATCTGTTGCAGCAAACATCCAACCAGCTTTTGCAAACAAAGATACTACTTGCACTGGCTCGAAGTGCCTACCTGACGCAGCAGTATGAGCTGGCTTGGGACAATTGCCAGCTGCTAGCCACCATCTGCCAGGATCCGGTGCAGCGTCTGGAAAACTGCCAACAACAAATACTGATTTTGTTTGCAAAGAACCAGCTACACGAAGCCTATCAGCTGGCCAGCCAACAACTAGAGACCGTTGGTGTGCATATTGGTATTGACGAAAGCGTGGTGCAACAGTATCCCCAGCTGCTGCAGGAATACGATGCTGACCATATCCAGGGCTTGCTGCAACAAACCGAAGTCACAGAGCCACTGCAGCTTCAAATCATGGAAATTCTCGGCATGTTGTTCACCGTGGCGTACATTATCAGTCCGCTCCATTACATGACCGTGAGCTATCAGCTGATGGCCATCAGCCTGCGGCAAGGCCATAGCAATGCATCAGCGCTTGGCTATCTCGGTCATGCCATGCATTTGATTGCTCTGTTTGGTCAGTACGACAAAGCCCTGGAGTTTGCTGATCTGGCGCTGCAAGTCGATGCAGGTTTTAGCGGTAAATTCAGGGCTCAGCTGCATTTTCAACGTGCAGCAGCGGTTTTACCCTGGAATGTTTCACTGGCCAGCTCGCTGGCTGCTTTGGATGAAAGTCAGCAACTTGGTTTAAAGGATGGGCAACTCGAGTACGCGGCCCACTCGGTGCTTTTTGCCAGCTTCTACCGGGCTCTGAGTGGTCAACCGCTCCATGACGTTCATCGCTTCGGCGAGCAAAGCATCCAATTTTTGACAGAAAAACAATTCCCATACAACTTGCTCTTTTGTCAGTTATGGCATCAGTCCATTCTGACTCTGCAAGGGCCTGCAGACAGCGGCCACTTGCTGGAAGGCGAGTCCTTCCGGGAGTCTACCCAGTTAGCCGAGCTGCAACAGCCACACAATGTGACCCTGCTGTTTTGTTACCACCTCTTAAAACTGATGCACGCTTACTGGTTTGAAACGGGTCAGGAAGCGGAGCACCTGCAACAAGCAGAGCCGTTAGTTGATGTGGCATTGGCGTTGTACCATCAAACTGAGTTCTATTTTTTCCGGGGATTAACCGCGGCCAGGCAGCTACAGGCAGCCTCTGATGACCCATTGCAGATTTGGCAACAACGGCTGCAAGAGAGCCTGGAAAAACTGCAGAACTGGGCCAGGCAATGCCCGGAGAATTTTCAACATAAGGTGTTGTTATTGCAAGCCGAGCAAGCCGCGTTGATGAATCAACCAGCGGCTTGGCAGCTGTATCAGCAAGCTATCGCAGCGGCTGAGCAGCAGGGGTTTATCCAACACCTGGCGCTGGCTCACGAACGGGCTGCTGCGTATTGGCAAGGGCAACAACAAGCTGCCTATGCCCTTTCACACCGGGCTGCGGCTACCCGCAGCTACCTTAGCTGGCAGTGCCCGGCTAAAGCTGAGCAACTGCAACAAAAATACCCCGAGCTGAATCAACACCCTTTATTGCAGTCTCACCGTGAAAGCCAGGTCAATCAGCAGTTGGATTTGGCATCCGTATTGAAAGCGGCAGAAACCCTGACCGGCCGGGTAGATCTGAATGCTTTTTTACTGCGGATGCTGCAGTTGATGGCTGAAAATGCCGGTGCCGAAGATGCCTGTTTGTTGATGCGAACAGATAAAGAGCAGTTGCAGCTGCAAGCATGCACCATGGCAGAGCCGCCACAGTTGCCCGAAAAGCTGTTGAGTTTGGTGCAGCGCAGCAAAAAAAGCCGCTTGATCAATGATACCCGCCAGAGTCACTTTTTTGCAGCCATGCCCGCCCCGCCAAGCTCCGTTCTTTGTATCCCAATCGTAGTCAATGATAGCTTTCGGGGCCTGCTTTACCTGCAACACCAAAAGTTGAGCGGTGCCTTTCAGCAAGAGCGTATCAAGGTACTGCAACTGCTGGCCAACCAAACGGCCATTTTGTTTGAGAATACCCGTCTATCGCAGCAATTGCTGGAAGCCAATAGAAATCTGGAACAGAAAATTGCCGGCCGTACCCGCGAGCTGGCTCAGGCAAAAATACGGGCTGAAGCCGCTACCGAAGCCAAGTCCGCTTTTCTGGCCAGAATGAGTCATGAAATACGCACACCAATTAATGCGGTGATTGGTTTGAGTCGACTGGCCAGCAAAAACTGTCAGGAGCCGGAGCAACAGGATTACCTGAAAAAAATTCGTGGTTCCGGCGAGATGTTGCTGAGTCTTATCAACGACATTCTGGATTTTTCCAAAGTCGAAGCCGGTAAATTAACGCTGGAAAAAGCACGTTTCTCACTGAGTCAGGTGGTGCAGCAAGCCATTAACATGACCGCTCTCAAAGCCCATAGCAAAGGACTGGAGCTGGTATCGGATTTATCCGCCGAAATTCCGGTTGAACTGATTGGTGACTCGTTGCGGGTCCAGCAGTTATTGGTGAATTTGTTAAATAATGCCATCAAGTTTACTGATACCGGCTCTGTCTGCCTGATGTTACACGGCAACCGCCAACCGGAAGGACGTTACAAGCTGCATGGTTCAGTCACCGATACAGGTATTGGTATGACCATGCAACAGCAACAGAAACTGTTTCAATCCTTCCATCAGGCGGATGAGTCCGTGACCCGTAAATACGGTGGCTCTGGCCTCGGTTTAACCATCTGCAAACAATTGTGCGAGCTGATGCAAGGCGAGATCTGGGTCGAAAGTGAGGCTGGTTACGGTACCACGTTTTACTTCACCATTGAGCTGCAGGCGGCTGCCACACAACCCAGCCAGAAACACAAAGCGCTGGCTAAACGTCAGCTAAAAGCCTTAGTCGTAGACGATATGGCGCTGACGCGAATGGTCTTGCTGAAGCAATTGGATGAGCTGGGAGTGCAAGCTGAGCAATGCAGCAACGGCATGGATGCCATTGAGCGCATAGAAAAAGCCGAAGCCAATCATGCAGCCTATGACTTTATCCTGATGGACTGGCGCATGCCCGGTATGGATGGCATTGAAACAGCGCGCAGCATTCAAAAGCGGCTTGGCTCACGTAGCCCCCATATTCTGATGGTGTCTGCTTACGACAAAGCGCAGGCGAAAGCCAGTATGACGGATGTGCAGATTGAGCAGTTCCTGGAAAAACCGGTCAATTACTCCATGCTGCTGGATGCCATCAGCCCTCTGCTTTACCAGCAGCAAACAGATGGCAGCGAACACAAACCATCCGAGTCGTATCTGGTACCGGATCTCAGCCAGAAGCGTCTGTTGCTGGTGGAGGATCACCTGATAAACCGCCAGGTTGCCCTTGGCTTTTTGCAGGATACCCAAGCGCACATCGACTGCGCGGAAGATGGTTTAGCCGCCTTGCATCTCCTGAAACAGCATCGCTACGATCTGGTTCTGATGGACATTCAGATGCCTCGAATGGATGGCTTAACAGCCTGCCGGAAAATACGCCAGGAATTAAAGCTTACATCTTTGCCGGTGATTGCCATGACAGCGCATGCTTTAGCCGATGATATTGAAAAAAGCCTGGCTGCTGGTATGAATGACCACCTGACCAAACCCATTGAATTGGAAAAACTGTACCAGACGTTACAAAACTACCTGGGTGCCAGACTGATAACACCTCATTCCTCTGTGCAAGACACGTCCAACTCCAGCAGCAACGAGCCAGTGACCACAGAAACCAGCGACCAAGAACCGCTGCTGGATGAACAGAAAGCACGACAGAATCTGAGGCCTCAAGCGAGTATCTACCCTAGCCTGCTGCATATTTTTTATAATGAGCATAAAGACTTGCCAGATAAATTGCATCACCTGCTCCAACATCAGGACGTTGATGCCTTGTTACGGGAAATGCACTCCTTAAAAGCAGCGGCTGCTTACATCGGTGCCTTTGGTATCGCAAGCCAATGCAGTGAGCTCGAAAATCAACTACGGCACCCACCTGCTGAACACGCTGAACTGCCAGCCCTGGTGTTACAACTCGAGCAGCTCTTATCCCTGCTTCGCTCTAAACTGCAGCAGATTGAGCCGCAACCGCAGCAGCAGATCAGCAAGACAGAACTGAAACGTGAGCTTCAGCAACTTCTGCCACTGTTGCAACAATCCGACTTTGCTGCAGAGCAACTGCTTGAACGACTGAAGCCGTTATGCGAGGCATCTGATTTTGCTGCAAAGCTAGCCGAACTAAGCCATACTGTAGCCAATGTTGAATTTGAACAGGCCTGCGAGCAACTCGAGGCTTTGCTCAAGCAACTGCAAGCTGAATAACAAGGATGTGATTGGAATGATGAGTCAAGCAGCCACGTGCAGACAACGCGTCTTGATTATTGACGATCAAAAAACCAACCTGAAAATCCTCGGGGATATCCTGCGCCAGGATGTCGATGTCATACTGGCACAATCCGCCGAGCAAGGTTTGCGTAAAGCCATTGACTACCACCCCGATTTGATTTTGCTCGATGTATTAATGCCGGATATCAGTGGTTTCGAGCTGATTAAAACACTGAAGCATCAAAGTCAGACCAGCAGCATTCCAGTCATCTTTATTACCGCCTTAAATGACAGCAGTCACGAAGAACAAGGCTTGCACCTGGGCGCCTGTGACTACATTTACAAGCCGTTTCATACCGCCATTGTGCAGGCAAGGGTACGTTTGCATTTGCAATTGGCCAGGCAACGGCGGATGTTGGAGCAGTTGGCCCACATCGATCCTCTGACCGGTATCGCTAACCGCCGTAAATACGCCCAGGTGCTTGATCTGTTCTGGCGCAGTGCGGTGCGACAGCAAAGCCCGCTAAGCATCGTGATGCTGGATATTGATCATTTTAAAGAATACAACGACCATTACGGCCACGCAGCAGGTGACAAAATACTGCATCAGGTCGCCAACACTCTTAAAGAAAGCCTGAAGCGGCCCAATGACTTTATCGCCCGTTATGGTGGTGAAGAGTTTGTCATTCTGTTGCCTGAAAGTTCAGAAGAAGGCAGTCGTCAGCTGATTGAGCAGAGCTTGCAACAGGTCACTGATTTGCAAATCCGCCATGACTACTCCCCGGTCAGCGACATCATCACGCTGAGTGCAGGAGGTGTCAGCTGTATGCCTGCTAAGGAGCAACCACTGGAAGCAGCCATCAAACCAGCCGATGACATGCTGTACCAGGCCAAACAACAGGGCAAAAACCGGTTATGTTGGGCATCGTAAGCAGCAAAACAAACAGGGAGCCGAAGCTCCCTGTTGTACTAAACCTAACCGGTGATTAGTTTTTTGCCCGGCTACGGTATTCATCGGTGCGGGTATCGATTTCAATGCGATCACCGGTTTCCACAAAGGCAGGAACCATCAGCTCAAAACCTGTATCCAGCTTGGCTGGCTTCATCACCTTACCTGTGGTATCCCCTTTGGCAGCTGGCTCGGTATAAACCACTTCACGTACCACGATGGTAGGCAAATCAACAGAGATTGGGCGCTCACCGTAAAACACCAGGGTGCACTGCATGCCATCACCTAAGTACTTCAGCGCACTTTCCATGTTTTCCGCTTCAACTTCGTACTGATTGTACTCTTCATCCATAAACACATACATTGGATCAGCATAGTAGGAGTAAGTGACTTCTTTGTTTTCCAGAATCACTTGCTCAAACTTATCATCAGCCCGGTACACAGTTTCAGTTCCCTGGCTATTCAGCAAGTTTTTCAGCTTCATTTTAACCACAGCCGAGTTGCGGCCCGACTTGTTGTATTCCGCTTTTAAAATCACCATTGGCTCACTGGCAACCATAATCACCTGGCCAGCACGCAGCTCTTGAGCAGTTTTCATCATAATAGTAGTTTCTTCTTACTAGGAAAAATTTGGCGTTAGTATAAATTTATTTTCAACAAAACGCACCAGATTCTTTGCCAGATCCTGCTGTTTGCACTGTTCAGTTCGCCAATTCAGGCAATGCTGCTGCCACTGAGGCATGACCTCGACCAGGCGCTGCCAGGGGGGAACAAGTTCACTTTGCTGATTCCAGTGCAACCAAAACTGCCACAGAGCTTGCTGCAAAGATGCAGGCATCTGTTGTGAGAAGAGTTGCCAAAATGCCCTTAACTTATCCAGGTGGGCTTCTTCGGCCTGGCGATACAGTTGCCAAACAAAGGGCTTGCCCGCCCAGATGGCACGTACCAGTGAGTCCTCCCCCCGTACAAAGTTGATATCCGCGCACCAGAGCAATTGATCAAACTGCAACTGACTTATAAAGGGAAGTAGCTGCAGCCTGAGGTTGCCGATGCTGAACGAGCGGTCTTTTGCAAGCTGCGGTATCAAGGTGCGTAGTTCAATTGCCAGGGCCCCTTCAGGCACCAGACAAAGTTGTTCATACTCCTGCTGGCCCCAGGCCGTAAGCAAGGACAGCAATTCGTGATGACTGTAGGCAAAGAGGCAGATCAGTTGCTGGTAACGCTCGGGATGCTGAATGCCCAGCTCAGCTAACAGCTGGCTCTTTCCATCGAGTTCCAGCCAGTTGCTTCTGTTTTCCAGTAAATGATGTTCCCGCAATAAACCACCGGTACCCGGCACAAAGCCGGGAAAGAAAAAGTGTTTTTGCAGCGGCAATTGCGGATGGGGGGATGGCAACGCATGGCAGTCGAGCACCCAATTCTCAGCCGATAAATACTCCAGATTTAACCAGACAGGTTTTGGCTGGGCTGCAGCCATCATGTCTAAATACCATGGTGGCAAATCGCAGGCAAAAGCCTCTATCACGACTTCAGCACAGCCGTTCAGCTTTGCGTACCCAGTCTCATCAGACCCCCAATGCATCACCTCAATGCCGTTACATAATCTCTGCCTGGCGAGCTCGGGCTGAATGTCAGCGCAAATACGCTGAAAGCAGTGCAAATCATCCACCCAAAGCCGAACCTGGCAATGATGCTCTGTGCGCAACTGCTGCGCTAAGCGCCAGCAAATACCAATATCACCAAAGTTATCAATCACCCTGCAAAAAATATCCCAGCGCACCTTCAATGCCCCACGACCAGACGCAGCAAAGCGCCACCAGCAACCCGCAGTGCAAGCACCATAATGGCCAACCAGATCAAGCTGGTCAGCACGGCGAGCAGTGAGTAACCAAAACGGAGCAAACGAATTTTAAGTCGCTGAAAAAAGCCAGACTGGCCATCCAGCACAGGAACCGGCCTGGTAAATAACTTGATGATCAATAAACAGCCAAGCAGCGCCAGCATCAGCAGTAACCAGAACAGCACTGAGCTTTGATGCGGCCGATCTGCCCCTGCCAGCTGCCAGAAAAACAGCAGGCCCGATGCAACTGCCATCAATACAATCAACCAGAAAGCGGGATTGAGAAAGGTAGCAATTCGATGATAGAAATTCAGCATAGTTAAGGTCCTTTCACTAGTGCTAAGCGCGTTGTGTTGGCTGATGCAACGGAGGATACAGAGCCAGTAAACCTGAGTCACCCTGCATATCACCAATCACCCACACCTGTTCAAAAGGATGCGATTTCGGTAAGTGAAGTTTCGGAAAATGCGCCAGCATCTCTTCTTTAGTCCACAACGGGTTAGCATTGCGGATTACCAGCCAGACCCGTTCACTGTCGTAACTTTTCTCGGCTTTGCTGGCCAGTAAGCTGTTTAATGCAGCGACCAGTCTGGCTTCTGCCGGCATCCGCATCAACTGCAGCAACTCGCGGTGGGTATGAGCGCTCAACTCTCGCCCAAGAATATGCATGGCTTCAGCTTCACTGCCATACAGGTGTGCAATTTCTAAATCCAGTTTTTGGTCGTCGTAGTAACAGGAAACATCTGGCCGGCGCGGGGCATTGTGCCAGATGTGGCGCATGGTGATACCAAAACGCCGCTCATACAAACGCATAAAAATGCGGGCTGCCTCGTGTTCCAGCTCTATTTTTTCGTCCCGACCGGACACCATTCACTTGCCTCCATCGCCTCTTGCCTGCCTGGTTACCAGATCAGCTGCGCCAAAGTTTGACTAAGCATTTCAAAATAGTACGCAATTTTCCCTCGCTCGACTAGGCTTAAAGGCAGGTCACCTCACCAAACAACCTTTAACTCTAGCTTGTGAGGTGCCTGTTCAATCCGATCCATACTTGAATCAGGGAGAAAAAGATGCAACGTATTATTGGCATAGCCGCCCTTGTCGCCGGTGCTATTTTACTTTACTTTGCTTACACCGAATACAACTCAACGGCCTCGCAAATCACCGAGGCGATTACTGGTAACCCAACTGACAACACCGTGCTGTACCTGATCGGCGGTGTGGTCGCTGTCATCATCGGTTTGGGATTACTGCTAAGAAAAGGTCGCTAAATAGCCCTACAGGCTGCCGCACCTATTTTTTGCCGAGGTTATGGCTACCAAAACAGAAGGGCCATCCGATGGATGGCCCTTTCTCTTAGGCGTGTCCGCGCTTAAAACGCGTCAGACCAACTGTCCCGCAAACCGACGGTACGGTTAAATACCAACTGTTCTTTGGTTGAGTCTTTACTATCCGCGCAGTAGTACCCTTCCCGCTCAAATTGATAGGCTTGCCCGGCAACAGCATGCTGCAAAGAAGGCTCTACCCAGCCTTGCTTCACCAGCAACGACTCTGGGTTCACAGACAACAAAAAGTCATCTTCAGCGGCAGGATTTGGCACACTGAACAGGCGATCATAGACCCGAAACTCGGCGGCTTTGGCCTGGCTGGCTTCCACCCAATGGATCACACCACGTACTTTGCGACCATCGGCCGGATTTTCACCAAGCGTTTCCGGCAGATAACTACACAATAGTTCTACGACCTCACCATCGGCATTTTTAACCACTTCGTCGGCTTGAATCACATAGGCATTGCGCAGCCGTACACAACCGCCGGTGACCAAACGCTTGTATTTTTTGTTGGCCTCCTCCCGAAAGTCGGCCTGATCAATATACACTACTTTACCAAAGGGTAACTTGCGCTGCCCCAGGCTATCATCATTAGGATGGTTGGCTACATCCAGCCACTGCAGCTCGCCATCCGGGTAATTGGTAATCGTGACTTTCAGCGGTTCCAGCACCGCCATGGCACGAGGTGCCCGCACATTCAAATCATCCCGGATGCACGACTCTAGCGCACTTAGTTCAATGATGTTGTCCTGCTTGGTGACACCAATGCGTTTGGCAAACTCACGAATCGACTCCGGTGTGTAACCGCGACGACGCAAACCGGCAATGGTCGGCATGCGCGGATCATCCCAACCCTGCACCACTTGCTTTTCTACCAGAGTTTGCAGCTTGCGCTTACTCATCACCGTGTATTCCAGATTCAAGCGGGAAAACTCAATCTGCTGCGGATGACAATCAATGCTGATGTTGTCCAGGATCCAGTCGTACAGGCGGCGGTTGTCCTGAAACTCAAGCGTACAGAGCGAGTGCGTAATGCCTTCCAGTGCATCCGAAATGCAGTGGGTAAAATCGTACATCGGGTAGATGCACCATTTATCGCCAGTCTGATGATGATGAGCAAACTTCACCCGGTAAATCACCGGATCGCGCATGCAGATAAAAGGCGAACTCATATCAATCTTGGCCCGCAGTGAGCACTCACCTTCTTTAAAACCACCGGCACGCATTTTTTCAAACAAGGCCAGGTTCTCTTCCGGCGTGGTATCGCGGCTTGGGCTGTGCTTACCCGGCTTGGTGAGACTACCCCGGTACTCCCGCATTTCTTCAGCATTTAAGAAACACACATAAGCCAGGCCTTTTTGAATCAGTTCAACGGCAAAGCCGTACAATTGATCAAAGTAGTCCGACGAATAATGCACCGGCTCTTGCCAGTCAAACCCCAGCCATTTCACATCCTGCTGGATGGAATGAACAAAGTCGATGTTCTCTTTTTCCGGGTTGGTGTCATCAAAGCGCAGATTGCAACTGCCCTGATAATCCGCAGCAATGCCAAAATTTAAACAAATCGATTTTGCATGGCCAATATGCAAAAAACCATTGGGCTCGGGTGGAAAACGGGTATGCACCGAGTTGTGCTTGCCGCTGGCTAAATCTTTATCGATGATTTGACGAATAAAATTACTGGGGCGATGATCTACGTCCGCCATAATGAGTCAGGTCCTCTGAATTGCACTTTATCGTAAGATGCTAAAAATTTTCGCTATTATAGCATTGGAAAACCAAGCTGCTAGCACTCCGGTTAATCTTTATGATAGGCAATAATATTCAATGCCTTACGGGTCATTAGTACAGGATAAAACCCAGGTGTTAACACATATTAGCTACTTTTTAATTTGACCTGTGACTATTGAAGTGGCTAGTATCATAGAGTGTTTGCTTTACACTGCACATCAAATCTTATTTAGAAAAAATTAAAAAAGTCTGTTCACAAGGCTTCCTGGGAGTTACCACATGTTTATCCAAAATAAGACCAATAAAGCCGTGCAGCTTGCGCTAGCTTTTGGTGCAGCTTCGCTGCTCGCTGTGCCAGCTGCAGTCTCAGCTGAAACTGAAGAAAACCAAGAGGCAACCGAAATTCGCCCAGAGCGTATTCAGGTTGTCGGTTCGCGTATCCGTACCGATGGTATTGATAGTGCCACTCCGATTGAGATTATCAGCTCTGAAATTGTTGCTTCGCAAGGTTTAACCACCGTAGGTGAGTTATTGCGAACTGCGACTGTTGCCAGTGGTTCTAACCAGCTGGTTTCTGCCATGTCTGTCGGTTCAGTGACCGAAGGTGGTGCAGGTAACGAGTCGATTTCCATGCGTGGCCTTGGAGCCAACCGTACTCTGGTTCTGTTAAACGGCCGTCGGGCTGGTCCTGCCGGCACCCGTGGTCAGGTCAATGCCTTCGATATGAATGCTTTGCCGGTATCCATTGTTGAGCGCGTTGAAGTCCTCAAAGATGGTGCCTCTTCCCTGTATGGCTCAGATGCAGTTGCCGGTGTAATCAACATCATTACCAAACGTGGTGATGACTCCAGCGTTAACTTCAGCATGAACCAGCCGTTTGAGTCCGGTGGCGAGCGTTTCCGGATTGATGCGACCTATGGCAAAACATTTGATCGTGGCTCATTCCGGGTCGTTGCAGATTACCGGTACGACAAAGAGTTAGCCCGTGGCGACCGTAAACACTTTGATTGCAGCGAGCGCTACATTTTTACCGCAGATGGCAGTGAGCGGCTGGATCCAATCGATCCGCGCACCGGTCAAATCCACTGTAGTGATCTGCCTTACGGCATGTGGCTATGGAATGCCGGTGCGGGTAACTACCTGGCAACCATCAACTCTTTCGATTATGATGGCCTCCATGCAGCTGCTGGTCGTACTCCATACACAGCAGTTAATCCTGGTGATATTTCCACGCCAAATGGCTGGTACCCGGTGGGTTACGATGCCGAATCCGATGGCTGGCTGGATACAAACCATCCGTTTCTTCGTCTGGCGACAATGAACCCGGAGAATAAGGTTGCTTCTGTTTATGGCCAGTTTAATTACGATTTGACTGACAACATTTCTTTTTACTCCGAGTTAATGCACAACCGTCGTCAAACCACCATCAATGGTTATCGCCAGTTCTGGGAACCCTTTATTCCTGCCTGGTTCGGCTTAGTTGACGGTTGGGATGGTGATGTATACCTCGATCCGACCACAGTGACCGATCATTCTGGTAACGTCACCACCATCAATTACACCCGTGGTGTGATTGGTTTTGAAGGCAGCTTGGGCGATTGGGACTGGGACGTCAGTTATCAGCGCAGCCTAAACCGTGGTAACTACGATACCAAGATTATCTTGGAAGATGCGTTGGTGATGGCTTCTGATGCGATCTGGGGCGACCCGTGTGAAGGCGAGTTTACACCTATTTCGAATCGCCCTTGCTACGCAGTACCATTCTTCGATCCAGAATACATTCGTGGTAACCACAACCAGCAAACCAAGGACTTCCTGTACGGGATGGACTATGGCCGTACCATCTACAAACAAGACACCCTGGATGCTTACATCACAGGTGATGTGTTTGAATTGCCCGCGGGCAGCATTGCAACCGCAGTTGGTTTAGCGTATCAAACGGATGAAATCAAAGATACTCCCGGAGAAAATACCCTGGCCAATAACTCCTGGGGTATGACCGGTGCTGGTGTGACAGCTGGTAAATCCAACACCAAAGCGGTGTATGGTGAGGTAAAAATTCCGCTATTGAATGATCTGCCGCTGGTAGAGTTCATGGAACTGACTGCATCTGCCCGTTACACCGATGTTTCTACCTATGGTAGCGGCACGACCTACAAAGCCGGTTTATTCTGGGAAATTGGCCAGGGCTTTAGTTTGCGTGCTGGCCGTGGTACCTCCTTCCGTGCACCAGCCTTGTTTGAGCTGTTCCTGGACAACCAGACCAGTTTCTTTGATCAGCGTAACGATCCATGCTGGAACTGGGGCGCACGGGAAGATGATGGCAGCATCAATCCAAACGTAGCAGCGAACTGTGCTGCCGATGGTGTTCCTCGTGATTATGCGCAGGACTTTGGTTCAGGTACTCAGATCACCGGTGGTGGTGCTGGTGTGCTTGAAGCAGAAACATCCGTATCCAAAAATATCGGCTTAGTCTACACCAGTCGCAACAATGTGTTTGCAGCGTCCATGGATTACTACGATGTCGTCATTGATGATCAAGTATCGGATGTTGGTGGTATCAACGTACTGAACCTGTGTTATGCCTCTGAAAACTTTGGTAATGAGCCATTCTGTGACCAGGTAACTCGTCGTCCGGGTACCGGTGGTGACTGGGGTATCGATACAGTTCGTGGTGGTTACGTGAACGTAGCACAGCAAAAAGTTCGCGGTGTCGACTTCGTGCTGTCCTACAATGACGACACGCCATTTGGTCACCTGCGTATGACACTGAACCACTCACTGCAAATTGAGCGTTCGTTCAAGCAGTTCCCAGACAGTGATCCTATCCAGTACATCGGTCGTTTGGGTAATCCGCGTCATTCAGGTACGCTTTACAACACCTTACGCCGTGATGACTGGACCTTCAACTGGAACATCACCTACTACAGCAAAGTAAACGATTACGATCGCTTTGCAGATGGTCCGTTCTTCAACTACCGTGGCACGCCAGCGCGTCGGGTATTTGAAGCACCAACCACCATCTACCACACCTTCTCAGCCAGCACTGGCTTTGATAATGGTCTGGATCTGACTGTGGGTGTCGCTAACGCCTTCGATAAGAAGCCGCCTGTAACTAGTACTTCATCTGCTATTGCCAACGTTGGTAATGCGCTGTTGTACTCACAGTACGATCAGTTTGGCCGTCGTGTCTTTATGAACTTGTCGTACAACTTCTAAAGGTTGTATAGCAGTAACTATAAAACCAGCCTTCGGGCTGGTTTTTTATTGTTGCTTATAAAATAAACCACGAACAGAAGAGATAAAAAAACCCGCTGCAAGCAGCGGGTTTTTATTCGAGGCAGAAAATCAGCTTACCAGCCGGTCAGTTCGCGCAGTGCTTTACCGATGTCGGCTAAAGAACGGACGGTTTTGACACCCGCGTCTTCCAGAGCACGGAACTTGTCATCCGCTGTACCTTTACCACCAGAAATGATGGCGCCCGCGTGGCCCATACGCTTACCCGGAGGTGCAGTCACACCTGCGATGTAAGATACGACCGGCTTGGTGACGTGGTCTTTGATGTAAGCAGCCGCTTCTTCTTCAGCGGTGCCACCGATTTCACCGATCATCACGATGGCTTCGGTTTTTGGGTCTTCCTGGAACAACTTCAGAATATCAATGAAGTTAGAGCCTGGGATTGGGTCGCCACCAATACCTACACAGGTAGACTGGCCAAAGCCTTCGTCGGTGGTTTGCTTAACCGCTTCATAGGTCAGAGTACCAGAGCGGGAGACGATGCCCACTTTACCGGCTTTGTGGATATGGCCAGGCATAATACCGATTTTGCACTCGTCCGGCGTGATCACGCCCGGGCAGTTTGGACCAATCATCCGCACGCCTTTACGGTCGATGTACTCTTTGGCAAACAGCATATCGATGGTCGGGATACCTTCAGTGATACAGACGATCAGTTCAATACCAGCGTCTGCCGCTTCAATGATGGCATCTTTACAAAACGGTGCAGGCACGTAGATCACAGTCGCAGTAGCGCCAGTCGCTTCTACAGCTTCACGCACGGTGTTGAATACCGGCAAACCCAAATGGGTAGAACCGCCTTTACCTGGGCTGACACCGCCTACCATCTGAGTACCGTACTCAATGGCCTGAGTGGAGTGGAAAGTACCCTGGCTGCCAGTAAAACCCTGACAGATCACCTTGGTGTCTTTGTTAATCAAAATGCTCATTAGTTGCCTCCTGCAGCTTTAACGACCGCCTGAGCCGCTTCGCTCAGCGAGTTGGCTGCAATGATGTTCAAGCCGCTCTCTTGCAGTTTTTTCGCGCCCAGTTCAGCATTGTTGCCTTCTAAGCGAACCACTACAGGAACGTTCACACCCACTTCTTCCACCGCACCGATGATGCCTTCTGCGATCATGTCGCAGCGTACGATGCCACCAAAGATGTTGACGAACACAGCTTTCACAGCAGAGTCAGACAGAATGATTTTGAACGCTTCAGAAACGCGCTCTTTGGTCGCGCCACCACCCACATCCAGGAAGTTGGCTGGCTTGCCGCCGCTTAGCTTCACGATGTCCATGGTACCCATCGCCAGGCCTGCTCCATTGACCATACAGCCGATGTTGCCTTCCAGCGCGACGTAGTTCAGTTCCCACTGGGCTGCACGGGCTTCACGCTCATCTTCTTGCGATGGATCGTGGAAAGCACGCAGTTTAGGTTGACGGTACAGCGCATTGCTATCCACCACCAGTTTGGCATCCAGACAGTGCAGGTTGCCATGGGAAGTAATCACCAATGGATTCACTTCAATCAGTGCGATGTCCAGATCAACAAACATCTGTGCCAGGCCCAGATAGATTTTGGTGAACTGCTTGATTTGCTCTGGTGTCAGGCCCAGTTTAAAGCCAATTTCACGCGCCTGGAACGGCTGAGCGCCCACCAAAGGATCAACCGCCACTTTGATGATTTTTTCTGGCGTTTCTTCCGCCACTTTTTCGATGTCCACACCACCTTCAGTCGATGCCATAAAGACAATACGACGGCTGGCACGGTCTACCACGGCACCAAGATACAGCTCTTTTTCGATATCGGTGCAGGACTCAACCAGGATTTTGCTGACCGGCTGGCCTTTTTCATCAGTTTGGTAGGTCACCAGGTTCTTGCCCAGCCAATGCTGCGCAAAATTACGAATTTCTTCTTTGGAAGAAACCAGTTTCACACCACCCGCTTTACCGCGGCCACCAGCGTGAACCTGTGCTTTAACGACCCAGCGATTGCCACCAATACGGTCTGCAGCTTCAGCAGCGGCTTGAGGAGTTTCCTCCGCAAAGCCTTCAGAGACTGGTAATCCGTACTCGCGGAACAGCTGTTTTGCCTGATACTCGTGCAAATTCATGGCTATTTTCCGTTATTTAAAAATGAAAGCTGGCCTACTGGCGCAGCCTGACCTACAGATCGGCGCATAGTATAGCGCTTCACCGCCTGATTCGAAATGCTACAGACGTCTAACTGCAGCATTATTTCGCAACTTTTTGGCATAATCAGCCAGATCTGAAACAGCGACTGCCATACAGAAATGGCTCTCACCAAGACAAAACGAGCAGCCACCATGGACTGCTCGCAACACGGCAAGGTCAGCAACCTCGCCGGGGCCAACCGCTCTGCGATTAGATATCCAGCAGAATACGGGTTGGATCTTCCAGTAACTCTTTGATGGTTACCAGGAAACCGACCGACTCTTTGCCATCAATAATACGGTGATCGTAAGACAGCGCCAGGTACATCATCGGCAGGATTTCAATCTTGCCATCCACCACCATGGCGCGATCTTGGATCTTATGCATTCCAAGGATAGCAGACTGTGGTGGGTTGATGATTGGCGTCGACATCAGAGAACCAAAAACACCACCGTTGGTGATGGTGAAATTACCACCTTGCAAATCGTCCATCGACAACTTGCCATCACGGCCCTTAATCGCAAGATCTTTAATGGCTTTTTCAATTTCGGCCAGGTTCATCTTGTCACAATCACGCAGTACCGGCGTGACCAAACCGCGTGGTGTAGAGACGGCAATGCTAATATCAAAGTAGTTGTGGTAAACAATATCGTCACCATCAATGCAGGCATTGACTTCAGGGAAACGCTTCAATGCTTCAGTCACCGCCTTGACATAAAAAGACATAAAGCCTAAACGAATGCCGTGACGCTTTTCAAACACATCCTGGTACTGCTTACGCAGATCCATAATCGGCTTCATGTTGACTTCATTGAAGGTAGTCAACATGGCAGTAGAATTCTTCGCTTCCAGCAGACGGTTGGCAATGGTTTTACGCAGCCGCGTCATCGGGACCCGTTTTTGCGTTCGATCACCACTCACGGCAGCAGGCGCTGATGCAGCAGGTTTCGCTGCTTCTTTGCTGCCGGCAGAGGCCAGGTGTTTTTCTACGTCTTCTTTGGTGATACGACCATTTTTGCCACTGCCTTTGATTTTGCTGGCATCCAGACCTTTTTCCGCTATCAGACGGCGCACAGACGGGCTCAACGCATCATCACTGCTGTCATCAGCTTCTGCTTTGCTGTCGGCTTTGTCGTCCGCTTTCGCTTCGGTTTTGCTGTCGCTCTTGGCTGGTGCTGCACCGGCTTCCAGCTTACCAATCACTTGTTCGGCCTGTACGGTCGCACCGGTATCTTCCAGAATGTCGCCCATCACGCCATCGGCTTGAGCGACCACTTCCAGTACCACTTTATCAGTTTCAATGTCGACCAGCACCTGGTCACGGGTCACAGCTTCACCAGGCTTAACATGCCAGGTTGCAATGGTTGCATCAGCAACGGATTCAGGAAGTACGGGTACTTGAATGTCCACTTGTTCACCTTTTGCGGATTGTTCAGATTGAGAAGGTTCTGCTGCATCAGTCTTTTGGCTGGATGACGCAGAGGATTTGGTATCAGCGGCGGATTTGCCGCCAGCACTCAGGGTAGCCAGCACTTGCTCTGCCGTCACAGTGTCGCCTTCCTGGTGCTTAATGGAGTCGATCACACCGTCATCCGGTGCCGCCACTTCCAACACAACTTTATCGGTTTCAATGTCGACCACAATTTGATCACGACTCACGGTGTCGCCTTCCGCGACATGCCACTTGGCAACAGTGGCATCAGCGACGGACTCTGGCAATACAGGTACTTTAATATCTGTCATTGTTTTTCCTCGTGATTCAGTGTCAACGCATCGTTGATCAGCGCTTGCTGCTGCTTATTGTGCACCGACAAATAACCGACGGCTGGCGATGAAGAAGCTTCCCGGCCGGCGTATGTCAGGTAGCCCGCTTTGCCAATGGCAGCACGGAAATGATGCTGACTGCAATACCAGGCGCCCTGGTTTTGCGGCTCTTCCTGACACCAGACATAATCGGTAACATGGCTGTACTGTGACAGGATCTGATCCATTTCTTCGTGCGGGAATGGATACAACTGCTCCACCCGGATAATGGCAATATCGGTGATTTCACGTTTACGACGCTCTTCCAGCAGTTCGTAATAGACTTTACCACTGCAGAACACCACCCGTTTGACATCAGCTGGTTTGATATCGTCGATTTCACCAATCACGTTCAGATAGCGGCCAGATGCCAGCTCTTCCAGCGTCGAAGTAGCTTGTGGATGACGTAGCAAGGATTTTGGTGACATCACAATCAACGGCCGACGCATTGGGCGTACCTGCTGACGGCGCAGCATGTTAAACACCTGAGCCGGCGTGGTGGGTACACAAATTTGCATGTTGTGATCGGCACACAGCTGCAGGAAACGTTCCAAACGCGCTGAAGAGTGTTCCGGGCCCTGCCCTTCGTAGCCGTGCGGCAACAATAAGGTCAAGCCACAAAGCCGGCCCCATTTTTGCTCACCAGAGCTGAGGAATTGGTCAATCACCACCTGAGCACCGTTGGCAAAGTCACCAAACTGACCTTCCCAAATCACCAAAGCACGCGGTTCAGCGGTAGCATAACCATACTCGAACGCCAAGACGGCCTCTTCCGACAAGGCAGAGTCATACACCTGGAACGGGCCTTGCTCGTCGGAAATATGCTCCAACGGCACATAGGTGCTGCCATCGATCTGATTGTGCAATACCGCATGGCGATGGAAGAAGGTGCCACGGCCCGAGTCCTGCCCAACAATACGAATGCGGCTGCCTTCATTCACCACAGAGGCATACGCCAGAATTTCAGCAAAGCCCCAGTCGATTTTCTTTTCACCTTGCAGCATCTTGGCACGGTCTTCGTAGACCCGGCCGACCTGACGCTGCAGCGCATGACTAGCTGGCACCTCAATGGCTTTTTTACCTAGGGCAACCAGAGATTCGACGGTCATACTGGCATCGTAGTGACTATCCCAATCATGATTCAGGAAAGGCGTCCAATCGACCGAGCTGGTGTGATCCATCCGACGCCATTCATCCACCACGCAGTCGCCTTTATCCAACGCATCGCGGTAATTGGCCATCATGGCTTTGACATCATCATCACTCAGCAAGCCCTGTTTGATTAACGTCTCAGCATACAGCTCACGCGGCGTTGGATGTTTTTTAATTTTTTGGTACATCAGCGGCTGTGTTGCATTCGGCTCATCCGCCTCGTTGTGACCATTACGGCGGTAACACACCAGGTCAATCACCACATCGCGCTTGAAGGTATTGCGGTAATCCACGGCCAGTTGCGCCACCAGCACCACGGCTTCCGGATCATCACCGTTCACATGGAAAATCGGTGCCTGTACCATTTTGGCGATATCAGTACAGTAAGCTGTTGAGCGGGTATCTTCCGGGTTGGAGGTGGTAAAACCAACCTGGTTGTTGATCACAATGCGTACGGTACCGCCCACTTTAAAAGCACGGGTTTGCGAAATATTGAAGGTTTCAGCCACCACACCCTGACCGGCAAAGGCAGAGTCACCATGAATGGTAATCGGCAAAGCCAAAGAACCATCGCTGCAACCACGGCGATCCAACCGGGCACGAACAGAGCCCATGACCACCGGATTCACAATCTCCAGGTGCGATGGGTTAAAGGCCAGCGCCAAATGCACGTTGCCGCCTTTGGTAGCAAAATCGGATGAGAAACCCATGTGATACTTCACATCACCGGCACCCACCACCGTGTACTTACCGGCAAACTCATCGAACAAATCCGATGGGTTTTTGCCCAGTACGTTGATCAGAGTATTTAAACGTCCCCGGTGTGCCATGCCTACAACACAGTCTTTAGCGCCATGCTCACCAGCCCGGTGAATCATGGTTTTCAGCATCGGGATCATGGCATCGCCACCCTCCAGACCAAAACGCTTGGCTCCCGGGAACTTAGAGCCCAGATACTTTTCCAGACCATCAGCAGCGATCAAGTCTTTCAAGATCCGGCTTTTGGTGTCTTTATCGAAATCTGGAGTGGAGTGAATGCTTTCCAGCCGCTGTTGGATCCAGCGCTTTTCATCGGTAGACACGATGTGCATGTACTCGGCGCCGATGGAGCCGCAGTAGGTTTTTTCCAGGGCTTTGTGCAAATCGCCCAATTTCATCGTTTCCGGGCCACCGGCGAATGATCCAACATGGAACTCAGTATCGTAATCAGCTTCAGACAGGTCGTGATGCGACAACTCGAGATCACGAACGCGTGGCTGCTTCCACAAATCCAAAGGATCCAACCGGGCATGTTGGTGCCCACGGAAACGATAGGAGTTGATCAATTGCAACACTTTTACCTGACGCAAATCGGCCGACTGACTGCCCTGCACCGTGACGACTTCACGATGTTTATTGCGCGCCAGCTCTGCAAATTGCTGCCGGATGTCCGAGTGTGGCACTTCCAGATCAACACCATCAAGCTTTGGCAACTGAGCGAAAAACTCACGCCACTCGTCCCCTACACTGGTAGGTTCCGCCAAGTAGGATTCATAGAGCTCATCGACATAGGCCATGTTGCCACCGCCCAGATGAGACGACTCTAACCACGCCTTCATCACACCTTCGTGCATTTAGTTTCCCTTATTTCTGCGCACCTGGAAAAACCGCAAAAAAATAACAGTATAGTCTGAATTACTGTTATTTTCGTGCTTGCATCAGTTACTTGCTCAAAAGGGGCGCTTTACAGCGCCCGGCTCAATAACATCGATTTAATCTGACCAATGGCCTTGGTCGGATTCAGTCCTTTCGGACAAACATTGACACAGTTCATAATGCCATGACAGCGGAACACGCTGAAAGCGTCGTCCAGGTCGTTCAGACGCTCTTCTGTTGCGGTATCACGACTGTCGGCCAGGAAGCGGTAGGCATGCAACAGACCGGCCGGGCCAATAAACTTATCCGGATTCCACCAGAACGATGGGCACGAGGTCGAGCAGCAAGCACACAAGATACACTCGTACAAACCATCCAGCTTAGCGCGCTCTTCCGGCGACTGCAAAAACTCACCGGCAGGTGGCAATTTGCTGTCGTTAATTAAGTATGGCTTCACTTTCTCGTACTGGGTGTAGAACTGACTCATATCCACCACCAGATCGCGCACCACCGGCAGTCCTGGTAAAGGACGGATCACAATTTTGCCACCTTTTAAACCAACGGCAGACAAAGGGGTGATACATGCCAGGCCATTTTTGCCATTCATGTTCAAGCCATCGGAGCCACAGACCCCTTCACGGCACGAGCGACGAAACGACAAGGTTGGATCCTGCTCTTTTAGCTTTAACAGCGCATCCAGCACCATCATATCCCGGCCTTCCGGGTTGTCCAGCGTGTAATCCTGCATGCGCGGCGCATTGTCGACATCAGGGTTGTAACGATAGACGGAGAATACTAACTTCTTCATCGCATTGCCCTCTTAGTAAGTACGCGCTTTCGGTGGGAAAGCTTCACGGAACTTCGGCTCCAGATTCACTTTCCGCTTAAACATCGACTCGGTCTCCGGGCTGTACACACTGTGACACAACCAGTTTTCATCGTCACGGTCCGGGAAGTCAAAGCGCGCATGCGCACCACGGCTTTCGGTGCGATAGTTCGCAGCCACCGCAGTGGAGTACGCCGTTTCCATCAGGTTATCCAGCTCCAAGCACTCAATACGCTGGGTATTGAAATCCGAGCTCTTGTCATCCAGGCGGGCAAACTTCAGCCGCTCACGGATGGTTTTCAGTTCTTGCAAACCTTCTGCCATGGCTTCGCCTTCACGGAATACCGAGAAGTTCAGCTGCATGCAGTTCTGCAGGTCTTTCTTAATTTGCACCGGGTCTTCACCCTGACCTGGCTTGCTGTCTTCCCAGCGACGGGTACGCGCTAGCGCAGCATCCAGATCCGACTCGGAAGCCGCGCGGCCTTCGGAGGTAGCAGCCAGTGCTTCACCCAAATGCAGGCCAGTTGCACGACCAAACACCACCAGATCAAGCAGTGAGTTACCACCCAGGCGGTTGGCACCATGCACCGAGACACAGGCAATTTCACCACAAGCAAACAAGCCAGGCACAATGGCGTCATTACCATCGGCGGTCGGCTTAATGACCTGGCCATTCACGTTGGTTGGAATACCACCCATCATGTAGTGGCAGGTTGGGATCACAGGGATCGGCTCTTTGACTGGATCAACGTGGGCAAAAGTCCGCGACAGCTCACAAATACCAGGCAAGCGGCTTTCCAGCACGTCTTCACCCAGGTGGTCCAGTTTCAGTTTAATGTGCACGCCCCAAGGGCCATCGCAACCACGACCTTCACGAATTTCGGTCATCATGGAGCGGGCAACCACATCGCGACCCGCCAAATCTTTGGCGTTTGGCGCGTAACGCTCCATAAAGCGCTCGCCATCTTTGTTGAGTAGGTAACCACCTTCACCGCGGCAACCTTCGGTCACCAGGGTACCGGCACCAGCAATGCCCGTTGGGTGGAACTGCCACATTTCCATATCCTGCAGCGGCACGCCAGCGCGCAGCGCCATACCAACACCATCACCGGTATTGATGTGGGCATTGGTGGTCGATGCATAAATACGGCCGGCACCGCCGGTCGCCAACACAGTGGCACGGGCTTTGAAATAGACGATTTCACCGGTTTCGATATCAATGGCGGTACAACCGACCACAGCACCATCCTGGTTTTTCACCAGATCCAGCGCATACCATTCACTGAACACCTGAGTACGGTTTTTCACGTTTTGCTGGTACAGCAGGTGCAATAAGGCATGACCGGTACGGTCGGCGGCAGCTGCGGTACGGGCCGCTTGCTCACCGCCAAAATTTTTCGACTGACCACCGAACGGACGCTGATAGACCCGGCCGTTTTCAAAACGGGAGAATGGCAGGCCCATGTTCTCTAATTCGGTAATGGCCTCAGGGCCAGTTTTACACATATATTCAATGGCGTCCTGGTCACCGATGTAATCGGAGCCTTTGACGGTGTCGAACATGTGCCATTCCCAGTTGTCCGGGTGGGAGTTGCCCAGCGCAACGGTAATACCACCCTGGGCAGAGACCGTGTGCGAACGGGTAGGAAAAACTTTTGATAACAGCGCACAGGTTAAACCGGACTGGGTAATTTGTAGGGCGGCACGCATACCGGCACCACCAGCGCCAATCACAATGGCATCAAACTCACGAACTGGAATACTCATTTACACACCCCACAACACAAAGAGGCCAGCAGCCACGTAACCGAAAGCCACTACACTGACCAGAAACTGCACTACAGCGCGAATGCGCGAGCTCTTGATGTAATCAGTGACTACCTGCCATAAGCCGATACGGGCGTGAATAGCAACAGAGATAAGCGCAAGTAAAGTAAAGATTTTCATCCACAATTGAGCAAACAGACCTTGCCAGATTTCATAGGTCACTTCCGGCGTGACCAAAAAGAAACCCAGAATAAACAGGACGTACAAACCGAGCACAGTCGCGGTCGCACGAATAGAGACATAATCCTGCACGCCATCGCGTTTCAGGGATGCTTGATTCAGAACCATAACCAACCTCCGGCCAGAACAGCTAATAAAATCCACAAGCCAATGGCCACACGCGCACTGGTGTTGCCAGAAGACAACTCTTCCCAGTAGCCTAAGTCCATCAACATATGGCGGATACCACCAATCACGTGATACAGCAGCACCGTGATGGTGCCCCACGCCAGGAATTTAGCGAAGTGAGAGGTCAACACAGATTTCACCAGCTCAAAGCCTTCAGCAGAAGACAGCGAGACGGCCCAGGCCCATACAACCAGAATCAGGGCAATAAACATTGCCACGCCGGTGACACGGTGCAGGATAGAGGCTTTCGCAGATGCCGGAAGTGAAATTGTGGTCAGGTCGAGATTTACAGGTCTTTGCTTTTTCACAGTTTCTTGTCCATCGACGCCCGTACACGAGCTTTAGTTGTGATTATTGAAGAACTGAATAATCAGTCATCACCCTCAGCATATACTGCAGGAAACCCAGGCTGGTTCAGCTGAAATTACTGAGGAAGGTGAACTGTTTCAGCACCGGCAATAGTATATATTTCATGCCTTGTTATTACAATTTTTGTTTGGTTTTACAGGAAAAAATCCTGTGCCGGCACGTTGCCATAAACAGGCACCAGCTGCAATACGACCAGAGTCGTATACTTATTGTGCAAAATCGGATTAAAATTGACTTTTGGGGTGGATTTGCAGTTAGAATAGCCGCAGCATCCCTCTTCTGATACTTAAACTATTAATAGGAGAAATCCAATGGCAGATAAAAAAGCCGTCGTGCAGATCGATGGGACATCGTTCGAGTTGCCTATCTATTCAGGTACGGCTGGCACCGACGTAATTGACGTTCGCGCCTTGGGTCAGCATGGGTATTTCACCTTTGATCCCGGTTTTATGTCGACCGGATCTTGTGAGTCAAAGATTACCTATATTGACGGTGACAAAGGCGTGCTTCTGCACCGGGGTTACCCTATTGAGCAACTGGCGGAAAAATCCAACTATCTGGAACTGTGCTACTTGCTGCTGGAAGGTGAGTTACCCAATCAACAGCAGTTTGATCACTTTGAAAACACCATTACTCGCCACACCATGGTGCACGAAAAAATTGCCTCTTTCTTCCAGGGTTTCCGGGTTGATGCGCACCCCATGGCCATGCTCTGTGGTGTAGTTGGTGCTTTGTCGTCTTTCTACCATTCAGACCTCGATATCAATGACCCGGAACAACGCAAACGCAGTGCCCACCGTCTGATTGCCAAGTTGCCGACCATTTCGGCGATGGCCTACAAATACACCGTCGGCCAGCCATTTGTGTATCCACGCAATGACTTAAGCTATGCAGAAAACTTCCTGCACATGATGTTCTCAGTACCAGCCGAAGACTACAAAGTCAGCCCGGTACTGGCCAAAGCCATGGACCGCATCTTTATGCTGCATGCCGACCATGAGCAAAACGCCTCAACCTCCACCGTTCGCCTGGCAGGCTCATCTGGCGCGAACCCGTATGCCTGTATTGCAGCTGGTGTGGCGTCCTTGTGGGGACCGGCGCATGGTGGTGCCAACGAAGCTTGCCTGAAGATGTTGCAGGAAATCGGTTCAGTTGAACGTATCCCTGAGTTCGTCGCACGCGCCAAAGACAAAAACGACTCTTTCCGTCTGATGGGCTTCGGTCACCGGGTGTATAAAAACTTCGACCCACGCGCCAAAGTGATGCGGGAAACCTGCCACGAAGTGCTGAAGGAACTGAATATCAAGGATCCGTTGTTGGATGTCGCAATGGAGCTGGAGCGCATCGCGCTGGAAGATCCGTACTTCATCGAGAAAAAACTGTATCCGAATGTCGATTTCTACAGCGGCATTATCTTAAAAGCCATTGGTATTCCAACCAGCATGTTCACCGTCATCTTCGCCATGTCGCGCACGGTTGGCTGGATCTCCCACTGGGATGAAATGCTGAGCGAGAAAGGCCACAAGATTGGTCGTCCACGCCAGTTGTATACCGGTTATACCAGCCGTGATTTAAAGACCATCAACCAGCGCTAAGCTGTTGGTAACTTTATCAAAGCGACCTTAGGGTCGCTTTTTTCATGCCAATTGCACCCAGCCATAAAACAAGGCACAATTGTTAAATCTTGCCACCACGATACGATGCCAGTGATCTTTAACGTCGAGCAGTTTCGCCGCCAGTTCCCATTTTTTGCCCATAATCCGGATTGGGTCTACCTGGACAATGCAGCGACCAGCCAGAAGCCACAGCGGATGCTGGATGTTCTGCACCAGTTTTACCTGGAACAAAACAGCAATATTCACCGGGGAGCTCATCTGCTGGCCGATCGGGCCACCACACGTTTCGAGCAAGCCCGGCAACAAATAGCGGAATTTATTCAAGCACCAACAGCAGCCAATATCGTCTTTACCAGCGGCACCACAGCGGCGTTAAATCAGTTAGCCTTCGGCCTGATGGGCACTGTGCTTCAGCCTGGTGATCGTATTTTACTTACTGCACTGGAGCACCACGCCAATATTGTTTCCTGGCAACTGCACTGCCAGACGTATGGCGTTGAAATTGATGTAGTACCACTGACCGCAGAGCGGCAACTCGATCTTGCTGCTTACCAGCAATTGCTCAAACGCAGCCCGAAACTGGTCAGTTTTTGCCATGTGTCCAATGTGCTGGGGCAAGTGCTGCCAGTGCAGCAAATGGTCGCACTGGCACAGCAAGCCGGTGCCTTAACGGTGATAGATGGTGCTCAGGGCATCAGCTTTCAGCCGGTTGATGTACAGCACTTGGACTGTGATTTTTATGTCTTTTCCGGCCATAAAGTCTATGGTCCTACCGGTATTGGCGTGCTTTATGGCAAAACCACAGCGCTGGATCTGTTGCGCCCTTTATTGGGTGGCGGTGAAATGATAAAAAAAGTCGCTTTTAGCGGCAGTACTTATGCCGACTTGCCACAGCGTCTGGAAGCCGGCACGGCAGCGATTGCCGAAGCCATTGCCCTTGGCGACGTGCTGCTTTGGTTATCGCAGCAAGACCGGGTCGGTATGCAGCAGCACAAAGCAGAGTTAACCCTGTATGCACACCAGCAACTGGCTGCGCTCCCGCAGATTGAATTATTGACTAACGCCAGCCACAATGCCGGCATAATTACCTTTAATGTGCACGGAGAGCACCCATCCGATGTCGCTACCTTACTGAATGAGCAATGCATCGCGTTACGCTCAGGCCAGCACTGCGCCATGCCGCTGTTCGATAGCATGGCTTTGCAGGGTGCACTACGCTGGTCGCTGGCGGCCTATACCACCCAACAAGAGCTGGATACCGCCATTAAAGCTCTGACGAATGCTTTGGAGTTACTATGCCCTTTACCCTAACCAATACCATCAGTGTAACCACAGATGCCCTGCAGCAGGTGCAGCAGGAATTGCCTGTGCTGGCACAACAGGGTCATTGGCAGGAGCGTTATCGACGCCTGATGCAGTTAGCAAAACAACTGCCCGTTATCCCAGAAGAACACCGGCCGGCCAGTACGTTGATTGAAGGCTGTGAAAGCCGGGCCTGGCTGATGCATTACCATGATGGTGCCAGCGATAAACACTATTTCCTGTTTGAATCCGATGCGCGTATTGTCAAAGCCTTGTTGGCTGTCTTGTTATGCCAAATCAATGGCATGGATACAGAATCACTTAAAAACACCAAGCTTGAGCAATGTCTGCAACGCTTGCACCTGACCCAACACCTCAGTCAATCCCGGGCACGGGGCATGACGGCCGTCATTCAAAGGTTAAAAAAGATACAAGCAAGTTAATAGGTTCAGCCAGGATTCAGTAATCCAGCGATACACTTTGCGGTGTTCATTTTGCCCGGAGCACCTGCATGGATCGCCTGCACCAACTCAAACAACGTATTGCCAACCAACAGGACCGAACCTTTAGCTGCAAGCTGGATGGCAGGGTTGTGTGGGTGAAACGTACCGAAACTAATACCGCTCCTCGCTGGCGCTGGCTGAGTGCGCTGCTGGCCAAAATCAACCGTAATCCGCTCTATATCCCTACCCATGCTCCTGCCGGTGCCGCAGCCATTGCTGATGAAGCCAGGCGCTTGCGTCACCTGGCGGCGTTAGGTGTGCCGGTGCCGGAAGTGATTGCAGCCGAAGATGACTGGATCGCTCTGGCCGATGCAGGTACCTCATTGAAAGACTGGCTGCGGGATCCAGGCCGAAGCGAGCATGAGAAGTCACTGGTGCTGAATGAAGCAGCAATTGCCCTGGCACGACTGCATCAGAACGGTCGTTGGCATGGCCGCCCTGCTCTTCGGGACATGGCCTGGGATGGTGAGAGAATCTGCTTTCTGGACTTTGAAGAAGATCCCGCCCGGGTACTGTCACAGGAGCAGTGCCAAATGCGTGATTTGCTGGTGTTCGTACACGGTTTATATCGCTATCTGCCCGCGCAGAGCCCATTGATTGCTCAGGCCATCTGCAACTACAAAGCACAAGCACCAGAGCGCATCTGGCAGCAAAGTGTGCAATTGGTCGACAGCATGTGGGTTGTGTATCGCCTCAGCCAACTGCTTGCGCCTTTTGCCGGCAAGGATGTGCGCCAGGCCTATTATGCGCTGCGCTTTTTACGCAGCCCGGAGGCGCGTCGGCGCAGCCGCATGCGCTGGTTGTTGCTCACGACCTTAGGCCTTTGCTTTACCCTGGCCAATCATATTGACTAAGTGTATTTTGCCTAGACTTTTTAGCCTGCTCTTTTGGTCAGCTCTTTTGGTCAGCTCTTTTGGCCAGTTTTTGCAACAGCCGCGCCACAGCAGCCATGCCAAAACTGGCCGTCACCACCGTGACGGCACCAAAACCACCACTGCAATCCAGCCGCATCGGGCCGTCCGACGTTTGCTTTTGCTGACAGACGGTGCCATCCGGCTGAGGGTACTTCAGTTGCTCGGTCGAATACACACAATCAATGCCAAACCGCCGCTTTGGATTGCGGCTGTAATGGTAATCCCGGCGCAGAGTATTGCGCACCTTGGCCAGTAAAGGATCGTTGGTCGTCTGGGTTAGATCGGCAATGGCAATCTGGGTCGGATCCATCTGCCCTCCCGCACCGCCAGTGCAAATCAACGGAATTTTCTGCCGCTTGCAGTGCGCCACTAAGGCAACTTTCGCCGCGACCGAGTCGATGGCATCGACCACATAGTCCAGCTCAGTTGTGATCAACTCGGCAAGATTGTCTTTACTGACAAAATCCGAAACCTCGTGCACCTGACAACCCGGCCAGATAGCCCGCAAACGCTCCGCCATGACTTCAACTTTATCCCGGCCTATGGTCTCGCTGCTGGTATGCAGCTGGCGGTTGGTGTTGCTGACACAGATATCGTCCAAATCAATCAGCGTAATGCGGCCAATACCGGAGCGCACCAGTGCTTCTGCTGCCCAGCTACCCACTCCACCAATGCCAACCACTGCCACATGAGCTTGCTGAAAGTGTGCCAATGCCTTTCTGCCATACAAACGCGCAATACCGGCAAAGCGTTGTTCATCCCTGATCTCAGCATCAGCTGTATCAAGCTGCTCTTTATGCACCACCATCACTACTCTCATTAGGTTGTTGCCAGGATGGCCAGTTCAGCTGCCAGGGCCTTGGCCAAAGGGCCGCTAATTCATCCTGCAAAGACAAAAAATCCGCGCCGTCACGAGGGACACAGCAGAGCTCTATCGGTTGACCCTGCCAGTCAAAACAGAGCGCATAGGCATGCAGATAACCACGCTCAGCCGGGCTGCCACCATAGAGGCTATCGCCCAAAATCGGGCTGGCCAGGCTTTTCATCGCTACCCGAATTTGATGGGTTTTCCCGGTCCAGGGCTTTAGCAAAAAAGCCCGTAAAGCCGGGCTATCCGCTTGTCTGCCAGCCATGCTCTGACTGATGAAATAGGTCACCGCTGGCTGCTGCTGGCTGGTTTGCAGTTTCCAGGCACCACGCCGGGCTTTGCTCATATCGCCTTTGACCCAGCCCTGCTTGCGTTTTGGCTTGCGATCACTCAGTGCCAGGTAATATTTTTCCATCTGCTGGCGGCGAAACTTTTCTGCCAGCACGGCAGCTGCAGCTGATGATTTAGCCAGCAACAGCACCCCCGAGGTCATTTTATCCAGCCGGTGCACCGGGTAAAGTTTCATGCCAAGCTGCTGCTCAGCGTGCACCACCACACCAGCTCCGGCCTCCGAATGAAAGCTCATGCCGGCAGGTTTATGCAATGCCAACCAATCGGCATGCTCAGAAATGATCGGAAAAGGGTCAATCATTACGTTGCAGGCAATACGCCCGGGCAGCCGCCAGATCGGCCTCGGTATCAACCCCATGGGGTGGCTGTTGCAATGCCGTAGCCACATGGATTTTTTCGCCCTGCCACAGCACCCGCAATTGTTCCAGCGACTCAATTTGCTCCAACACCGACATCGGCCAACGGACATAACGCCGGATAAAACCAGCCCGATAAGCATAAATCCCAATATGCCGGCGATAATGCAGTGCCAGCTGGCTGCTAAACTGACCATCCCGATCGAAAGGGATCGCGGCGCGGCTAAAATACAACGCATAGCCCTGCTGATCGCACACCACCTTCACCGTATTCGGGTTGCTGATGTCCGCGGCATCATCCAAAGCTACTGCCAGTGTTGCCATCTGTGCCAATTGTTGATTGGCCAGATTGGTCGCAACCTGATTAATAATGACCGGAGGTATAAAAGGCTCATCGCCCTGCACATTGACTACCACAGCGTCATCCGAGAGGCCAAGTTGCTCCACCACTTCGGCCAGACGCTCAGTACCCGAGTTGTGTTCAACCCGCGTTAAACAAAGCTCACCACCAAACCCCTCCACCACATCAGCCACCCGCTGATCATCAGTCGCCACGATCACCCGGCTGGCTCCACTGGCCAACGCCTGGCGATACACCCGTTCAATCATTGGCATACCACCAATGTCAGCCAAAGGTTTTGCCGGCAGACGACTGCTGGCATAGCGGGCAGGAATAACTACGATGAAGTCCATGACTGGGTTTCCTCGGCAGTTAAAGCACGGGCTTCAGATTCCAGCATCACAGGCACGCCATCGTGAACTCTGAATGCCAGTTTATCGAAGGTACAAATCAACTCATTCTGCTTGGCAGCATATTTCAGTTTGCCCTTACACAAAGGGCAAGCCAGAATTTCGGTTAATGCAACGGGTAAGCTCATATCAGCTCCGAATGGCCGCCAGCAAGGCGGATAATTGTCGTTCAATGCCTGGCTCAGGAACCGCTTCTACCAGCAATTGATACCAACCGGCTTTGGCAAAAGCATGGCATTTTACCGCATCCTTTTCCGTCATGAGAAGCGGTATTGGTAAATCAGCCAGCTCCTCGCTGGTAAAAGCATGGTGGTCGGGGAAATAAAATCGGTTCAGGATCTGGTAACCGGCGGCTTTTGCCGTCAACTCAAAACGTTGCGGGTTGCCAATTGCGGCCAATAAGTGTACCGCACAGGCGGTAAGTGGCTGCTGATCCAGCAAAGCCGTCGCAGCCGTCACCTGCAGTTGCATCTGGCCATGCGCCAGTGGATGAGGACCGCTGTTGGCGATCACCAGATCAACCTGTTGCAAGCGGCTCACCGGCTCGCGCAAGGGCCCGGCTGGCAACAGCAGACCATTGCCAAGGCCACGCTGGCCATCAATCAATACGATTTCCAGGCTGCGCTGCAGCTTGTAATGCTGCAAACCATCGTCGCTGATAATCAAATCACAGTCGTGATTTGCCAATAAAGCACGGCCAGCCGCCAGCCGATCCGGGCACACCACCACCGGGCAGCCTGAGCGCTTTGCCAGCAGCAAAGGTTCATCCCCCACGTCTTTGGCAGCCGCATCCTGGGAAACCAGCACTGGCTGACGAATGGTAGCGCCATAGCCACGACTGATAATACCTGGTTTATAGCCTTGCTGCTGCAGCCAGCGACAAAGCCAGAGCGTGAACGGGGTTTTGCCGGTGCCCCCGACACTGATGTTCCCCACCACAATCACGGGTACAGGCAAGGCTTCACTGGCGAGCCAACCGCGCCGAAAAGCCAGCCGACGGCAGGCAGCAACTGCAGCGAATAACCAGCTAAGCGGCCAGAGCAGCCAACACCACCAGGCTTTTTGGTACCAGCCGCGCTCCAGCACATTCATGCCGGTTTGGAGCCAAATTGCATCTTGTACAGCTGGGCGTAGGCACCATCTTTAGCCAGCAAGCTTTGATGATTACCACGCTCGATGATTTGCCCTTGCTCCATCACCAGGATCTGATCGGCATTTTCGATGGTCGATAACCGGTGCGCTATCACGATATTGGTGCGACCTTTGAGCAGTTCATCCAGCGCCGCCTGAATTTTGCGTTCCGACTCGGTATCCAGTGCCGACGTCGCTTCATCCAGGATCAAAATCGGCGCCTGGCGCAGCAAGGCCCGGGCTATGGCGATGCGCTGGCGCTGACCGCCACTTAACGACACCCCATTCTCACCAATCAGGGTATTGAGGCCGTCTTTCATCTGACTGGAGAACTCAAGCACATGGGCCTTTTCAGCAACCTCCAACAACCGTTCCTCGCTGACAGGCTCCGCCAGGCCATACATAATATTGTTGGCTATGCTGTCGTTAAACAGGGTGACGTGTTGCGACACAATCGCCATCTGCGAACGTAAGGAGCTTAAGGTACAGCTTTTAATGGAGATATCGTCCAGCAGGATGCGGCCCTTTTCAATTTCATAAAAACGCGGCAACAAACTGGAAATGGTGGTTTTACCGCTGCCAGAGCGTCCCACCAGCGCCAGTGTTTCACCGGGTTTCACCTCAAAACTGATGTCTTTTAGCACCTGCTTTTCTTCATGCCCCGGGTAACTGAAATCGACATGGTCAAAGCGAATATGGCCGGAGATCCGCCCCAGCTCCTTGTTGCCGGTATCCTGCTCTGGTACCTGGTCCAGGATCCTGAAGATGCTTTTGGCGGCAGCCAGACCCCGCTGAAAGTCACCATTGACCGTAGTCAGCTGCTTCAGTGGCCGCAACAGCATCACCATCGACGACACGATTAAGGTAAACTTACCTGCTGTCAGACTGTCCAGCATGGCTGGCTGGCTGGCGAGAAAAATTACAAAAGCCAACGCAAATGACGCAATCAACTGCACCACACCGGTACTCATTGCCTTGGCAGACTCCAGCTTCACATCTTGCTGGCGGGTGGTATTGTTGACGGTGGCAAACCGTTCTTTTTCGATGGCCTGGCCGCCAAAAGACAAAATGACTTTATGGCCGTTCAGCATTTGCTCCGAACAGGTGGTCACCTGCCCCATGGCAGTTTGAATATGGTTGCTGATTTTACGAAAACGCTTAGATACAAAACCAACAATCACCGCAATGATTGGAGCAATGAGCAGGAAAATCAACGATAACTGCCAGCTGTGCCAGAACATCAGGGCAATCAACCCCAGTACAAAAGCGCCTTCCCGGATCAATACAATCAGGGCCTTGGAGGTAGCTTGTTTCAGCTGTTCGGTATCGTAAGTAATCTTGGAAATCAAGTCGCCGGTGGAGTGTTTATCGTGAAATGACACCGGCAAACGCATCAAATGTTCAAACAGTTGCTGACGCATATCCTTAACAATATTGGCCCCGACCCAACTTAAACAATACGTAGCAATAAAATGCGAAGCCCCGCGAAAGACAAACATCACAATGATAAACAAGGGTGCATATTTCAGAAAGTCGGCATCTTTGCCTTCAATACCATCATCGATAAAGGGCTGCAGCATGGAAATGAAACCGACATCCACCAGGGCATAGCCAACCATCCCCAGCAGAGCCACGACAAAGCCAGGACGATAGGGCTTTAAATAGCCAAGCAAACGCCTGGACGTTTTGTTTGAAACATCACTGATATGCAAATTTATGTTCCTGTCTTATTGTTGTGCTTATTCTAGCGCCTAACGGGTGCCGGCACAGCCTCTGACTACATAGAATCCAGCCAAAACGGCAACCGACGGGCGCGTTTGCTATATATTTGCACAGAATCAGGGCCAATGGCTATCTGAATCGTGCCGTGCTCAGCGGTACTGAGTAGCGGGATCTGCAGCGCCTTCAGCCTAGCCTGAATCAAAGCGGCAGGCCGCTGCACCCTATTGGAGTGGGCATGACTGCTGAGCGCCAGCTTGGGTTGCAGCTGCTGCAGATAGTCCAGACTGGTACTGCGGCTGTGGCCAGACTGCGCCAGCAGTACAATATCGGCCTGCAACTTTGGATAGGCGTGCAATAACCGGGCTTCATCCGCTGGTTGCATAGCGCCAGGCAATAAAATGCGCCAACCTGCAACATCCAGCCACAGAACGCATGACGGGTACAGCATATTACCAGCCAGGCTTTTGTCTTGCAGCACCACCAGCTCAGCCTGAAAAAACTGTTGGGGCATCTGAGTGCAAGGCCTTGATGCATGAGCGGTGGGTACATCGGTCACAACGTGCAGCGCAGGGTAATGCTGCCGCAGTACAGGCCAGCTTCCTAATACGTCGGCCTGCGAATGGCTTAATACCAGATAATGCAGCTCTTTAACTCCGGCCTGCTGCAAATAGGGCAGTACCAGCTGTTCGGTGGCACTGCCATGCGCCCAGGCAGGGCCTGCGTTGTACAATAAGCCATGCTGACGATACTGCAGCAATACAGCCTGGCCCTGCCCCACATCCAACAGATGCAAACGCCAGTCTGGCTGCTGCACCAGCAAACCCCCTAAGGGTAAACAACTCAAAGCCGCAAACAACAGCATCAATGGCTTACGAACCAACAGCAGCAACAGCAAGCTTACCGCCACCATAGCCACCAAAACCCAGGGCAACTCAGGCAAACGCCACCAAAACCCTTGCTGGCTGGCAGCTAATTCCAGCCACCAACGCAGGGGTGTAAACAGCCTGTCCACCCAGGGCCAAAGCACGGCAGCCCATGCCGGTAGCAGTGCCTGCAGACAGGCCGTCACCAGTAAGGCAGGAATGGCGACTAAGGAGCACCAGGGCACAAACAGCAGATTCGACAGCAGTGCCAACCAGGAGACACCGCCAAAAAATAGCAGTGTAAATGGCATCATGCACAGGGTAATAAACAGATGAAAGCCAAGCAGGCGCTGCAGCTTGCTCCACCACCGGCTATCCCGGGCCGGGAAACGCCACAAGAAAATAAAGATCAGTCCGACAGCACCAACCGACAACCAAAACCCCGCCGTCAACCCCCACAGCGGTTGGATCAGCAAGAGCAAAGCGACCAACAACAACCAGAATCGGTGGTAACTTAAACGCTGCCAGTGCCAGCTGTACACCACCAACAGGCTCAAACCAAGCAGTGCCCGTACGGTGGGAATGGCGAAGCCCGCCAGCCAGGCATACAAAGCTGCCGCAGCAAAAGCCAGTAGCAATTTTAGCCGTAGCTGCCAGTGCGCTGGCAAACCCAGCAAACGCAATGGCAGCAACAAATAACAACACCAGCCAAACACCAGACCAATATGCAAACCAGAAATGGCCAGCAAATGGCCCAGCGAAGCATGACGCAGCCCCTGCCATTCATTGCTCGTAAATTGCCGCTCCCCCAGTGTCAGGGCCAATAACAGGGATTGACTGGGCAGGCTCTCGGTTGCCTGTTGCATCACCATATACGCACGTTGGCGCAGCAGCGGCTGATTGCCCAGCAATACCGCCGGCTGATCGCTGCGGACACTGGCCCTGGCCAACTGTTGTTGCACCAGCGCCTGGCGCTCGGCCGAAAAACCGTCACGACTGGCCTGGTCCCGTAGTGCACTTAACTGCACCGGCAACTGCCAAACCTGGCCGGCGTACAGCGACTCTTTGGGTTGAAACCAATGCACCTGCACTTTGTAGCCAGCAGCAGGGCCTTGCAGCAGAGTGAACTCAAACTGACTGGAACGTTCGTACTGTTTGGGGATCGAGGTAATTCGCCCTTCCAGCGTGCTCACTGGCGTCTGCAGCAAAGCCGTCATTGCCTGCTGATGGTGAAGCAATGCCGAGTGCCAGCTTAAAAAATACAACGCCAGGCCGACACAAAACCAGCAGCGACGCCAGCTGAAAAATGCTACACTGGCTAGCAACAACCAAAGCACAAAAAAAGGTGGTACTGCCGGTAAAAATAGCGACAATAGGCAACCAAGCAGTACTCCCAGTCCAAGTGCTATCATGTTTACTTTGAGTAAATGAGTTGTAATGCCAAAGAAGACTATTCGAAAATACCTGCCAAATCCAGAGGTAATTCGTCAAAGTAAGGCGCTGCAAATATTCGGCACCCTGCTGCACGATGCCAATCTGTGGCATTTAAACCGCCGCTCGGCGCGCGGAGCTATTGCTATTGGCTTATTCTGGGCCTGGATGCCCATGCCTTTTCAGATGGTGGCCTCTGCCGCAGTTGCTATTCCATTGCGGGTCAATTTACCGCTGGCGGTGGGCTGTGTCTGGTTATCGAATCCGCTCACCATGCCGGTGATGTTTTATCTGAGCTATCTGGTAGGCAGCGCCGTGCTGGCGGCACCGCTGGAACCCTTCGCGTTCGAAGCCAGTATTGAGTGGTTGGCCGGCAGCATGGCGACCATCGGCAAGCCCTTCTTACTGGGCTGCCTGCTAATGGGCACCACCGCCAGTATTGTCGGCTACTTTTTGATTGACTGGCTTTGGGTGCTGTCGATACGGCGGGCGCAACGCGACCGCCGCAATGGCAACGGGAATGGCAGCGGGGTGAAGTAGTGCCCGGTCCTGAAGGACGGGCACTAGCTCAAGCTATTTTTGCCCCAACACCCGGGCCGGTTGCACCCGGCTGGCGCGCCAGGCTGGGTACAAAGTAGCCAGCAGACTTAAACTCAGGGCGATTAAGACCGTCCAGATCAGATCGCGCCACAAAAACAGCGATGGCACGAAGTCGATAAAGTAAATGCTGGGATCCAGGAAGCTTTTGCCGCTGACTTTGGACAGCAGATAAAACAGCGGCTCAATGTAACGACTGAGCAACCAGCCAATCAGAGCGCCGATACTGGTTCCCACCACACCATTGAGCCAACCCAGCCACATAAAGGTGCGGATCACCGCGCCTGGTGCCAGCCCCATGGTCAGTAAAATGGCGATATCGGACTCTTTCTCTCGCACCGCCATCACCAGGGTGGCAACAATATTAAAACAGGCCACAGCGATCACGAGCGCCAGCACCAGATAAATAATGCTGCGCACCATCTGAATATCCTGATACAAATGGCCCTGGGTCCGCATCCAGTCCTGCAGGTACACATAGTCCATCGACAGCATGCCCAGCTCGCGGGCGATTTGTGGCGCAGCAAACACATCATTTAACTGAAAGGCAAAACCATGCACAGTGCCCTCGGGCATCGCCAACCAGTTAGCCAGCGCAGGCAGGGCCACCCAGGCTTGCTGGTAATCCAGCTGACCACCGACCTGAATAATGGCCGATACCGTCAGCACCACCGTCTGGCTGCGGGCCAGCCGGCCATCGGGATGAAACTGTGGCAGCATCAGCTGCAGCTGATCGCCAACCCCGACGCCAATGGCATTCGCCAGGCCACGCCCTAACACAATCTGATCATCGGCCAGGCTCGCCAGATCACCGGCCAGTAAATAACGATCAAAGTTGGTAATACCGAATTCATCTGGCAGCAAAATGCCACGTACTGCGGCGCCCTTCACCTGCTGCCCCTGGCGTAAAATGCCATTGCTTTTAATGTAAGGCGCGGCAGCAGTCACCGCAGGATGCAGCGCCATCGCTGATAAGGTTTCAGGCCAATCGCTGAGCTGGCCTTCGACTGAATGCAGTTCGATGTGCGGGATCACAGCCAGCAGCCGCTCTTTGAGTGCCTGCTCAAACCCATTCATCACCGACAGTGCCAAAATCAGCACCGCCACACCAAGACCAATGCCCAAAGTAGACGACGCCGAGATAAAGCGGATAAAGGCATTGCTATGACGGGTGCGCCGGTAGCGACGGGCCAGTTGCCAGGACAGGGATGAAAACAACTTGCTAGGCATCGGGCTGCTCCAGTAGCCCATCCTGCATCCGGTAAAAACGGTCGCATTTGGCAGCCAACTGCTGGTCGTGCGTCACGATCACAAAGCTGGTACCCAGCTGCTGATTGAGCTCACGCAACAGCGCATAAATCGCCTCGGCGGTCTGGTGATCCAGGTTGCCGGTCGGCTCATCAGCCAGCACCAACGCCGGTTTGGCGACCAATGCCCGGGCAATGGCCACCCGCTGCCGCTCACCGCCACTGAGCTCAGACGGCCGGTGACTGACACGGTGCGATAAACCAACCCGCTCCAGCATGGCCTGCGCAGCCTGCTCTGCCACCGCCTCCATCTCGCCGCGAATACGCAGTGGCATGGCGACATTTTCCAGCGCGGTGAAATCCATCAGCAAATGATGAAACTGATAAATAAACCCCAGATGCTGATTGCGTAACTTAGCTTTGTCACGCTCGGAGGCTTTGGCCAGATCCTGGCCCAGCAGCAGCAAACGGCCGCTGTCTGGTTGCTCTAAGGTCCCCAGCAAATGCAATAAGGTGCTCTTACCCGAGCCGGAGCTACCGACAATGGCGACCATAGCGCCTGCTTCCAGCTCAATATCCACGCCATTGAGTACCGGCGTTTGATAGGCACCATCCCGAAATGCTTTGACCAGTTGCTGGCCTTGTAACAGCTTATTCATCACGCAACACTTCCGCGGGTTGGATCTGCACTGCCCGCCAGGCCGGATACAGGACGGCCAGAAAGGTCAGCAGCAAGGCACTGCAGACAATCATTAAAATTTGTGAACCCTTCATCAGCACCGGCAGCTCAACCCCACCGGCAATTTGCAAGCCAACAATCGCCAGCAGGGTATTGACCGAGCCACTCAGCAACACACCGGCGATGGCCCCGAGCACAGCACCAATCATGCCATTGCTCATGCCCTGCACGGCAAAGATGGTAAAAAGCTGATGGTTCTGCATGCCCTGGGTTTTTAAAATGGCGACTTCGGCTTGCTTTTCCGTCACCATCATCACCAAGGCGGAGACAATATTAAAGGCCGCCACGGCGACAATCAGCAGCAGCAGCAGCCACATCATGGCCTTTTCCATCGCCACTGCGGCAAACAGCTTGCCATGACTTTGCCGCCAGTCCTGTACTGCGGGGAAATACCCAGCGCGCACCAGCCGTTCGCCCAGCGCCGGCGCCACAAAAGGATCCTGCAACTGGATACGCCACTGCACGGCCTCTGCGCTGCCGGAGCCCGGCTGTTGCACCAAGCGTTGCAATTCTTCCAGTTTCACCACCGCCAGTACCTGATCCAACTCAGAGCCGGTTTCCAGCAGACCCACCACCTGGAACAGGCGTTGCCGCGGCATCCAGCCAAGCGGCGTGTAGCTGCCACCTTGCGCCAGTGATAATCGCAGCGAGTCCCCAAGCCCGACTTCCAGTTCTTCGGCCAGTTCACGGCCAAGCACGATGGGAAAACGTTGCTGTGCCAATTGCTGCCACTGGCCCCGCACCAGGCTTTGCGCCATAAAATCAGGCAGTTGCTCTACATCCACGCCTTGCAGTTGCACCGGCATCAGTTGCCTTGGCGATTGCACCAGGGCTTCGGCCTGAATAAAAGGGCTGATTTGCACAATACCGGGGTAACGCTCGGACAACTCGCTTTGCCAGTTCACCGGGGTTTGCGCCACCGGCTGCACAATCAAATGCGGCAGTACACCTAAGATGCGTTTTTTTAATTCGGCTTCAAAACCGTTCATCACCGAGCTCACCAGCGTCAACGCCATCACCCCCAGAAAAATTCCGGCGATGGAAAACAACGTCATGAACGATATAATCGCATTTCCTTTACGGCTCTGGCTGTAGCGCAGGCCGATCCACAAGCTGACTGGTAGCTGCATAGACGGTATCGGATCTTCAGGACAATTTAGTCGTAAAGTGGTAAAGTGAGCGACATAGTAGCAGACAAATCCTTGTTCAGCATCCGCAAAACAGGCAGCCAGATGGAACCAGCACAATTAGCCAGGCTAAAAGAAGACTTTGCCGACTATTTTCAGATAGAGCACAGCATTGCTATCAATGCCCAGCCTTACAACGGTGATGGCGATGCGCTGAGCGAAGACGACTTTCTGGCTCTGATGCCAGAGCCGTTTCGTCTGGCCAGTGAAATGGTGCAACTGAACAGCAGTTCCATCCGTAATTTATCGCGGTTGGGCGATGTTGCCGACGAGCTGAGCAGTTACCTGCAGCAGCTGGCGAAAAAAGTCGATATGATGATGCATTATATTTTGCAGCAACAGGATCAGGCTGAGCATCGCTATCACACCTTTAGTTATGGTGGCTCTGGCCTCTGTTTGCGCAGCAAGCAAGCCTTGCCTGCCGGCGACTGGCTGCAGCTGAAAATATTTCTGGCGCACGGTGAAGGCGCGGTGTTTTGCCTGGGCCAGGTGCTGGAGTCCAGGCAGATAGCCGATAGCGGTGACTGGCAGGTCGATGTGGTGTACCGCCATATCCGCGAGCAGGATCAGGAGTTGATTGTGCGGGCCAGCCTGCACGAGCAAACCCGGCAACTGAAACTAAAAAAAGAACTACGCGACAGATAATTCGTTTACACAAAGGAAAAATCAAGGTGTCCGATTATTCACTACCGGCTGAATGGGCCAAACAAGATGCCATTATGCTGACCTGGCCGCATGCCGACACCGACTGGGCGCCGATGCTGGCCGAAGTCGAACAAGTGTATCGTCAGTTGGCCAGCGAAATAGCCAGCCGCCAATCCTTGGTGATTATCTGCCACGATGCTCAGATCAAGCAACGGGTCGCTGCGATCATGGCCGGGTTGCAACTGCCGGTTGAGCGTATTCATCTGGTAGAAGCCCCCTGCAACGACACCTGGGCGCGTGATCATGGCCCTATTACCGTGCTGGATAAGCATGGCAAGCCCTGCCTGCTGGACTTTACCTTCACCGCCTGGGGCGATAAATTCGCGGCCAAGCTGGATAACGACATCAACCAACAGTTATTTGCAGCCGATTGCATTGCCGATATCCCTAAGCGCACAGTAGATTTGGTGCTGGAAGGTGGCGGCATTGAGTCCGATGGCAACGGCAGTCTGCTGGTCACCAAAAAGTGCCTGCTGAATCCCAACCGCAACCCTGAGCTCAGCCAGGCCGAGATTGAACAGCAACTGTGCCAACACCTGGGCATGCAACGGGTGCTGTGGCTGGAGCATGGCTATCTGGCCGGCGATGATACCGATGCCCACATTGATACCCTGGTACGCTTTGCGCCAAACGATACCCTGGTGTACGTCAGCTGCGACGATCCAAAAGACGAACACTTTCGCGAGCTGCAAGCCATGGCATTTGAGCTGACCGATTTCAAAACGCTGGATGGCAAACCCTACCACCTGATCCCACTGCCCTGGCCTGCCGCCAAGTTCAGCGCCGATGGCGAGCGTTTGCCGGCCAGTTATGCCAACTATCTGATTATGAACGATGCCGTGCTGGTCCCCACCTACCACGACAGTCAGGATACGGTGGCACTGGCACAGATCCAGCGCGCTTATCCGAACCATCAGGTGATAGGGGTGCATTGCCTGCCGCTGATCCACCAATACGGCAGCCTGCATTGCGTCAGCATGCAGCTTCCTGCCGGTGTACTGAAAACCAGCTAATTCAAAGAGACCACGATCACCTGCATGATTACCTCGATATTGAAGTCGTTGCCTGCCGTTAAAAAAGCCGGCGATCTGATCCACTGGGGCCAGCTGCTTGGTGCCGGCCTGCCATTGCTTATCAGCGAACAAGCCCAGCAACAGCCGGGCGTTTATCTGTTGGTAGTACCGGACACTCCGACCGCGCTGCGGTTGGAGCAAGAACTCAAAGTCTTTGCCGGCACGGAATTGACCCTGCTGAGCTTGCCGGACTGGGAAACCCTGCCATACGATGTATTTTCGCCGCATCAGGATATTATTTCGCAGCGGCTACGCACCCTGTATCAGCTGCCGCGCCAGCAACAGGCCATGGTAATCGTGCCCATCAGCACCTTGTTGCTGCGGGTCTGCAGCCCAAGCTACCTCAACCAGCACAGCCTGCTGGTGCAAACCGGTCAGCAGCTGGATTTGGTGCAGTTAAAACAGCAACTGACCGCCGTTGGCTACCGGGCGGTCGAGCAAGTGATGGAGCATGGTGAGTTTTCAGCGCGCGGCTCCTTGCTGGATCTCTACCCGATGGGCAGCGCTTTGCCCTACCGCATCGACTTTTTTGACGATGAAATCGATGGCATCCGCTTGTTCGATCCGGACAGCCAGCGCACCTTAGATAAAGTCAGCCAGATTGAGCTGCTACCAGCCCATGAATTCCCTACTGATCAAGCCGCCATCGAGCGTTTTCGCAGTCAGTACCGCCAGCAGTTTACCGCCCGTACCGAGCCCGAGTCGCTGTACCAGCAAGTCAGTAAAGGCTTGTTTCCGGCTGGTATTGAGTATTATTTTCCACTCTTTAGTGAAGATACCGCCACCCTGTTCGATTATCTGCCGGCAGACACCACCTGTTTGCTGCTCGGCGATTTACAGCACAGCGCCGATAAATTCTGGCGCGAACTGAGTAAACGCTACCACGACAGAGGGGTGGATCCCCTGCGGCCACTGCTGCCACCGGAGCAGCTGTATCAGCCAGCCGATCAGCTGTTTAGCCAGCTGAAACGCTTCGGCCGCATTAAGTTAACGCCGGCCTTTCTGCCAGCCAAAGCCGGCACCGACAACGCCCCTTGCCAGCTACTGCCGGACCTGAGCATAGCGCACCAACAGAAACAGCCACTGCAGCTATTAAAAGACTTTTTACTGACACTCAAGCAACAGCAAGGCCAGGCCCTGTTTTGTGTGGAAAGCGAAGGCCGGCGCGAAAGCCTGCTGCAACTGCTGAAAACCATTCACATCAGTCTGCCGCAGTTTGACAGCCTGGATGCCTTTGTTGCCAGCAAGCAGGATCTGGGCATTCTGGTGGGCCAGCTGGAACAGGGCGTGCTGCTGGAGCTGGCCAGACCGCTGGCGCTGATCAGTGAAAACGAATTGTTTGGCCAGAAAATCAGCCAGCGCCGGCGACAAAAACGCAGCCAGCAGGTCTCGGCAGATACCATTATCCGCAACCTGGCCGAGCTGAGCCCGGGCCAGCCGGTGGTGCATCTGCAGCACGGCATTGGCCGTTATCAGGGCTTGCAGGTGTTGGATGCCGGTGGCATCAGCGCGGAATTTGTCACCATCGAATACGCCGGTGGCAGCAAGCTCTATGTCCCGGTCGCCTCCCTGCACCTGCTTAGCCGTTACAGTGGCTCTGAGCCCGAGCACGCCCCCTGGCACAAACTGGGCACCGATAGCTGGGAGCGGGCGCGTAAAAAAGCCGCGGAAAAAGTGCGGGATGTGGCGGCAGAGCTGCTGGATATCTATGCCCAGCGCGCACTGCAAACCGGCTATGCCTTTCAGCTCGATGCCGCCGAGTATGCCGCCTTTGCCGATAGCTTTCCATTTGAAGAAACCGCCGATCAGGTCGATGCCATCGCCGCCGTGCTGAGCGATATGCAACAAGCCAAAGCCATGGACCGGTTGGTCTGTGGCGACGTTGGTTTTGGCAAAACCGAAGTAGCAATGCGGGCAGCTTTTGTCGCCGTGCACGACCGCCATCAGGTGGCCATTTTGGTACCGACCACCTTGCTGGCTCAGCAGCATTACGAGAACTTCCGTGATCGCTTCGCCAACTGGCCGGTGCGGGTGGAAGTGATCTCACGTTTTATCAGCCCGAAGCAACAGGCACAAATTCTGGCCGATGCCGCGGATGGCAAAGTCGATATCTTAATCGGCACCCACAAACTGCTGCAGGATGATATTCGTTTTGCCAATCTGGGACTGTTGATTGTCGATGAAGAGCACCGTTTTGGCGTGAAACAAAAAGACAAAATCAAAGCACTGCGCGCCAATATCGATATTTTAACCCTGACCGCCACGCCAATACCGCGCACCTTAAATATGTCACTGTCCGGCATGCGGGACTTGTCCATTATCGCCACACCACCGGCCAAGCGGCTGGCGGTGAAAACCTTTGTCCGTGAGTTCGATGACACCCTGATCCGCGAAGCCGTGCTTCGGGAAATCATGCGTGGTGGCCAGGTGTACTTTTTGCACAACGATGTCGCCACCATCGAAAACATGGCCGAAGAGCTGGCAACACTGCTGCCTGAAGCCCGTATCGCTATTGCCCATGGCCAGATGCGCGAGCGGGAGCTGGAGCGCATTATGGCGGATTTTTACCACCAGCGTTTTAACCTGCTGCTGTGCTCCACCATCGTCGAGACCGGCATTGATGTGCCCACCGCCAACACCATGATCATCAACCGGGCCGATAAATTTGGCCTGGCGCAATTGCACCAGCTGCGCGGTCGGGTTGGCCGTTCACACCACCAGGCCTACACCTACCTGCTGACCCCGCCGGTGAAGCGCTTAACACCAGATGCGGTTAAACGGCTGGAAGCCATCGCCAGCCTGGAAGACCTGGGTGCCGGCTTTACCCTGGCCACCCACGATCTGGAAATCCGTGGTGCCGGTGAACTGCTCGGCAGCGAGCAAAGCGGCCAGATTGAGTCGGTTGGTTTTAATCTGTACATGGATATGTTGGAGCAAGCGGTCGAGGCACTGAAAAATGGCAAGGAGCCATCGCTGGATCAACTGCTCAGCCAGCAAAGCGAAATCGAGCTACGCATCCCGGCCCTGTTGCCGGAAGACTACATTCCGGATGTCAGCATGCGGTTGTCCTTTTATAAAAAGCTGGCTTCGGCCAAAAACGAGCGCGAACTCGATGAAGTTCAGGTCGAGTTAATTGATCGTTTTGGATTATTACCCGATGCCAGCAAAAACCTGGTGGCACTCTCGACCTTTAAGCTTCAAGCCCAGGCACTTGGCATCAAACGCATTGAAGCCAGCGCCAAAGGCGGTATAGTAGAGTTTATGGAGCAAACCAGGGTTGCACCGGCTTACATTATTGAGTTGATTCAAACCAAAAGCCGCGAATTTAAACTGGAAGGTGGCCAAAAGCTGCGCTTTAGCAGTGAGCTGACCGATAGCCAGGCCAGGCTCAATTACATCCAGCAATTGCTGGCGAATTTTGCCGGGGCTAGCCCTTCTTACCAAACGGAGCATGCATGAAACGGATCGGATTAGTCAGCGTCATCGTCAGCCTGTGTTTGCTTAAACCGCTGCTTGCCACAGAAATTGCCCCAGAGCGCGTTGCAGGTGGGGATCGCTGGTTCGAAGTTGAATTTGTATTGTTTCAGCGCACCCCGGATGCCGGTCTGATTGAGTCTTTTGACAGCAGTCCTAAAGCCGCCAAACCGGCTCGTTTTTTTGATGTACTCAAGCCTTTTTACCAGCCGGATATCCGGCCACTGCTGGGCCAGCTGGAGCTGTGCCAAAGCAGTGAGCCACAGCCAGTATCGCAGCAAGCTGAACCAGATCTGGCCGATTACCTGCCACGCTTTCGCTGGCCACACCACAATGCACTCTGTGTGTTTGAACCCCAGCCCAAGCTTTGGCAACAGCCGCTGTTTGCGAGGCCAGTGGTGATTGATACCCTGCCCATGCCAAGGGCACTGGCACTGACCCCATCTGGCCAGCGTCAGCACCGCAACGTTCCCTATTTACTGGCCGCCGAGGAATTGCAATTTGGCGAACTCATTCAGCGTTTGCGCCGTCAGGGGGATGTGCAGTTATTGCTGCATGCCGGCTACCGGCAAGCACCAGTTACTGAGCGGCGCAGTATTCCAAGCCGCTGGTATGCTGGCCGGGATTTACGCCCTCAAACCACGGCAGCAGAGCCATTAGCATGGGATCATCAGGCCAGGCCTGGACAAATCAGCTTGCTGCAGCCCAATCTGCTGCAACGCATAGAGCAGCGTTACCAGACGCTTACTACCGACACGGTCGATAGTGACGAGCACAGCCTGCTGATCGATCTGACCACGCTCAATGAACAGCAAAGCAGCGAGCCCTGGTGGCAACTCGATGGCTTTATCCGGCTGCATTTGGATCATTACCTGTTTGTGAATACCGATTTTGTGCTCAGTACTAAGGTCACAGAGCAACAACTGTTACCGCACCGAATCCAATTCAGCCGCAGGGTGATCAGCGGTGAAATGCATTACATCGACCACCCTAAGCTGGGTATGATTCTGCAAATACGGCGTTATCAGCCTCCAACAATCGAAGATCAATAGCTCAAAATTCAAGCGGACCCAGATTGACAACTGATTTACTTTAAGATAACCTTCACGGCGTAACAAAACGTCACATTTTTGGTCTTACATTACTTTTTCTTGCCCTCTAGAATGAATGGACTTTTGAAAGTAACACTGGATGAAGCATGGAGCCACTAGAGTCACAACCTCAATTTTCTGCCTGGCAAATCGTGATCCTGTTGTTGCTGCTGTTGATGACGACGGTCGGACAGTCCATTTTGAGCTGGTTATTTCCAGGCATGCAGCAGCTTTTAAACAACGGCATCATGCAAGTACTTGTGCCATTATCCTGTCTTGGACTGGTCGTTATTTTGTTTGAGCAATGGGGCGTGATTAAGCTCAAACCTAACCTGATAAACTCCGGCCTGACCTTACCCTTACTGGCAAGTTTCGCGCTGTTGTACCCACTGCTTTCCTATTTTTAAACTTTTTAGCGCTTTTGTTGCTGCCAGGACCCAGCTTGGTTTTGCCGGCTCACTATATCCAGTATACTGAATCATCCTGTTTTCTAGCGAACTCATCCTGCTATGTCGATTAATTGGTTCCCGGGCCATATGCACAAAGCCCGTAAAGAAATCGCCGAGGTCATGCCTCAGGTCGATATCATCATTGAAATGCTGGACGCGCGCATCCCCTACTCCAGTGAAAACCCTTTGGTCAGCCAGCTACGCAAAGATACACCTTGTATCAAGGTGCTGAATAAAGCAGACCTGGCCGATCCCAGCCGCACCGAGCTGTGGGTACAACATCTGGAGCAAGAGCGCGGTATTCGTGCCCTGCCAACCAACCAGCAGGAACCTCAGGCCATTAAGCGCTTGCTGGATTTGTGCGAACAACTCTTGCCGGAACGTAATCTGGCTTTAAAAGGGGCCCGCGCCATGATCATGGGCATTCCGAATGTGGGTAAATCAACCTTTATCAATATTCTGGCCGGCCGCACCATCGCCAAAACCGGCAACGAGGCCGGCGTCACCAAAAGCCAGCAACGCATCAAGCTGGAGCAAAACGTGGTTCTGACCGATACTCCGGGCTTCCTGTGGCCTAAACTGAGCCCGGCCAGCTGTGGCTATCGGCTGGCCATTACCGGTGCCATCAAAGATACCGCTTTTGACTACGCAGATATCGCGCTGTTTGCTGCCGATTTTTTGTTGGAGCATTACCCACAGGCGCTCAGGCAGCGCTATGCACTCGATGAATTACCGCAGCAAGGCCTGGAACTAATGGATTGCATCGGTGCCAAACGAGGCTGTATGCGCAAAGGTGGCGTGGTTGACTTGCAAAAAGCCGGCACTATTTTGATTGGTGACTTGCGCACCGGTCAGCTCGGCCCGCTGACCCTGGAAACACCGGGCATGATTGCCGAAGAATGCCAACTAGCAGAACAGGAAGCGGCAGCCAAAGCCAAAGAGAAAGCGGAGCGCGAAAAAATACGCCAACAACGCGCTAAGAAGAAGTATCGCTAATAACCAGAGGCCATGCCTTTTATTATGCTCGCCAAATTAACCAAACTGCTAAAAGCCCGCGCTGTGGTGATGCTGGCCGATAAGATGGTCAAGCTACTGGCCGGCGCCGTGCTGACCATTTTACTGGCTCGCATACTGGGTGCTGCAGAGCTCGGTATCTTTGCCATTGTGATGGCCTGGAGTGCCTTCCTGGTGCCGATCGGCAGCATGGGGCTGAATAACATCGTGGTACGGCGCATGCAGCAGCAGCCCAACAGCGATGCTGCCATGTCTCTGCTTTATACTGCCGTGGCATTGAGGCTTACCACGGCTTTGTTGGCAGCGCTGCTGGCCCTTGGTCTGTTCTGGTGGTTTTACCCCGAGCTGATGCAGGGCCATACCGGCATCGCCATCCCCATGCTGTTTGTGTTGCAAAGCTTTTTTGGCTTGCTGCTGTTTGAATTTTATCTGCACTATCAGGGGACGTTTCGCAGCCTGGCTCTGGTCAAAATTGCCATTACCTGCCTGAGCTTTGCCGCCAAATTACTGTTATTGCTCAGCGGCTTTGGCATCGCCAGCTTGCTCTGGATAACCGCGGTGGAGTTTTTAGTGGTCGGCCTCAGCCAGTATTGGCTTTATCGTCGTAAACAGCAGCCCTGGCAGCAGAGTGAACCATTATGGCCAGGCTTTTCCTGGCGCTATGTGCGCTTAGAGCAAGCCAAAGCCCTGCTTAAACGCTCCAGTTGGCTCTGGTTGTCCGGCATTGTCTCGGTGATTTATCTGAAGATTGATCTGGTGATGCTCGGCGCTATGGCGGGTGCGGAACAAGCAGGCCTTTATGCAGCAGCCAGCCGTTTATCCGAACTTTGGTATGTGTTTCCTGCCACCTTAGCGGCCCGCTACTATCCAGACATGCTCAAAGCCTATCAACACAGCTGGCCACACTATTTAGCACGATTGCGCCGCTTTGCCGGTTTGTTTCTGAGCGCAGCTCTGGTGATCGCTGTAGTGATGACCCTGGCGGCCAGCTGGCTGGTACCTCTACTGTTTGGCAAAGACTTTGCGCCAGCTGTGGCCGTGTTGCAAATTCATATTTGGGCCGGTTGTTTTATCTTTGTGCGCTACCTGATCAGTCAGCATTTGGTGATCACCGAGCAAGAATCACTCTCCTTGCTAAGCCACGGTATTGCCGCTCTGCTGAATGTCGGATTGAACTGGTGGTTGATCCCCATTATGGGCATTCAGGGCGCTGCCTGGGCCACACTGATCGCCTATGCCTATGCTTCATTTTTCTTTTTGTTTTTTTCCGCCACCACACGCAAGCAGCTGTGGCAGCTGCTACGGCTAAAAGCGGTGTCCGCGCCTAAGGAATCCAAATGAGTCAAAAACCTTATCGTATTGAAATCAAAGGGGTGCAGTTTCGCAATAAAGGGGCTTACCTGATGTTGCTGGCCTGCCTGCAGGGTTTACAGCCGGTGAGAAACAGCGAGTTGGTGCTCTCACCAGGCCCGAACCTGCCCTACCCGGAGCGGGCGCGGCTTGGTGCCTGGCAGAAATTATCTTTTCGACGCAAATCGGTTGATCTGACCGACTGGATCAGCCGCTTACCCAGCCCGCTGATCCGGTTGCTCAATCGCTATGGCATGGTGACAGAGCGCCAGGTGGATGCAGTGCTTGAAGCAAGCGGCTTTGCCTATGGCGACCAATGGCCTCTGCAATTTCTGCAAAACACCGCCCGTGAAGTGGAGCGTTTTGCCAAAGCAGGCAAGCCGTTCATTTTTATGCCGCAGGCTTTTGGTCCTTTTGAAAGCCAGGCCAGCAAAGCTGCCATGCGGCAGATTATTCAACACGCCCGACTGATCTTTGTCCGCGATGCCATCTCGAAGCAGCACCTGGAATCCTGCGTATCTCCTTTGCCAGCTCATGTGATCCAATCACCAGATTTTACCATTGGTTTAAGCCCCGAAGCTTTACCACAAGCAGCTGCCCCCTATGCTGCACTAATCCCAAACAACAAAGTGATTTCACCTTTCCATCATGCTAATGCTGAACAGCTTAAGGATGATTACCTGGCTGCCTTTGTGCAGGCAGCAAACCAACTCTATCAAACAGGGTATCAGGTAAAACTAGTCAATCATGAAGGCAAAGAAGACGCCGAGTTGTGTCAGCATATTCAGGCAAGGGCAACACATGCCGAAGTTGTTGAGATGGAAGATCCGCTAGCCGTAAAAGCCTATATAGGCGGAGCCAGTCTGGTAGTCAGCTCACGGTTTCACGGTGCCATTAATGCACTCAGTCAGGGCGTCCCTTGCATCGCCACCAGCTGGAGCCATAAATACCGCCAGATGATGCAGGACTTTGGCATGGAAGACTACTGCATTGAGGCACTCACACCGGAAAGCCTGTTGCAAAATCTGACACAGCTTATTGAAAATCAGCAAAGCATCACTACAAAGCTTCAGACTGCTAAAGAAACACTACACCATCAAAACCAACAAATGTGGCAGCACATTTATCAGCAGTTACCAATCAAATAATTAGCGCCCGCCTTTCAGGACGGAGACTAGTAGTAACTGCTGTAAATTAACCGCCAAAACGAGACCGTCTGCTTGTAATGTCGTACAAATTAACCGGCTTAGCAAGCGGCTGGCCACCATCCCGGGCAATGGGTACCCAAGGGATCATGCCCTGACCACGGGCAGAGCGTAAAGTGAACAGATCAAATGGAATGGAGATGTAAAAACCTTTGGTAAAACTGCCCTCGCCATAATCCGCAGATGACACATTGGTAAATGCCGCATGAGCTCCCACCACAATACCACTGCGGAAACGCTTGGCGAAATCAATTTTTACACCATCATCGCCCGCCAGAAAGCGACCAATATTAAATGTCAGTACAACATCATCCAGGAACTCGGGCTGCCAGTAAATATTGGCGTGACCGGTCACGACATTGTAGTCCATAAAATCAAAATCACTGTCAAACGAGCGCTGGCGCACCCAGTTGATATCAAAACCAAGCGCTAGATTGCTGTCGACTGGCCGGTACAAAACCTCAGTACCTACACCACCAAACATTGACTCCAGATAACCGCCATAGCCCTGAACATACCAATTCGAGGCCGGATTGCCTTGCCAGCTGGCATAAAGGTTTTCCATCGTTAGAGTACTGCGGGTCACGTACTCACGCACATAGGTGCGTACCCGAGGCAAAGGTGTATCCTGACTATCGACAGTAAAATTAAATTTATCGAAATTTTCTAACACCGTTATTTTGGCTGTACCATTGAAAGCAATACCAGATCCAAACTGATAGCCCGCCGAAGCCAATAACCCACCCTGATACATAAAAAAGGTTTCAGGGCTACCAAAGCTTTGGATCCAAAATGCCTCGGCACCATAATAATGGCCCTTAAAACGGGAGCTTGCTTGCCAGACATCTGACGACTCTGGCTCTATACGCCGGTAGCTTGAAGTGATCTCAGGCTGCAAAGTCTGATAGGTGACGGCAGCAATAAAATCACTGGCATCGATCACCGTTTCGACCATTGGACGGTTGCCTTCCAGATCAACAATCCGGTATTGCTGGACAGAACGAGGCAGCTCTGCAGCCAGCACCCGGGCTATCCTCTCTATGGCAACATCCTGATTGCGATAAGCAAGCTGGTTGCCTATCACAACCACTTCATCATCATTCAATGTAATGCTGCGAAGCACAAAACCTGCTTCACTTCGCAACATACCAGCCAGTTGCTGACGGGCAATCTGGTCAGCGGTCTTTGTCGATTGCTCTGGTACCTCACGAGGCGGTGGATCCAATTTAATCTGGCTAAGTGAATGCAGATCAAAGGTATAATTCACACCAAACGCAAAGGTATTCCCACGCTGATAACTGGCATTCAAGTCAAAGTTGCCCCACTGGTAGGTAGCCCCAGCGTTCCAGCGACTGCGCTGAATGATCTCAATCCCCGCTCTGTCACGACTATAATCATTGCCCTCGTATTCAAGTTTTAAACGAAGGGGCTGCCATGGAGTTTGGTATTCCACACCAGCAAACAACGAAGCTGGACCTTTAAAAAACTGTTGATAATCGATCTTACCACCCTGACCAGAAAAACCACTGGGGCGTTGACAAAATGAATCACGCAGATCACAGAAAGGATTACGGGTATTACCAGCGGCACCTAAATACCCCCATCCCATTCCCAGGTGCACATCCAGCGGACCGAAGCGCTTGCTGGCAGCAACAAATTCACTTTCAAAAGTACCGGTCCCACCAAAATCTCGAAAACCAACCGACAGCTCTGGCAACCAGTACGACTCCTGCACTAGACGAAACTTGGCATCAATCCCCTTGTCTTTGTAAGTTTGATCGCCGCTAAAACCAGGAAATGGACTGTACAAACGGTTGCGGATATCGGCATAACGAATCGTCGCCTCCATCCACGGAAACAACGTCAGGCTAGCGGTCCAGAAGCGGTATTCATCATTGTCGCTGTACCCCAAAACCAGCCGGCCTTCCTCCGCCATTCGTGCTGTCGGCACCTGGATCAAGCCAACCCCGCCATGCGAGCCCTGAGTAAAACGAATCGGCTCTGCTTTGCTGGGAAAGCCCTGAAGAGCGAAGCCGGGTGCGGCTGTGATACCAAGCGCCAGAGTTAGTAATGATAAACGAAAGTATGGGTGATGTTTCTTAACAACTACACTCATGGCAAAATCCTGTGCGCGACTAACTGAACAAGTTCCTGATTCAGGCTGCGAAATTCTTTCGGTAAGATGCGGGGATGCAACGGAAGGAAAACCTGACTGCCAGGCTGTAGCTCCTGATGCTGCCGATTCCAGTAACCACGCCCCACTTGCTCAATCTGCCCATTGGCTTGCACTACATAAAGCCAACTGGGGTCTGCGCGTTGCAATGCAGGCAAAGCCGTCAGATACGTATGCACCGAAGCAGCACTTTGATGCGGTAATGTCCGCTCTTCTGCGATAGCACCAACAAAGAGCACCTCATCAGACCTTGGAGCCACTCTGAGAATGTAGTGACCAGCATCCAGCCTGGGATTGGCAGCTTGACTAATCCGAGCCAGATCATAGTCAATACGAACGGCCTGACGCTCAGCAAGCTGCCAGCGACTCAATTGTTGACGAAGTGACTGCACCACCAATACATTTTGAGTATGGTTGCGTAGTTGCCAGTATTGTTCCAATCGCTGCAGGCGGGTCAGCAGTTCCTGCTTTTGCTGCTGCAGTTGCTCTGAATGGCGATAAAGTGCTGCTGCAGGCCAATACTGTTGCTCAGGCTGCGGCACCTTGGCCAGTAACTGACTCAGACGAGGCGGCTCAGCGTAAGCATGCCATAACTCTGTTCCGGCTTTAATCTGCACCACAACAACAGGTTCTGCCGCCACTAACTGAAAACTCAGCAAAGCTGTGGCAGTAAGTAAAAGAGAGCGAACAGAAATCATCATAAGGTGTCCATCGAATCCCTGATTTCGGCGTTGCTTGCCTTGATCAAACGAGCCGCCTGGCTGATGTAAGTGATATGAAATACCGGGCTATGTGGCGCCAGTTGCTGCTGGCTTTGCAACAGCACCCCTGTAGACTCATCAAACCAGAATAGGTTCTCAAAAGTAGCTTTTGTTTGAGCCACAGTAACCTGCTCACGAAGCAAACGGGTACTAAAACGCTGCTCAAATACCGTGATTTCAGCTTGCTGCTGGCTGAAAACCGAGCTTAGCTCATAGCCACTTTGCTGTCGATACTGCCAGTCAGTCACGCGCTTCCACTTTGCATTAGCATCCAGCAAGGCCTTATGTCGCAGCGGATCGGCTACCGTATTACTCACATAGGTTAAATCATTGCTTAGGCCAAGCGAGCGCACAATCCTACCATGCTCCATCACCAACAACACATTATCGGCCGATAACCATTTATGCTGGCCCCGCTCAAGTTCAGCCAGCACCATAGTGGCTCGGGGGCCATTATCAGGTTGGATGTAAATCAGATCAAACTCTGAGGCAGCAACCTCCTCCAGTGTCACGGTCACATCATCAACTGAAGCGAATCCAAGCCGGATGCTATCCAGCAAAGCATTCTGGGTCGAACTGCAGGCAATCAGTAAACAGGCCAGAATCATCATGACAGTAAAACGGAAACAGTAACTCATGGCATCTCTCAGTAGCTTTTTGCACAAAAAAGCCGCCATCAGGCGGCTTTATCAACAACGATACAATTACTGAGCGCTAGGAGCGTAAGTAAAGGTGGCCAGCTGAGTAAAGGTATTAGTACCAGTACCAGTTACAATAGTGGTGCTGCCAACACAAAAGCCATCATCGTTGATTTCATCATCACCCAAACAGCCCAGTGGTGGTGGCGGTGGTGGTGGAACCACTGGCAGTGTAGTACCACGGCTGTTGGAGATAATGGCAGCAGCAACAGCCAAACCAACAGCACCAGCAACAATGTGCTCAGCATTCACATTACCTAAAGCACCAGCACTAGAACCACCAGCTTGCTCTTGAGCAACGGCAGTACCAGAGACAAGCGCAGCCATTGCGGCTGCTACTAAAAGCTTTTTCATAGAAATCCCTCTATTTCCCTTAACAGACTCTCAATGCATGAGGTTAACTGAAGATAGCTTTGCCAGCAAGTACTTTGTGGCAAAATCACGAAACAATTAAAGTGATGGCAGCATCAGGCAGACAACTGATTAACAGCTGCCGCGGTATCCACCACTAACCTGGAGACCGGGGTTGGCTCCACTTCGGTGCGGTTGTTTTGCTGCGCCTCCAGCACCAGATCGCGCAGTTTATCCTGATAGCTAAAGTCAATTGGTGCTTCCTTCATACAGGTTATCAGATCCTGTACCGCAAATGCATCGCAACTAGCCTCCAGTGAGCCCAGTAATTTTAATACCGCCGACCAATCCAGACTGGCTTCGTCACCCGCCATAATTCGGGGGTGCGCTGTTTCCCGGATATTCTGACCAATAATCAATTCCTCAAACAACTTCTCACCCGGCCGTAAACCAGTATAACGAATTTCAATATCCCCCTCCGGATGCTGAGCATCTTTCACTTCCAGCCCCATCAAGTGGATCATACGGCGTGCTAAATCATCAATACGAACCGGCTCCCCCATATCCAATACAAAGACATCCCCACCTTTGCCCATGGCACCAGCCTGGATCACCAACTGAGCAGCCTCGGTAATGGTCATAAAGTAACGAATAATATCTTTGTGCGTGACTGTTACTGGCCCTCCACGACGAATTTGCTCGCGAAACAGAGGCACCACCGATCCCGAAGAGCCCAGCACATTCCCAAAGCGCACCATGCTAAAACAGGTTTTGGCATCGGCCCGTTTCGCGATGGCCTGCAGCACTAGCTCCGCAATACGCTTAGAAGCCCCCATCACATTGGTTGGCCGAACCGCTTTATCGGTCGAAATAAGCACAAAGGTTTCTACTTTTGCAGCAATAGCGGCCTCAGCGGCGTACCAGGTACCAAATACATTGTTGCGAACCCCTTCCACCACATTAAACTCGACCATTGGAACATGCTTATAGGCTGCCGCATGATACACCGTTTGCACACCAAAACTTTGCATCACCGTTCGCATCCGGTGCTGATCCTGGACAGTGCCGAGGATGGTCCGCAACTCCACATCCAGCTTGTCACGCTCTATCAACAATCGCAGCTCTTGTTCCACACTGTATGCAGCAAACTCAGATAACTCAAACAAGACCAGCATCGTTGGCTCATTTTTCAGGATCTGGCGGCAAAGCTCTGAACCAATCGAACCACCAGCACCGGTTACCATAACCACCTTGCCATGAATATTAGCATGCATCAGTTTCAGTTTAGGTGCTTCAGGATCACGACCCAATAGATCTTCGATTTTTACGTCCTGTAACTCATCAATGCGCATATCGCCATTGACCAGTTCATTCATGCCGGGGACCGATTGCACCGGCACCGGTAAGGATTCTAAAGCATCCAGCACTTCACGACGACGCACCCGACTGGCTGAAGGTAAAGCCAGTAAAACCCGTTGAATATTTTGAGTTTTTATAAGCAAAGCAATGTTGTGCGGATTACCGACTGGCATGCCCAGAATGGTGGATCTTTGCAAGGTACTGTCATCATCCACGAACAAAATCGGGTGATACTGATCTCCGTTTAATAAGGCTTGCGCCAGTTGGCGCCCAGAAGAGCCGGCACCGTAAATCAGCACCCGCTCTTTCAATGAGTTATTCATTTGAACAAGAAACATACGCGCCAGCAAACGTGAACCAGCACACAGCAACATGGCCAGCAGCGCGTAGACAAAAATCAGATTGCCTTTATCCTCAACCCCAAACAGGGCAAACAGCACACTAATCACCAAAGCACTACCAACAATGCCAGCCAGCACAGCCCCAAAAGCATGTTGCCCTATGTAACGGATCACGGCCCTGTACAACCCGAGCTTGGTAAAAGTGAGTAATGTCAACGGCACCGTCAGTGCAAAAGCCAGCGCAATTTCAGGTATATGTCCGCGCTCACCATTCTGGGTGAGGAAATAAGCCGATGCCATGGCAAAAATCAGAAAAATAATATCGGCTATGACCGAAAAAACACGCTTTACCGGCCTAGGTAAGGATAGAAGCCAAGCTAACATGAAAATTCCTTAACGAAACTGACCAGAGATACCACAGTCAAATTTGAACCAGTATAGCGCATTCACACGTATTAATTAAGCTTTAAACATGGTGGCCATAGCAGCGTGCTTCCTGAGTTAACAAGGCTGTCCCACCCGTTGCAAAACCTCTGCCAATTGGTAACAGCAACGTTCCATTTGGTGTTCTGTGATACTAGGGTGAACCAATAACATCAAACTGGTCTCACTCAGTTCTTTGGCTTGTGGCAATCGCATTGCTGGCCGAAAAGTGGTGTTTTCAAAAGCCTGCTCCAGGTAGACTTCACCGCAACTTCCCTGATAACAGGGAACCCCCTTCGCCATCAACTGCTGACAGATGCTATCCCTGCTCCAGCCGGCAGCCAACCATTCGTGCCGGATAAAAAAGTAATGCTTGTACTCCGCATGTACCACACCTTCGGGTACCAAAACCCGGCGAAGCACTGGGAAATCGGCGGCGACGGCATCCAGTTGTGCTGCCAATTGCCGACGTCTGGCACTCCATGCTGGCATTCGTTGTAACTGAATACGACCTATGACCGCCTGCACTTCCATCATCCGCCAATTATGGCCAAAACTGTGGTGCAACCAGCGAAACCCCGGCGGATGTTGCTGATGATAAACTGCATCATAGCTTTTACCATGATCCTTTAATGACCAGATCCGCTGCCACAAGGTTTCATCATTGGTGGTAACCATCCCGCCTTCACCACCCGTGGTCATAATTTTATCCTGACAAAATGACCATGCAGCTATATGGCCCAGTGAGCCAACCGAACGGCCATGATAACGAGCTCCATGCGCCTGGGCACAATCCTCAATCACCCACAAACCATGTTGATTCGCCAGCGCCATGATCGCATCCATCTCCGCGGGCATACCGGCCAGATGCACCACTACAATGGCTTTGGTTTTTGTACTCAGACAAGGTGCTATTGTCTCAGCACAAAGTGCCTGGGTGTTCAGATCCACATCAGCAAATACCGGCGTGGCACCCGCATTCACCACCGCCGACACCGTTGCGATAAAAGTACGAGGTGGCACAATCACCTCATCGCCGGGGCCCAACTGTAAGGCTTGTAAGGCAGCATCCAGCGCCAAAGTCCCATTGGCCACAGCCACGGCATAACGGCAGTCGGCAAAAGCGGCAAACTCTTGCTCAAACAAGCGGGTTTGCTCGCCGGTCCAGTAATTCACCCGGTTAGATAGCAACACTTGCTTTACCGCCTCTGCTTCTTCTTCTGAATAGCATGGCCACGGGGCTAATTCGGTATTCAGCATGGCGGGCTCCTGCGTTCGAGTCGGCTGGCGAATGATGGCACCAAGGTAGCCAGCAGGTATCCCAGATCACGCCAGACACTGTAATGATGATAATAGGCCAGATTAATACGCACTTTATCCGGCCAAATCACCCCATCGTTGAATGCTTTGGCATCACTGGCTGCAGCCAGCAAGGCCTCTTCGTTGCAGTATTTGATCGATGCAGGTCCTGTGATACCGGGGCGCAGTTGTAAAATTAACCGCTCCTCGCCCTTTAGGCAATCGGCATAACCGGGCACATCAGGCCTTGGGCCGACAAAGCTCATCTGTCCCCACAGCACATTCCACAACTGGGGTAGCTCATCCAATTTTAACCGGCGAAACAAGCGACCGCTGCGGGTGATCGCTTGCTGGCACTGGGCGGTGATAGAGCTGCGTTCACTGCTGGCATCAAACATGGTTTTAATCTTATACACCCGAAATGGCCTGCCGAAACGGCCAATGCGCTGCTGAGCAAACATACCATTGCTACGGGTTTCAATGCTGGCAATCAGCCAGCACAGCAGAAGTAACCAGCCCAGCAGCAACAGACCCAGCAGGGCCAATAGCAGATCCAAGCTTCGTTTTATCACAGCTTGCCAAAGCGTCAACTGCAGCTACTCCTAAAATTTATTCAATGAAATCAATTTACGAAGCAATACACGCCACCAGGGGGCGGCATCGCCACGTTGCTGGCGTTGCTGCTGCATCTGGGCAATCACCAATTCCGGCGTGGCATAGGCATCGGTCCGATGGCTCAGATAGCACGGATAGAGGATCAATGCAGCGGCCACCAACTCCGCTAAACTGCGCTGCCGCCCCCGGCGGGCAGGTGGATACTTGTCTTCTGTCAGGCCCCAGCCCGCGTAAAATGGCTGGCCATAGCACACCACTTTCCGCAGACGCAGCAATGCTTCAAAACCGGTTAATGAGGTTAGGGTATGCACCTCATCCACTTGTGTCAGTAAATGCGCCATATCTTCAGCAAGGACCACCTCGTTGCAAACCATACCGGCTTGTTGTTCAGCGCTGCCTGCCACCCTAAGCCCTGCCTGCACATCAGGATGTGGCTTATACACCAGCCAGGCATCCGGGTTGGCAGCTCTGACCGCTTTAATCAATGCCAGATTCGTTTTCAGCACCGGTGAACCCAATTGAATGGACGCATCGGACTCGACCTGGCCCGGAATTAAAATCACCCGCAGCTGTCCTTCAGGGCGTTGCCAACAACTTTGCCCCTGATTGTACTTGGTAACCTTACTTTGCAGCAAAATAGCAATCAGTTGCTGTGCTCTTGCCTGCAACCCGGCAGAAAAGTCTTGCTCACGCAGCATGGTCTCCAGAGCCGACGGACGGGTGGCATCGTAATAGATGCCTTCCTCATCCAGCACCCAGGAAGCAGGTCGAATCAAATCAGCACCCAGGCCAACCGAGCGAATAAAACCATCTTCCACATGCAGCAATGGCGCCGCCAGCTGCTGGCTACTCTTTACTCCCCAAACAACCAGAGACTGATTGGCATCACGTTCAGCTGCCTGCGCAATAAAACTCAATTGGCTGCCCTGCAAAAACTGCCTGAGCACAGGCTTTTTCCAGCGAGGCATGCGTAAAGCCTGCAACGACCGTGGAAAGCGCTCGCGCTGAGCGCGCTGCAACGCCAACCAATCCAGCAAAGTCTCCACTTCGCAGGGTTGCGACGTTTCCGGATCAAGATAACGGGGATAATCAATTAAAGCAGCATGGATCAACTGCTGCAACGAGATGGCACAGCGTCGCTTCGGTGCCGGCATAGCGTCCACTGTTAACCCCCAGCCGGCATAAAAGGGCATGCCGAAGGTGTACACGGGCTTCTGCCAAAGTAAAGCCTCAAACCCCATTTGCGATGTGACACAAAAAACGGCCGTAGCTGCCTGCAGCAAACTGGCTGGGTGTGCATCTTCTGCCAGCAATTGCACCCGGTTCCTATCCGTTGCAGACAAGCGCTGCTCCAAGGCATCGAAATGTCCCCGCTTTTTACCTGTCAGTACATCCGGGTGCACTTTCAGCACAATAGGATGATTCGGATACTGCCTCAAGGCAGCGTCCAGCATCTGCCAAAAGCACTCAGCATCGGCCAGGCCAAAACGAATGGACGCATCACCATAGGTTTGATCAACCACCAGCACAAAAGGCACTGCAGGCAGTTTTAGCAAGTCACGGTTATGGTTGTACTTAGATACCCTGCCCTGCTGCCAGGCGTGCATCAGATCACTGGCACGCTTAGCCTGAGCTTTGGAGAGCGGTTGCTGAATCAAGCGCTCCAGCCGCGATGGGGCCGATGCATCGTAGTAAATGCCTTCATCATCCAACACCACGGAATAAGGCGGGCAATGCAAACCCAATCCGAGCGAACGCAAAAAACCGTCTTCAAGTCGCAACACGGCTAACTGGTGCTTAGCAGCATAGCCCTCCCCCTTGGCGGCAGATGGTTTTTTCCCCCAAACCAGCACCGCATCCTCAGACCTGCCCCCTAAACTGAGGCGGCCGCTGTAGCGCACAGAGGCCCCCTGCAAAAACTGCGATAAAAAAGGTAGCTTTGCCAATGCCGGTGATAAAGTCACCAATCGACTGGTCACAGATAATTGCTCTACGGTCAATGCAGGCATCAGTCGTCCCACACCGCACGCTCCAACTGGCTGGATGAACGTAGCGCCTGCTGCTGCAATTGCTGGCGATACTCTGGTTTACGAACCAGATCCACCACAGCATCCGCCCAGAGTTGTGGCTGATTAGGCAACAGCAGGCCATTCTCTCCATGACTGACCACTTCGCTGTAAATGCTGCCTTCGCTATAAAGCCCTACGGCTCCCGCCCGGGTGATATCAAAAAATTTGGTGTAAGAGCGAGCCTGGTTAAATCGCCCGCCAAGCAAAGGAGCTAAACCAATATCCCGCTGCCCCCGGGACAGCAGTGCCTGATAAGCCGGCCAGCTCATCGGATGCAGTACATGCACCCGTGCCAGCCCCCGGTATAACCAGTTCACTTCAGCACCACCAATGATTTCAAAGCTCACCCCCTGCTCTGCCTTAAAAACTTCTTCCACAACCGGCCTAAGCCAATCAATCTCATGGCGATGGGATGCTGAACCATGGTAAAACAACGTCAATTGCTGTGCGGTGGCTGGTGGCAGACAGGCCTGAACCAAACGCGGCCGCCACGCCAGATACTTTTGCTGCAAGTAGGGCGTGGACACCCAGAGTTCGGCCTGGCTTTGTTGCAACCACTTTTTACGGGTATAAGCCATGCGGGCCAGCTTGTAACGGTAGCGCCAGGGCAAGCCATTAAATGCCGATAAATCAAACAGATCATCGTCCATAAAGTAGACCAGACGTTTCACCTGGCTGGCATGCAACCGGATCCAACGCTGCCAGCTCTTGCTGATGTAACGCACAAAAACCACCGCAACCAGTTCGCCGGCTACAAGTTGCGGCAACTGGTTTAGGCCCAAGTGTTCAACATCCAGCTCACTTTGTTTCAATTCCGGCGCCACAAAAAAATCCGTAGACGGATTGGAGCGCTCTTCCACCACAAAAATACGACTGAGTTTCAACGCTGCCATGGTTTGCATACCCGTGGAGCGGCACTTAGGCGGAAATCGGCCGCAGTGCCATTTAAATTTGGATTATAAAAGGGATCCCCTTGCATCTGCAGTGGCCAGCGTACTCGCATATAAGCCGCCTCCTGAGCCGCACGGCGTTGTTTCACCGGGTTATCGTCTTTGCCACGCGATACCGATTCATAATGATACAACAGCGCCAGCGGGGTATACAGTACCCGCCAGCCTGCTTCACGCACTTTTAAACAATAATCCACATCATTAAAGGCTACCGTCAACTCAGTCTCATTCAAACCACCCAACTCAAGATAAAGCGATCGTCTGGTGAGTAAACAAGCCGCAGTGACGGCAGATAAGTCTTGCGACAACACCGCCCTTGCCATGTAACCGGGCTCGCCGGCAGGTAAGCGGAAGTGCAAATGGGCAGCACAGCCCCCAACACCAACCACATCACCAGCATGCTGGACGCGCTCATCCTCAAACAGCAAGCGGGCGCCGACAATGCCCACCCCGGGCTGACTTAACTGACCAACCATCTGCGTCAGCCAGTCAGGGCGAATCACCTCGGTATCATTGTTCAACAGACAGATCAGCTCACCTCGCGCCTGCTGAACAGCAAAATTATTGATGGCCGAGTAATTAAAAGGTTGATCATAGCGCAGCACCCGCACTCGGGGATCCTGCGCTATCTCTGCAAAATAATCTAAAGTAGCCGGCTCACTGCTTTGGTTATCGACAATCAACAACTCCACTCTGGCGTAGTCTGTACCATCAAGCACACTGACCACACATGGCTTCAGTAAATGCAACATATCGCGGGTTGGGATCACCACCGATACCAAAGGTGCCGGACTTGGCGGTGCATAGTGAATATCCAGATACCCATGGGCATTGTACTCAACCCTGGCTGCCACCCCCTGCCGGCTCAGGTGCTGTGCAACCAGATCCGCTCTGAGTGCCGGCCTGGCGGCTACCGCTTCGCCTGCCTGATGCCACAAAATAGCCGGAATATGCGCAACCCTGCAATCCGGCAGCTCCGCCAACTGCAGCACCAACTTCTGCATCGATGGGGGCATAGCTGAGTGCTTAGCCGGGTGCTGCCCCTGTGAATTATCGTCCAGCCAACCGCATTGCCGCAAAGCACCTGCCGTCACCAACAAAGTATCACCGGTATAATGGCTGCAACGAGCCAGTTCAAGACTCCAATCTGGCTTAAAATGTGGGTTGATGCGCTGACCATCTGCATTGAGTTGATCATGATCACTGTACCACCAGGTGGCAGAAGCAGTATCGAAGGCTTCCAGCCACCAACACAGCGCCATGGGTGCTAAAGCCGATCCTGCGCCCACAAACAGCACCGGCTGGTCAGGCTCGAGCGCGGCCAGGCTTTGTTGCAATTGGTCGCGGCTGCATGGTTGTCGTAACAAACGACAGGGCTGATCCACCTCAGGCGAAGCCGCAAGCAACAGACACTGTAATCTGGACACAGCAACGGCATTCAGGCCAAGGCTTTGCTCAATGCTGAGCAGCGTTCGCTGCCAGCACGCCTGGCTTGAACAGCTTTGCTCTGAGATCACCAGCGTCAGCCGGTGCTTAGCGAGCAGCTCAGGCAAACGCTGCTGCACCGCTTTAAGCTGCCGGGCACTCAGGCTTTCAAAGCGCTGCTGCCACTCCGCATAGTCCATCTGCGGCGCACAGGCACGCAATTGACCAATACGACGGTAACACTCGACCGGAGCCGTAACCGCCAATGACCAGTCAATCCCGGCTTGCCGACGTTGTGAGCGGGGCGCTCGCCAACAATACAGGGCTATGCGCCGCCACAAACGCCACTGGTATTGCCAATAATGAAGAGCTCGCCATTCCAGATCGGCCAGCACAAACCGGCCGGGTTGCTTTAGCGGTTGAAGCCAGGCCTGACGGCTCCCCTCAGGCACTGTAAATACTTCAGCCAAGGTCCCTTTTAACGACGTTGGAACCGGCACTTGCACTTCACCTGTCGGTGTCGAAAAGCACAGCTGCAGCTCAGCGGAACCATCCAGTACCTGAATACAACCTGATAACGCCAGCCAGCGGCCGCTCAGCTGACCGGTAAACTCAATCCGGCTAGTGCCGTCCCCCAGCCAGGTGCCACTTCCCGCTTGCCAGCTGGCAGCCTGCACCTGCCAGGCTTTGTCTCCAGGCATGTTCACTGCCGTTTGTATCATAATGCTTCCTGTTGGATAATGCCCTGCGCCACCAGCCAGTTTGCCAGCTGTTGCTGAAGGGCTGCCGGGCTATAAGCAGACACCACCTGCTGAAAAGCGTTTGCAATCAAGCGCTGCCGGAGCTGGTTATCCGCGACCAGCCGGGCAATGGCACTTGCCACGGCCTCAATATCGGCAAAATCTGCCAGCAAACCGGTATGCTCATGTTGCACCAGCTCTGGTAAAGCCCCCCAGCGATAACACACCACCACCCGTCCTGCCGCCATGGCTTCCAACACGGTGCGGCCAAATGATTCCTGAAAGTGCGATAAATTCACCACCATATCCAGCGGTGCCAGCGCAGCTTCGGGCGTTGCGGCATAACCGGCAAAGTGCAGCAAAGCCGGTACGTGGCCAGCGGCTTGCTCTGCTTTTAATTGGGCCGTATGGTCGTTATCCGGCCCAATCAGCCAGCACTCAACAGGCAACTGCCGGGCAGCCAGTAACTGGCTAAGCCGAATAAAATCCTGCAAGCCTTTCTTCGGCAGATTGCTGCTGATCATACCAAGCCGCAGTGGCAAATCCCCAGCTCGCTGCGGGATCTGTGCAAAGCGCTCCACATCCACCACATTGGCAATAACCACTGTGCGCTCAGGTGCTGCCAGATAATCCGCGCTGGCCTGAGAGTTGGCAATAAAACCATCGGCCAGCGCCAGCAAATGGTTGCGGATCTGGCTAGCATCCGCACCAAGCTCAAGGCATAGCGCTTCATCAGCGCCGGGCAATTCCCGTACATGCACCATGCCTGGGATCAATAACTGGCGTGCAGCATGCAAGGGCTCAGACAGCACCAGGGTATTGCAATAGCACAGCACCGGCTTGTACTGCTGCATCAGGTTTTTAAAGCGCTCAATGGTCTGTTCACACTCCTGGCGCCCCTGGTACCACCAACGATAAGGCAACACCGCCAGTTGCTGAACCTCTGCCTGTACCTGTGCAAGATAAGCCTCCGATCGCACACCGGGCAAGGTCAGCAACAGGTTCAACCCCAATGCCTGTAGCGCCTTCAGCACATCCAGCAAGCTGCGCTCAGCACCATACAGATCCGGTCCGGCCGCATGGGCAACGACCAAGAGCCAGGGGCGCTCTGGCCAGATGTTGCGCTCCCCGGCCAGCTGGACAGAACCATAATCCTGCTGACAGCCCTGCTCTTCCAGCCGCTCCAAATAGTGCACCAGCGGATTGACCTTATTGGCGATCCGCTGGTGCAGGCGATAACCGCTGCTGCTGAAGTTTGGCCCCGGATCCCGGTTCTCGCTGCCACCATAGCGCAGATAATGCAGTGCAGGTTCCATACCTGCTTTCGCAACGTCTGAATAAGTCGCCAGGTACCAGTCTGGATCGAGCAAATCACTTTGCTGCAACAGCTGCAATTGGCGTTGCGCTTGCTGCTGTGCCGTGCCACGGCACATAGACGCCGGCACCGCAAAAGGCCGAAGTGTTGGCAGCTTTGGTAGATACAGTTCTTTTGGTTTCGTTGCTGCCTGATGCCATTGGCGTGCTGCCGCCATATAGCGCTGGCGCAAGCCGACAAATTGGGTTCGCAGATGGGTGACACTTTGCTGTGTCAACGAGGTCGCATCACTGCGCCCAAACGACAGCGGCACACCGGGCAACACATCCACAATAGCACGCGCGCCAAAGGCCGCCTGGATCCGTTCCAGATACTCGGTATCGGCATTGACCGACACCCGATCCCAAAAACCAATCTTTTTCAGCACCTGACGCCGAAACAGTAACGATGAGGTATTGCGGTAAATCCAACCAGGCTCTGGCCGCCATCGTTCGAACACCAGCCCAGGCAAAGTGCGTACCCAATGCGAGATAGACGCCATGGCTTTGGGAGTAGCCTGCAGTGCCTGCACCTGCAGCTCAATTTTTTGTGGATGCGACCAGTCATCGCTGTCATGAGTGGTAATAAAGCGTCCGCGGGCCTTTGCCAAACCAGCATTACGGGCAGCGTAAGCGCCCTGATTGTCGGCTTGACGTAGCAAACGGATCCGGCTATCGCTGGCTGAAAATTGCTCAACTACTGCGGCGGAGTGGTCGGTGGAAGCATCATCGACCACCAGAATCTCAAGCGCTGGCCAACTTTGTGCCTGCAGACTTCGCAGCGCTGTTGGTAACGTTTGCGCCGCATTAAAACAGGGGATAATCACCGATACCAAAGGCAAGCGGCCAGGCCAGTAGCGACGCCAGCCGCTCTGTTTCACAACCGATACCACGTCAGTTTGCAGCTGATCCAGCTGCAAGGTGGGCACCGGTCGCAGCGCTGTCAAACCTGCCTGCTGAAATACCCGGTTGATATCCTGCAATTTGGCCGTATCGCTCAGCAGGGACGCTCTGGCCAGCAATAAATCCGGCAGCTCACCCAGCTCAGCCATCGCCTGCCCAATGCGCTCAAGTGCTTGTTCTTGCTCACCGCACTGCTGCAGCGCGCGCACCAAAAGAAGCCAACAGCCATGATGACCGGGCAAAGCCTGACGCCATGCATTGTTTAACCAGGACTGCAACGCCTCCAGCACCTGCGGCCAGCGCTGGTAACTGCCATGCCAGCGCGCCAACACCCAGGCGGCAAAGGCTTGCTCTTTCGCAGCATCGGATTGCAGCAATTGCCGCAACTCCGCCTCAACCTCATGCTCTGGCCGGGTTTGAAACCACAACGACTGCTCCAGTGCGGCCGCTTTTAAATCACAGGGCAAGCGCCCTTCATTGTGACCAAAGCGACAAAAATGCTGCCAGGGGTCCATGCCAGTGGCCGCAACATCCGGGTTGGCTTGCAGGTACCAGGTGGCATCAAACAAGGCACGCATTGCATCCAACATTAATTGGGCTCCCCTGACTGACGCAGGCTCAGCCAGTGACGAAAGCGCAAGCGCCAGGGCATCGCAAAGCGCTGTTTGCAAGCGACAAACAGGTTACGGTACTGCACATTTTTGCCAGCGACATAATACTCCGGCAACATCCGCAGGTAATAACAGTGCAATTCATCCGGGTTGGTCACATACATATTGGGCGTATCACTGAAGGTGTCGTACTCTGTTTTCGGGGTACGCCAGTCGCCGTAGTTTTCCTCTAAGTACCGTTCAGGGTCCGCAGGAATGGCATAGTGCCCACCAAGAAACTCCGTCTCTGTCAGGCTAAAAGGTGTGTTGGTCCAACCGGTTTTCTGGCCACTGTGGTGCAATAAACCATCCTGCAGCCAGTGGGTAAAAATATCAATCAGTACTCCGTTGGCGTGGCGCACCTGCAGTACTTTATCGTGCGCGCTGTGCTGCACTAAAAAACGGCCACTTTGCCGCAGCCTTCGAGCCAGGCGTTCAAGCGGGACATCGTCCATCACCCCCACATCAATGTCTTTATCATGGCCCAGAATACCGCCTTCGCGGATGCAACCAAGCAGGGTACCGCTGATCAGAAAGAACTGCTGGCCCAGGCGCTGAAAATCCTGCTGCAAACACGACAAGGCAACCTGCGCTTTTTGCTGCCAGTCGATTGAGCTTTCGGTAACCACAGGTTTTTTAAACCGTTCAGGGTGGCGCAGCATGGCATGATAGCGTTGAGTTAAAGCTTGCCGGGCCTCGGGGTAAGCCTTAATTTTGCGGGCGGCAATCGCATACAAGAACAGCGCCTGGGCCGCCTGCTCATTGCCTTTTTTTATAAAAGGCCTCAGCAGCTGCCAGTAGCCTGCCAATGCTTTGCGATCATCAATCGCAAAACGGTACAGCTCTACCCCAACCGACCAGTGCTGCAGCTGGTCAAACTGATGCAACACCATTTGGCGGGCCCCTACGAAATCACCCTGCTCAGTTAGGCAAAAGAGCTGATAGCGGCACAGCTCCGTGACCCACTCCGGGTAAGCATAACGATTTATCGTGCTCAGCAACTGTTGGCATAAATGCAGACAACCATTCAGGTCACCCCGGTAAAACAGCAGCCGCGCCTGACGAAACCGGCAAGCAAGTTGCCATTCGGCATCTTGCCGTGGCACCTGCTGCAACAAGTTTCCGGCAGCTTCGTGGTCTCCCAGCAGGAACGCCTGATCACTGGCATCCAAGCTGACATGCCGCAGCTCTGGCCTGGGCTTGCGCCCTTCGTGGATGCCAAATTGCAGATAATGCAGCATGGGGTTCCCCCCGGAAGTGGCCACATCCGGGTACTGCTGAAGATACCAGGCTGTTGCAAAATAACGACTGGGGTCCAGCTGTTGCTGCCAACCCTGTCCATCATAATGCTGCCAGGCAGCGGCTTCATCTACAAACATCAGCCCTGCTTGTTGGCCATACCAATCAGGTTCGAACAAGTGGGTTGCCGTCAGTTTTTCCAGTAGCGTTTTCGTTAGTGTCATCAACCAATCCGTGTCAGAAAATAAGCATCAATTCGACGCACTAAACTCAACATCCACATTCGGCTGATTGCTCATCATGCCGGCGATCACTTCGCGGACTGGAGCCTGATGAAAGACCACTTCGTACAACCCCATCACCAGCGGCATATAAATATCTTTTTCAATGGCCTGCTGCCGCACCTGCTTTAAGGTATTGACCCCTTCAGCCACTTCACCAAGCTCCTCAATTGCCGCTGCTAAGCTTTTACCCTGGCCAAGCGCAAAACCGACCCGGTAATTGCGGCTAAGGGGGGATGAGCAGGTTACAATCAAATCGCCAATGCCAGATAAGCCTAAAAAGGTCATCGGATTGGCCCCTTCCGCCACGGCAAAACGGCTCATCTCAGCCAGGCTGCGGGTAATCAGCATACTGCGGGTATTTTCGCCCACCCCCAGGGCTGCACTTAAACCGGAAGCAATCGCATAAATGTTTTTCAGAGTACCGCCCAACTCTACGCCAAACACATCGTCACTGGCATAAGCCCGGAAGGTTTTACTGCATAAAATCTGTTGCACCCGCTGGCACAAAGCCTCGCTTTTGCTGGCGATGACCGAGGCAGTAATATGGCCGGCGGCAATTTCTTTGGCCAGATTAGGCCCACTGAGCACACCAACAGGATTGTGCGGGAACAATTCAGATAAAATATCGCTCATCAACGCAAAAGTGCTGGCCTCCACCCCCTTGGTGGTACTGATAAGCAATTGCTCTGGCACCACAAAACCCTGTGCTTGCTCAGCTACCTGTCGAAAACTACTGCTGGGGATGGAAACAAAAATCGCTTCAGCACCCTGTACAGCCCACTCTAAGTCAGTGCCCGCGACCAGATTGTCAGACAAAGCGTAACCGGGTAAATAGCGAGTATTTTCTTTGCTCTGATTCATCGCATCAGCCCGCTGCTGATCGCGCAACCACACACGAACCGGATGGCCATTCGCAGCCATGATGTTGGCGATGACGGTACCAAAACTTCCACCACCCAGTACTGCAATATGTTTTCTCATGGTTTGTCCTGTTTTTTTTATTCTGTTAACTCAACTGCATCAGCTGCTCTGGCTTGCCTGCTGGCACTGCGAAGCGAGCCAGCACAGAAACGGCTGAATCGGATGTCGCCACCTCTTCAACCGCAAAAAGTGTCACCTCAGTTTTAGCTGGCGTGATATCAACCAACCCATACCCCCGATATTCGGCATTGGCATACAATAAATGGGGATTGCGGCTCAGATGCCGCCGTATACCAGCTTTGGTCGCCCGGCTTCGTGAAGTAATGCTGGTGCCGGTAAACTCGGTGGCCAGCACCTTAGATTCCTTGTTATAAGGGTCCGCATGCACTTTGGCAACCCAATTCTGGTGAATATCCCCCCCCAGCACCATCAGGTTGTCATGGCGACTTTGCTCAAACAGTTGCAATAACTTCGTTCTGGCCTGTGGGTAACCATCCCAGCTATCACGGTTCATATGTCGCAAGGCTCCGGCATGGTAATTGGCCGGCGTAAAGCGGGTTTGCTGCACCACCAAATGCCAGCTGGCTTGCTTTGCTTGCCCGGAGAGCATCGCCTGTTCCAGCCAGCCTTCCTGCGCCTCACCGAGCATAGAGCGGTAAGGTTCAGCTTCTGCACAGACAGCCGCCACCCCATCCGAAGGCGACTCACCACAATAGGGTGCCGCCCGGTACTGGCGATTATCGAGCAGGTAAAGCCTTGCCAGCGTGCCGATAGTCAACGTCTGATACAGCTGCAAAGAACCGTTTTTTAGTAAACCTTCAATGCCCGCAATCAGGCTATTGGCGCGCAGTGGCATGTGCTCATAGAAGGCTTGATAAGCCGCAGCCCGCAGCCTGGAAATATCGCCCCGCCCCTCGGTTGAGCGCCGGCCAAAATAGTTGTTTTCTACCTCATGATCATCCCAGATGATCAGCCAGGGGCAAGCGGCATGCATTGCCTGCAAATCCGGATCGGACTTGTAAAGTGCATAACGGTCACGATAATCACTCAGATTACGAATACGTCTTAGCGTATGAGGTCTGGCTGCCCCCGCGCGGCTGCGGTACTCATAGATGTAATCGCCGACAAAGCATACCAAATCAGGCTGCTGGCCGCGCATATGACGGTAGGCGGTGTAATAACCATCTTCATAGCGCTGACAGGAGGCATAAGCCAAACGCAATGAAGATAGTGCCTGTCCTTCTGCGGGCATGGTTCTGGCCCGGCCCATCGGGCTCTGGTAGCCTGCCACCCGAAAACGATACTGGTACCAGTGGTTCGATTTCAGACCATCCAGTTCCACATGCACTGAATGCGCCAGTGCAGCCAGCGCCACCGCTTGTCCCTGCCGTACCAGCTTATCCGGCTGGCTGGCATCGAATAGTTCCCACTCGACCATCACATCGTCATCGGTCAGTTGCTCACTGACTAAGCGCGTCCAAAGCACAAAGCCAGTTGCATCTGGCGAGCCACTGGCAACGCCCAACTGAAAAGGATTGCCCCAAAACACCGGCTGGCGCACTTTACCGGCCACATAGGGCAAAGCTGCTGCAGCGGCAACCAGCCCCAGCAGCTTGACAAAATCACGACGACGAAAAGTACGCTTATCAGCCATAGACTACTTTTTTAGTAAAGACTGGTTAGCTTAGCAAATTTCCGGCTTCAGGTAATCAACCTGCAGCGACTTCGCTTACTTTGCCACCACAGCCGCAATGCCCCGCGCTGTAAACTGCTGTTGCAACGCTTGCTTCGCATCCGGATCGCCATGCACAATACGCACCTGCTTCGGCTTGCGCCGCATACGGCATACAAAATTCAATAACCCTTGCTGATCAGCATGGGCAGAATAACCAGCCAGGGACAAAATTTCCGCTCTAAGCGCAACACGCTCGCCATCGATGATGACGTAAGCACCGGGTCTGTTGCCAAAACGCTGCAATTGCGCCCCAAGAGTGCCGCGTGCCTGAAAACCAACAAAGATCACCTGATGCACCGGGTCCGGCAGCATTTGCTTTAAGTAATTCACCACCCGGCCCCCCTGGCACATACCGCTGGCGGCAATCACAATGGCCGGCATTTTGGTTTGGGTCAGCCGCTGCACCAACTGCATGTGCTCCGCCGCCGAGTCCACCGTGATTAATTGCTCAAAACTCAGCGGATGCCTCCCTGCCGCTACTTTGGCTTTAGCTTCATCGTCCCAGCAGTCTTTCAGCTGACGATAGGCCGTCGTAAAACGAGCCGCCAGCGGCGAGTCGACAATCACCTTTAATTCATCCCAGCGCAAGTGCTGGTGAATGGGCTGGCCTTTTAACCGGTGAATTAAGCTTTCCAGCTCGTACAGCAACTCCTGGGTGCGGCCAATACTAAAGGCCGGAAAAATCACCGTGCCGTTATCCTGCAATGAATGCAGCAAGGCTTGCTTTAAGCGTTTAGTACGTGCTTTGCGATTCTCATGGTTTTTATCGCCATAAGTGCTTTCAATCACCACCCAGTCAGCCCCGGCCGGTGGCTTCGGTGCAGGCAATAAAGGCGTATAAGGTGCCCCTAAATCACCCGAAAATACCGTGGTGAACCAACGTCTGGTTGAGGGTGTGCGATGGCGAATTTCCACATAAGCCGAGCCTAGGATATGACCCGCCACCTGAAAGCGACACTGCACCTGCAAACCATCAGCCACAGGCAAATCAAGCCAGGTCTTGTAATCCACTGCCACCATTTGCTGCTGCAACAAGGACAAGAAGGTTTCAATCAGAGCCGGGTCGCGGGTCACGCCCACCTTCAGTGCATCCTCCAGCACCAGTGGCAGCAGCAGTGCTGAGGCTTTGGTACAGTAAATGGGGCCGCGAAAGCCTGCCGCCAGCAAGTACGGAATACGCCCGACATGATCAATATGCACATGGGTGACCAGCAGCCCCTGAATGCCAGTAAGCGGAAAATCAATCGAAGGCTCAGCCGCCGAGCCACCCGGCCCGGTTTCATCGCCCTGAAACAAACCACAATCAACCAGCACACTGTAATCACTGCGCAGCAGGTATTGATGGCAAGAGCCAGTGACGCCATCGACGGCGCCGTGGTGGAGGAACTGCGGAAAACTAGTGGAAGTCGACATCCTGTCTGCCTTTTTGGTGTTGAATGTTGAATGTTGAATGTTGAATGTTGAATGTTGAATGTTGAATCATATGTTAAAATAAATGTGATTTTCAATGTTGCACATGGATTTAATTGCTATGGTTGGAGTTGTGAATGCCGCTGAGTCAAACTGTATCGTGACGATGTCTTTTGATTTTGCTGTCCGTGTTGTTAAGCTTCAGCAGTTCTTGGTCAAGGAACATAAAGAATACGTTCTATCAAAACAACTACTACGCTCTGGCACCTCTATTGGTGCAAACGTGAATGAAGCCCAATCTGGTCAGTCGAAAGCAGACTTTATCGCCAAAATGAGCATAGCCAGTAAAGAAGCGAGAGAAACAAAGTACTGGCTAGAGCTTCTCAGTGAAACCGGCTACCTGGATAAGACTCAACCGCATGTTGTCAGTTTGCTGACGCAAAGCGAAGCACTAATCAAAATCCTCACAAAAATAGTCAAAAGCAGCCAAGCCGGCTCTTAATTCACAATTCACAATTCAACATTCAAAAAAGCTCAACACCCTAGCCAGCTGTTTTAGCTAAACAATCACAACCAAAGTAGTGACAGAAGTCCAGTTGTAGTTGCTGAAATCGTTTTTGATTTAACTCACCATAAGACTTGATAACGACCTGCTTTGAAATAACAAAAGTTTTTCTAACCATAGCTTTAGAGCTTTTTGGCAAAGACCCTGACAAAAAGTCGGCTTGCTCAATCAAAGATTCATCTTCATGAAGAACACCAATTTTGCTACTGACGGGAATGCCAACAAAGTCATCAAATGGCAAGTTGTCTTTAAAAACGATAACAGGTCTTAATTTGATTTCTTGCAAGTCAGAGAAATAAAACTCACAAAGTACAAGCTCTCCTTGCTTTAATTCCATACCTCATCCTCTTGAGCATCCCTCCATTCCTCAACCGTGCCTGCAGAGTGATTTGAAATAGCCTGAAGCTCAATATCAAGATTGTTTTCTTGAATAAGAATAACAACCTTTGCGTGCTTGTTTTGCAATCTCCGGTATTCTTCTGGAATGCGGATAATTCCCCCCTGAATATCAGTTTCAAACTCAATTGCGTACATTTTGATTACCTCTGGCTGCCAATCCTTTTCCAACATTCTATACCCTAATCTCAAGCAAGTCGAAATAGAGGCTTAATTTATGAACAGATCCTTGACAATTGACTGGGCTTTCGCAAAGCGAAGCACTAATCAAAATCCTCACAAAAATAGTCAAAAGCAGCCAAGCCGGCTCTTAACTCACAATTCAACATTCACAATCCAACATTCACCATTACTTTCTCAACTCTTAAGCTTTAGCCGTTGCAACAACCGCTGCAAGGGTTTGAGGCCAGAGGGGGCTTTTATGCCCAGCCGTGTTTGTTGAAACTGCTGCAGCTGCTCACGGCCCATAGCTGCATCGAGCTGCGTTTGTTCCATCTGCCAGTGCAGCAACACCGCCACATAACCACGTTGTTGCAACAGCTTTTGCACGGCTGCATGGTGCTCTGCCGGAATAAAGGAGTCGATCACGCAATCCGTCAAGCCATGTTCGGCCAGCCAGAAATCAACCAACTCGGGCAATAAACCAGCACTGATAATACGCTGTGTCACATCCGCCCAGTCGTACTGGCGCTTGGTTTCCCCGGCAAATTGATACTCCTGATAGCGGGCACAAATCAGGTCCGATAGATGAGCCGGTGCCTGCAATCGGCCACGAGCCACCTTGCTGTACAGCAAGTCACCGGAAATCAACACTGCCCGCGATGGCGAGAAAGCTTGTCGTGCCAGTGTGGTCTTGCCAAAACCTGGCGGTTGCAACAACAAGTAGGCATAGGGCTTTCGTTTTTGTACATGCACCACAAAACGTCTGACTGGATCGGAAGCACGGATCAAACCCGTTCCCTGCAACTTCCAAGCATAAGGCCTGAGCAAAGTCTCCAGACCTTTTTGGCTTGGAAAGCGAAATGCCTGCCCAGCGATAGACAGCGTGCTCCAGCGCCGCCGACCCACTGCAATTCCCTGTTCCAATACCAACATACCGGTGCTGCAAAGACGCTGCATCAACTGCTGAATAAACTGCTTTTTGCCACTGGCATGATGCAAGGATGACAACACAATGATATCAAAGGTTTCATCCGGCAATTGCTGCAACTCGAGCTGCTGAAAATCACAGCCCGGATAATTGGATTGCGCCTGCATGATGTTTTCAGCCGAAGGATCGGTCCCCAGCACACGGGATGCACCGGAAAAATGGGCAAAGCCACACAACAATCCATCGCCGCACATCAGATGCAACACACGCAAGCCTTTCAAATCAGGCAAGCGCAGCAGCTCGATGCGTGGCAGTGAGATACCCGAGTGCAAAAACTCGTATTCAGAAGACGCCAGATCAGGATCCAAGCTCAAAACAACCTCAACCAAAAAGACGATCACCCTCTTTGCCCGCTGGCAGAAGAAACAAACGGCAGCAAGCCAAAGCGGGGGTTACGATAGCACAGGATTCATGTAAAATACCCGCATTGTTGTTGAGATAAGGTCTATTTTATGCGTAACCACGGTGTTCGATCGGGCTTTACCCTGATTGAGTTATTGATAGTGATGGTCATTTTAGGCTTGCTGGCGTCGCTGGTCGCGCCTACGATGTTCTCAAAAGTAGACTCATCCAAGCGCAATACCGCAGAAACCCAGATGCAGATGCTGGCTACATCGCTGGATGCCTACCGGCTGGATGTGGGCCGCTACCCGGAACGGCTGGATGAATTGCTGCGCTCCGATGCCCGCAACTGGGATGGTCCCTACCTGCCACGCGAAGTGCCGCTGGATCCCTGGGATAACCCCTATGTGTATCAGCGCATCAGCAACAATCAGTACAGCTTGAAGAGCCTTGGGGCAGATGGGCGTGAAGGTGGCGAAGGCGACGACGCCGATATTGTGTACCGCTAAGCAGTGACCACTACGCACATGCCAAAAGTTGTTTAAACTTCGGGGCGCTTAGCGCCCCTTAGCATTCATATCATCGCCACAAAAATAAGCCACACCCCATTGCTGCAAGCGCATAATCGCGGACTGTGGCACCACTCCACCAGACCAGGCGCAGAGCAAAATACCGGCTTCCTGACAGGCAGCCACCGTGTGTTCATTCACATCACTAAAATGAACAAACCAACCGCTTCCCCCCTGTTTGGCAATCGACGCCGCCAGCTGCTCTGCGGCCGATCCCGGATACCGCTGTGGATGATGGGCCCCAGGCCAAAGCCCGCCGCCAAGCTTCGCCGCCTCAGTCAGGATCTGTTGCCGGCGAAGGGAGGGCTCCGGGGTTAGCGGGTTGGCCGGCATCAACCCAAGCCAGGGCAATGGATGAGTGGTGTACCAGCGCGGACGGCTGCTGTGCTGGCCCAGCCAGTTGAGCGCATCCCAATGAAAGCTGCAAAACACAGTGTGCGCTGCGGCTTGCTCGTTCGCAATCTCTGCCAAAACCTTGCGCGCCAAAGGCAACCAGGCCTGTGCTTCGCGCTCTGGCACCGGCGTTTTTAGCTCAGCCACACACAAAAAATCGGCCCGCTGCCGGCACAGTGCCAATAACTCGCGAAACAAGGGAATACGGGCATCAGGGATATCGGCTTTTAGCGGATGCGCCTTGGCATACAAGCTGGCCGGCTTTTGCTCACCAATGCGGTACTGTTGCAGCTCGGCATAGCTTAGCTCATGGATAGCAGCAGTCGGGCCCTGCTCAGGCAGCCAGTAACCATCCTGGTGGCGGCAAAAGCCCCGGTTTAGCCGGCCATCGTGGTGCAGCACCAGGGCTCCATCTGCTGTCAGGCGAAGGTCGCACTCAATCCCTGCGCAGCTGGGCTGTTCAAGGGCAAACTGAAAAGCTGCCAGGCTATTTTCCGGCATCAGACCAGCAAAACCCCGGTGGGCAATTAATTGCATTTAAACTCCCGAAATGCGCCTATTAGGTAGCTAATTTTCATCCATCAACGGGCTCCTGCCCTAACACGTTTCGGGATCTGCCCCCGAAGGTTACCAGGGTTCATCCCATTATACTGCCTTAGCAAAAATTTGCAGCTGATGGCTTTGGTGGCAAAGGTCAACACGCCCTAGTTAGTTTCCATCCCGAAACGGCATCCCTGCGCTAGTACCCGCCTTTCAGGACGGGCACTAACGAATTCTAATTCGTGGTGCTTCGGGATCTGACCACGAAGGCTCCTCGTTCCCCGTAGGTTCAATCAAGCCCAACACCTATTATTACGCCATAGCGTATATAAACACAAATTACGCTCTAGCGCATATTGACAAAATTTACGGTAAGGCGTATACATTGGTAATGAAGTACATCCAACAAGGTGGAATGTGTTTGATGCAGATCACTCGTCCAGAACAACTGAGTACACTGATAAAAGCATATCGCAAAAAACACGGTGTGACGCAAGCAGAGATCGCTCAGCTGGTTGGTCTTCGGGTAGCGACGATTTCTGATTTTGAGAACAAGCCTGAATCCTGCAAGTTAGCCACATTTTTCAAAATCCTTGCTGCGTTGCAGCTTCAGCTGGATGTCTCACCCCGTGATAAACCCGCAGAACCAGACCAAAGCAAATGGCAGGAAGGCTGGTAAATGGACACGCTTGATATTTACATGAATGGGATTAGGGTGGGTGCATACCAGCGCGATAGACGGGGTACCAATGTTTTCACTTACGATATTGACTGGCTGAACTCGCCAGGACGACGAAGCTTATCGCTTTCCTTAACGCTTCGGGCAGAACGCTATACAGGGCCGGAAGTCTATAACTTTTTTGACAACTTACTGCCAGACTCTCGCGACATTCGCGAGCGAATGGTGGCACGCTTTCAAGCAAACTCAACCGAACCTTTTGATATCCTTAGCCAGGTCGGAAGGGATTGTGTCGGTGCAATACAACTGGTGCCATCAGGTGCAGATGCGCCCATGATAAAACACATTGAGGCGAGTGCGTTAACGGATACTGAACTAGCAAAGATATTAAATGGCTATCAGTCAAAAAAACCCTTAGGCATGCTAGACGATGCACAAGACTTTCGTATTTCACTGGCCGGTGCGCAGGAAAAAACGGCGCTATTATTCCATCAAGACCAGTGGTACTTACCACATAAGGCGACACCAACAACACACATCATTAAGCTGCCAATAGGCGAGATACGCTCACATGATCGTGTGATTGATATGACACACAGTGTTGAGAATGAGTATCTATGCCTTAAAATCGCCAAAGCCTACGGCTTTGAAACTGCAAACTGTCAGATGATAATGCCGGACGGCGTTAAGGCGCTGGCGGTTGAGCGCTTTGATCGCAAGATGGCGGATGATCAGAGCTGGATCATGCGACTACCCCAAGAGGATTTCTGCCAAGTAAGCGGCACCTCACCCGCCAGAAAATATGAAGCTGATGGCGGCCCTGCCATTTCAACCATCATGCAGAACCTGCTGGGTGCTGCAAATCCCAGGCATGATAGAGAAACATTCATGCGCACCCAGGTTTTATTCTGGCTGCTGGGTGCAACAGATGGTCACGCTAAAAACTTCTTCATTTTTCTTGAACCGCACGATAAGTACCGGCTAACACCGCTCTATGATATCTTGTCCGCATTCCCTGCACTATCGAAAAAAGGTCTACATGAAAAGGACTTACGGTTGGCAATGTCATTAAAAGGCTCTAAAGCAAGAAAAACAGAATGCCGGTTGATAAGTCCTAAACACTTTTTAAACACCGCTAATGAAGTCGGTTTTCCATTATCGGGCATGGAGCGGATACTCCATGAAATGGGAAGCATGACCGCAGCTGTGATCAATCAGGTTGCTGATGGTCTGCCCACTGGTTTTCCTGGTTTTATCGCCGAACCGATCTTTGAAGGAATGCGCAGATACAGTCAACGACTACTTGGTTAGTGCCAATCTGAAAGGCGGGCACTAATGATCATTGAGGGAAGTTCAAGTGAGCCAGCTGGCAACGGCAAACGACATGACCGCCCACGAAGACTCGACTATCGCACGCAACTGCAAGGCAAGTGACAATTCAGGCTACTCTGATCCCGAAGGTTACAAGGTTACCACTTTATCCGCCAGGGCAACATTCAGGAGCGCCAGATGTCGTTTGACGATGCGGTTCATTTGGACTGGGCAACCGCCGGAATATGGCAGGATAGCCGCAAAGCGTATCCGGAAGTACGGTACATCGCCGTAGCTCGCCTACATGTGTTGTGCTTTACAGAGACTGAAGGTGGGATCCGGGTGATCAGTTTCAGAAAGGCAAACCAACGGTGGGCAATCAATTGCATGCGCAAAGCCCTATTCGGTTTCAATGGCAGGAATTAGCTGGTGCTGCTCCAGCCACTGCACCACTCGAGCCGCAGCCTCGTCAATGGATAACGACGCGGTCTGCAAATGAATTTCCGGCGATTCAGGTGCTTCGTAGGGCGCACTGATACCGGTAAAGTCAGCAATCTCCCCAGCCCTGGCCCGACGGTACATGCCTTTGGGATCGCGCTGCTCACAGAGTTCCAGCGGCGTATCGACATAAACTTCCACAAAGTACCCCTTGGACAAAGCGCGGACACGCTGACGCTCAGCCGCATAGGGTGAAATAAAGGCACATCCGACAATAAGACCAGCATCCAGCATCAAAGCGGCCACTTCGCCCACCCGACGAATATTCTCGCTGCGCGAGTCAGGATCAAAGCCCAAATCTGCATTGAGGCCATGGCGCACATTATCACCATCCAACAAATAGGTGGCGCAGCCGCGTTCAAACAATCTACGGTCTACTGCATTGGCAATGCTTGATTTACCGGACGCGGATAAACCGGTATACCACAACAGGCAGGGATGATGTCCATAAAGGTCCCGGCGCTCCCGGCTCTGAACCGCTGTCGGATGCCATACCAGATTCGTTTGCATACAAAGCCTCTATTCGCTTTAAAAAGGAAACAACTGCGGGATCAACAGCAGGCAAACCAGCAAATAGGTCGCAGCTACCGGCAAGCCAGTCAGCACAAAATGCCGCAGGCGGTACGATCCCGCGTTAAAAACCATCAGATTAGTCTGATAACCATAAGGCGTGATAAAACTAGCAGAAGCAGCAAAGGCAACCGCCAGTGCCATCGGCATCACCTCAATGCCCATGCCAAGCGCCAGATTGTAGGCCACAGGAAACATTAATGCTGCCGCCGCATTGTTGGTGATCAGCTCCGTCAACAAATAGGTTAGCAGCAAGACACCGGCAAACGCCAGCCAGGCAGAGCCCTGCCCCAGGTACTGCGCGGCCAACTCACTGATGCCATGTGCCAGCCCGGTGCCCGACAAAGCACTGGCCAGACAAAGCGCCGCTGTCACAATCAGCCAAATGTCTGTCGGGAAACGCCGCTTTATCTCAGCCGTGCTCAGGCAACCAGTGAGTAGCAACGCAGCCAACAACGTAATGGCTGCCGTAAATAACGGCACACCCAGCACTGCCGTGGCAACGACCATGGCGGCAAAGCCCCACCAGGCCAGCTGCTCACGCCAGCCACTGAGCACCGAGTGTGGACGCAGGCCGGAGAGGATAAAGAAATTGCGTGCCAGGTTGTGCCGGCGGGAAAAGTCCGGCCCGGTGGCCAGCAACAGCACATCGCCACCCTTCAGCTCAACCTCACCAAGCCGCCCTTGCAGTGCCACACCATCGCGGCGGATAGCAACCACAGCGGCATCAAAGCGGGCCCGAAAATCGGCGCTTTTTAAGGTATCCCCGACAATGGCGGCGTCCTGCTTTACCATCACTTCGGTCATGGCATCGGCGGATAAGCCGGTTCGCTCAGCATACAACGCCAGGCCATCAAACTGCGACAAAAGCTGCACCTGACGGACATCGCCACTGAACATCAACCGATCACCTGCCGCCAGCACATCGTGCGGAGCCACCGGACAAATCCGCTCCTGAGCGCGGACAATCTCCAGCAGAAACAGATCCTGCAGATGGCGTAAACCAGCCTGTTCGACGGTTTTGCCAGCCAATGCAGAGCCCGGCAATACACGAGCTTCCAGCAGGCTGGCAGGCGCACTCTGTTTTGGCTGGCTCAGTACCGGTAACCAGGGCGCCAGAACAAAGAGCACCAAACCACAGGCAAGCACCAGTGCCAGGCCAATCAGCGTGAAATCAAAGAAAGCAAAACCAGCATGGCCTCTGTCCAACAGCATGCTGTGTACAATCAGGTTGGTGGAGGTGCCAATCAACGTCAGGGTGCCGCCCAAAATAGCGGCATACGACATCGGCAACAGCAGCTTGCTGGCGGGTTGGCGGGTATTGGCCTGAATGGTGCTCAGCATGGCTGCCACCACGGCCGTGTTATTGAGCATCGAAGACGACACCGCAGAAAAGCCCAACACCCGTGCCAGCGAGCCCTTGGCTGAGCCAGTGATTAACCAGCGGGACAATCGGCGCAGCACACTGGTTTTTTCCAGCGCCACCGCAATCAGCAGGAGCAGCACCAGGCTGGCCAGGCCAGGATTGCTGGCACTGTGCAACAAAGTGGTAGCATCTATCAGGCCGCTTAGCAGCAACAACAGCAACGCCACACCAAAAGCCGTCACCGCCCGCTGTGGCCAGCGGATCAGGCTGGCCACCAACAACAGCATCAAGGCCAGCAGCCCATAGGCTGATATGCTCATGGACTCAGGACTTATCCGTTGCGGCAGTGGGCTTGCCCAGCTCGGGATAGTGCTTGCGCAGCAGGGCAATCACCTCTTGCTCGAACGGCGACAGTGCCACCAGCCTGGTGTGCTGTTGCGGCTCATCCGGTTGCAGCAATGCCGACTCCACCATGCCCGCCCCAACGGTTTGGTTGTTTAAACGATCGATCACAATAAAAGCACCGGTCTGCTTGTTGCTGGCATAGGCATCAAACACCACGGTTTCAGACAACTGCACATCCACCTGGCCAATTTCATTCAAGCCCAGGGTACTGGCGGGGGTTTCCTGCAGCGAGTTCACATCCACCCGGTAGTGCACGGTCTCCACCTGGCCACTGGTCAGCTTGCAGCCAAACTTAAACCAGTACTCACGTTCAGGTTCCAATTTCTGCTGGTGCAGCCATACCATGCGGGCCCTTAAACGACTGGCCTGATGTGGCAAGGCATCTTTCGCCACCAGCATGCAGCCCCGGCTGACATCCACTTCATCCGCCAGCGTGATGGTCACTGACTGAGGGGCTTCGGCCACTGCCAGTTCACCGTCAAAGGTAACAATGGATTGCACCCGACTCACGGTGCCGGCCGGCAATACCCGCAGTGTATCCCCTACCCGCACCGAGCCCGAGGCAATACGGCCCTGAAAACCACGAAAATCGGCATGGGGACGGCACACCAACTGCACCGGCAAACGAAAGTCCTGCGGCGCAGCGCTGTTTATTACATCCAGCTGCTCCAGATAGGCCATTAAGGTAGAGCCACGAAACCAGTCCAGTGCCTTGCTCGGGTGCACCACATTGTCGCCCTTCAGCGCCGAAATCGGCACAAAACGAATATCCGGTATATCCAGTGCGCCTGCCAACTGCAGGTAATCCTGCTGAATTTCTTTGTACCGTGCCTGCGAATAGGCCACCAAATCCATTTTATTGATGGCCACAATCACATGCTTAATGCCGAGCAACGAACAAATAAAACTGTGGCGGCGGGTCTGCACCTGCACGCCATGACGCGCATCCACCAGAATAATGGCCAGATCGCAATTGGATGCACCGGTCACCATGTTGCGGGTGTACTGCTCATGGCCCGGTGTATCGGCAATAATAAACTTGCGCTTATCTGTGGAAAAATAACGGTAGGCTACATCAATGGTAATGCCCTGCTCCCGCTCTGCCTGCAGGCCATCGACCAGCAGCGCCAGATCCAGCGCATCGCCCTGAGTACCGGCTTTTTTGCTGTCGGCGCTAAGGGCTGCCAACTGATCATCGAAAATCAGCTGGCTGTCGTGCAGCAAGCGGCCTATCAGGGTGCTTTTACCGTCATCGACACTGCCGCAGGTAATAAAGCGCAGCAGTTGTTTGCGTTCGTGCTGCTGCAGGTAACTGAGAATATCCTGTTCAATCAACGGGGATGCGTGGCTCATCGATGCTTTGAGTACTAAAAGTACCCCTCCATTTTTTTCTTTTCCATGCTGCCACTGCTGTCGCGGTCGATCACCCGGCCCTGGCGCTCGGAGGTTTTGGTCAGCAGCATTTCCTGAATAATGGCCGGCAGCGTATCGGCGTCTGACTCTATAGCGCCGGTCAGCGGGTAGCAACCCAGGGTGCGAAAACGCACGTTTTTCAGTTGTGGGATCTCCCCGGGCAACAGCGGCATCCGCTCGTCGTCCACCATGATCCAGCCGCCATCGCGCGCTACCACCGGCCGCTCTTTGGCAAAATACAGCTCTGGGATCGGGATCTGCTGCTGGTAAATGTACTGCCAGATATCGAGCTCGGTCCAGTTGGATAGCGGAAACACCCGGATGCTCTCGCCTTTATCAACCCTGGTGTTGTAAATAGACCACAGCTCCGGCCGCTGGTTTTTGGGATCCCAGCGCTGCTGCTTGTCGCGAAACGAAAATACCCGCTCCTTGGCGCGGGATTTTTCTTCATCCCGGCGCGCGCCGCCAAAGGCAGCATCAAAACCATACTGCTTTAACGCCTGTTTCAGCGCCTGGGTTTTCATCACATCGGTGTGTTTGGCCGAGCCATGGCTAAAAGGCCCAATGCCCTGCGCCAGCCCATCCGGATTGGTATGCACCAAGAGCTCAAAACCCAGCTCACGCGCCATCCGGTCGCGAAAGGCAATCATCTCCGCAAATTTCCAGGTGGTATCGATGTGCAGCAGCGGGAAAGGGATTTTTGCCGGATAAAAGGCTTTGCGCGCCAGATGCAGCAATACCGACGAGTCCTTGCCCACCGAATACAGCATCACCGGCTTGTCGAATTCGGCCGCCACTTCCCGGAAGATATGGATGGCTTCACTTTCCAGTACCGTCAAATGAGACAGGTTCATGCATCACTACTCAAGGTTCGGTTTCAGTTAAGCGGCTGCAGGCCGCAGTGTTGTTCTGTTTATCTGCCAGGCATTTCCATAAGGGTATCACGAATGCGGTGGCTGCTGTGCTGCAAAAGTTATGATCGTGCTACTCCAAGGCTCACTGAACAGCCAGACTGTTTTCCGGCATCAAGCCAGAAAACCACGGGTTTGTTCTTTTAATTCCTCAGGCTCTGCCCACAAGGTTCGCTAGGCGAGGTGGGCAGGCTATACTACAACCAAATTATGCTACTACAACCCTGTCCGCAAGCGCTTGAAAGTAACTGCATGACCAAATATCCAATTGTTTTGCATCTTGCACAAAAGACACGACATCCCTTCGTGCCGACTCTATATCCAATGTATTGATCCGATGTTGCAACCAATCTTGCACGATGGCTGGCGATAACCTTGTTCCGTTCCAGTCACCACTTTGCCGTGCTCTTTCAGCCAAATGCGCCAGGTTCAGCTGGATACCTTGACGAACATACCATTCAAAATCAAACCAGTCGCGCCCCTTGACCCTATTTTTCCACTGCCGGAATAACAAGGCATGCATTTTTCCGGCATAAAGATCTGGCAGAGAAACACATTTCACGTAGAAAGAGTAGGGTTGCAGCAGGAGCTTTTCTTCGGTGCTGAACCCCATTGGCGGATCAGTATCAACTTCAAATTTAATTTTCAGGATTTTCTGGCCAGCCACACGTATATCGTAAATACAGGAATTATTTTTCAAAAATGCAGAGACAACTGCGGACTCCACCGTCTTCTGGCGCTGAGAGATTTCTACAGTGAAACCGAAAGCCTCGAATTCGTTGATGAGGCTCGCAAAATAAGGTTCCAGTGAAAAAGCAGGATCCGGAGCCAGAAGGGAAAAATCCAGATCTTCAGAAAAACGGGGCAATCCATAAAAAACACGTAAACAGGTACCTCCGTAGAAGGCCGCTTTATCAAAGAACCCCGCACGCTGCAAACCTAACAGCGCCAGCTCCTGCATGACTTCACGTAGTGCATGCGTTTTATCTGCACCATTCACCAGATCGTATTTTTGCAGCATCTGCTCAACAACCTTCATTGCAACCTCTCAAGTACACGAAGCAAGGTAAGCAACTGCCGTGGCTTGAAACCAGATACGGCGTAAACCTCAATCAGCGACAGATCCACTCTGGATAACGTATCTGGGTCTATGCGCAAATCATCGAACAGAAAACGTTGCATGGATGCCACCCCAGAAACCATCAAATGACGCGTGAGTAACACTTTATCACACAACGCTTTCTCAGGCCCTGCCATTAGAAATGAAACACCTTCAGCAGTTGATTCCATCATCATACCCACGCTGTATAGTTTTGCAGGCACTGTGCTGTAGGAAAAACGCCCGATGGGGTTTTCAATCACGCGACTGCGACGCGAAGAAACAGAAGTCACTTCAACAACATGCTCTGGGATCATGCCATGCCAGGCTAATGCATAATCCAAAGAAACACAGGAAGGTCCATATAAATGATTGGCGATCAAAGGCAATGCAACTGTGCCTCTGCGCCATTCTGTTCCAACCAGATACAAGCCACGCCGTAACGGAATCAACACACCTTTTGCCAACCAGTCCGCTATTTTGTCATTGGGGCGCCGATAATCACGCAGCAGCGATATTAGTACACCATGGCTAATAGGAACCGACGCGTAGGCAGACAGCTTTGATTCTAGCATTAGACCAAGCATATTTGTGAGTGGATAATCGGATTATAACCGATTATCCACTCACAAACAAACATACTTGACTCATGCCATCCAATGTTTGGATTCATCCCTCGAGATCAAGCAGCCTCAGGGACTGTCTCTCCATGAAGTAACGTAAAGTTTGGGGTGATCATTCACTCCTCCCCTGCCGATTTGCGAAGCCAATTCAATCAAGGGGCAAAGACGTTGAATTTTCAAGGATAGCCTCTGCCCTACTCCGGTATGCTTGGGTACTGGAGGAGAAGTTGCGATATGGAATTCGCTTCAGGCTCTGACCCCGAAGGTTCCGATCGCGAAAAGCAATCATCTCCGCAAATTTCCAGGTGGTATCGATGTGCAGCAGCGGGAAAGGAATTTTTGCCGGATAAAAGGCTTTGCGCGCCAGATGCAGCAATACCGACGAGTCTTTGCCCACCGAATACAGCATCACCGGCTTGTCGAATTCGGCCGCCACTTCCCGGAATATATGGATGGCCTCACTTTCCAGTACAGCAAGATGGGTTGCATGCATCAGCCGGCACTCAAGGTTCGGTTTAACTGAAAGGCCTGCATGCTATCGCGCAGCTCGTCGCTGGCATCCAGCCCCAGCCAGTGGATAAAAGACGGAATAATATCGCCCTGCTGCTGCATCTGCGCATCGTAATCGATGATGGTGATGGCCTCCGGGCCAAAGGCAGCCGTATAGGCAGCAATTAGCGCATCGTAATCGGTCAGCCAGGTATCGTCTTCGACATAAAGTGCCGACCAATAATCTTTGGATGGCCGCCGGCCCAGTTTTTTCGCCAGCTGCGCCCGGTAGGACGCCAGATACTGCGATTTATCGCGCAGGTACAACACAATCTTAATGTCGCTGGCAACCCCAGCGAGTAGATCTTTTAGCAGCACCAGCTCGTCTTCAAAGCGCAGCAACGATAGCCCCTCGGTGCTGATCACCTTATCCAGCCCCGGTTGTTCGGCGGCAAAAGCAACCAGCCGCTGCTTCACCTGGCTGTAGTAATCGGCCGGAAAAGCTTTAATCGCCTGGCGGGCAAAGGAGTCGCGGTTTGGCCGCATGGTGGCCAGGTAACATTCAATGTGGTTGTTCGGAAAATGCAGGCCACGGTAATAGTGCCGGCCATTGGCCAGCAGCCAGCTGCGCTGTGAATTCAGCCAGCGCTGCAGCGAGGTAGAACCGGTTTTATGGCTGCCAATATGCAGGTACAGCGTCATGCAAAAACCCCGGAAACAGAAAAAGGCTATTGTACGGTGCTTTGCCTTGCTTTTACAGCCTATCGCAGCACTTAAGCGGCAACGGCCAGCCTTGCAGGCATAAAAAAACGCCCCGCAGGGCGTTTTTCACAGCGTATAACCAACCGGCTAAACGTTAAGGTCTGCCGTTAGAATCGTTCACAACAACCAGACGGTCACCGTTGCCACGCTGGTAAGCAGAGTAAACAGTAACGTCGTCAGCTGGTACGTTGGTCACCAGAGTCAGGCCAACAGCGAAGTTGCCTGGGCCAGACAGGTTCACACCTTTGGCAACCATGGCATTACGGATAGCTGAGTTCAGTGAAGTTACTGTACGAGCATTCGATACACCAACTTTACCCAGATCCAGAGTTTGACCATTAACAACCGCAGTTGCAGTGATATCACCAGACTGGGTGCCTTTGTTGGTCAGCTGAATGGTTTGCTCAGCAGTTGGTCCGTACAGCATGTAAGGGATGTAAACTTGCGAACCGTTCAGAGTCCACTGACCAGCAGCAACTGGGCCAACAGTAGTTGTACGAGTTGGGCCACCAACATTATAAGTGAAGTCACCAGTGAAGGTGTAAGAACCAGTTGGCAATGTGCCAGGAGCAACATCAACACCGCCGACCGCAGCCGCACCTTGCTTCACATTAAAGGTGATTGTAACGTCTTGGGTTACACCAGCAGCAGTGCTAGGACAATCAAAAGTCATGCTGCCAGCAGTGAAAGTAACATCAGTACCATCAGTTACACCAGCACAACCAGTGATAGCAACAACATCAGCACGTGCTTGAACACCCGGTACATTGGCATCAGTGTCAACAACCCAAGAGAAGTCACCAGTTACAGTGTGTGTCACTGTAGATGCGGTCACAGGCAGAATGAAGTCAATCCACACCGGATCAGCAGCAGTACCAATATTCAGCTCATCACGCAGACCTTGACGAACAACTAAACGCGACTCGATGTTAGACAACGGCGCTGCAGCAACAAAGTTGCGACGATTGTTGTTCACATCAATGGTAGAGTTCATAGCAGTGCCGATAGCACCAACAAACTCAGATGCTACGTGTACCAGCTTAACTGAAGACTTCTGACCTTGGTCAATGGCTACACCATTAGAAGTTTGTGCAGCGTAAGATGCTGTCAAACCGCCGTTAGACAGAACTTTTGCCGCATTTACCGCGAAGTTCGCACCATTGGCGATGGTGAATTTCTGACCAACAGTAGAAAGAGCACCGTTCACTTCAGTAACACGGTAGGTTACGCTGTTTGCAGTAGTGCTTAACAAACCTAATGCAAGCGTAGAACCACCAACGTTGGGATCTGGCAAACCATCAGCATCCAAAGTATCAGAAGTAGTGATGGTACTGCGGAATTGGTTAGCAGCAATAGCATCAGTATCGAAAGTGATGGTGATGATATCACCAACCGCATACTCGGCACCCAGTTCAACAACAAAGTTTTCACGCGGCAGGTTGAAGTTGGTTGTAGTGTTGCTCAGGCGCTCTGTAGACACAGCAACGCGAGTACTTTCGTCAACCAAGTTCACTGCGGCCATAGCGTTTACTGACAAACCAGCAAGCGCAGCAGCGACTAAAGTTTTTTTAAACATGTTCGTCATGTCTTTCTCCAATTTCATGAAATTTGAGATGTAGGCTTCGTGCCCTTTCTCATTAGTATACCAACCGCTCTAGAACGGCCGAATTTGATTATCATGAATGCCAATTACTATGTCAATCGAATAAAAGGCATTTTTTTGTTCTACAAACAGAAAGTTGCAATAAATGATGGAATTTCCAACAATTACGCTTAAAAAGCTGTTTGCGCATTCCCAACAAAGAATACTCTGTCAAAGAAGCTGACAGTATTCGATGCTCTTTTTAGTCTACAAGCTGGATGCTTGTCAAGCCCTCTGATACGGTCTGGCGAATTAGTTGCCACTCATCGACGGTATCAATTACCCTTGGCGTAATAAAAATAACCAGTTCAGTCTTTTCCCGGCGCTGCTCAGCGCCTTTGAACAACTGGCCGAATAAAGGTACCCGTGATATTCCCGGTACATGGCTGTTGCCATCGGTGTTGCTTTCAGAAATAAGGCCACCCAGCAACACCGTTTGGCCACTTTGTGCCAGTACTTCCGTTTTGATGCTGCGCTCAAAGATGCTTGGGCTACCGGCTACTTGCGGGCCACCACTGCTGGTGTTGGAGATGCTCTGATCGATTTCCAGCACCACCAAGCCCTGGGCATTGATGGTTGGGGTTACCGTAAGGCTAACCCCAGTTTTACGATACACCACACTGGTGCTTTGTGTTTCCGTACCAGGGTTGATTGTGGTGCTGCCAACGGTTGGAATATCATTACCCACCGTAATATTGGCAGATACACCATCACGTACTACCAATGTAGGGTTGGATAAAATATTCACCAGATTGCTACTGGCTGATAAACGTGCCAGCATACTGGAGACGCCATCGGCCCAATTTAAACGAAACCCTCCCATTTCACTAACGCCCAAAGCCCCTAGCGTGCCACCGGCTAAACGGCCACTGCGAAAGGCAAATTCAAATCCCTGGGCAAACTCGTCGGTTAGGGTCACTTCCGCAATGGTTGCATCCAGCAGTATTTGTTTGGGCAATACATCCAGCCGCTGAATAATCGGCAGCAGCGACTGATAAGCAGTGCCGGTGGTATAGAACAACAAGGTGTTGGAGCGCTCATCCACGGTTAAGCGGATATCGCCATCCCCAGATGAGGCAGCACTGACCGTGGTACTTCTGTCAGCCGATTGGGCGCTTTGGGTATCCCGCCTGGTGCTCCCAGCACTGGAAACACTGGCACCGATTAACGGTGCTACCGACTCGCCCAAATCGGATGCTCTGGCATAGCGTGGATGGTAAATAAAAAAGCGTTTGTCATTACCACGGCCTGGTTTATCGATTTGACTGGCCCAATATTCAGCCCTGTCCAGCACAAAGGCATCACCGGCAAAAAGTGCAATCGCACCCATCTGTTTTATCGGCACCATCAATAATGCAGGCCCAGTGGTTGCCCGGGTACTGACATTAAAGCCCTCGGCTTGCATCAGTTCTGCCAACTGAGCACTGAATTCATCAGGCGTTAGGTAGGTAAGTTGCAATAAACCAACATAACGGCCACGGCTGGATGGGATGTCAAGCAGGGCCAATAAATCCAGTGCACGCAACACTTCGGCACGACTGCCTTGAATAAAATAAGCATTTTGCTCAAAATCGGCGGTAATCTGCGCACTGGTTAAACTGCGTAAAGTCCGCTCCACGCTGGTTTTAATACCATAGCGTAGCGGCACCACTTGCAGCACCTGCTGAATAGTATCGGGCACATCGCTGGCCCGGCGGCCAAAGCCTATCACCACATTGGCGGTGCTCTGGCGATCTTTGGGGTGGATGTAAAACACATCTTCGCGCTGGGAAACCTGCAGGTTTTGCTCATCCAGCAGCTGGCTGGTCAGTAAAAATAAACGGCGTGAGCTGATGGGTTCCTGCACATTCAGGTTCAGTCGTTTGCTGCTGGCTGCCTGATCGGCAATCACATAATTGACTTTAAGGACTTCGCCAAACACCTGCTGGATAAATTCCGGCATCGGCAATTGGTTTAATGCCAGCTGATGCTGATCGCGGCTGGAAAATTGCTGTGCTAAATCGGTTTGCTGCTGCAACGCCCTGGCATCAGCCGGCAATGGCGTTAAGCGGGTAAAGCCAGCAGTTGCATCCACCGTATCGGACTCCGGCAGTTCCTCCGCCTGGTATGCCGGTGCCGGCGCCGCCATACGGGATGGATTGACCGGGTAGTTGACCGACTGGGTAGCACAGCCGGTGAGCGCCAGCAGGCAATAGCCAGCCAGCAATGAAAAAGCACGGTTAGTTCTCGGATGCATTGTTCGATCCTTGTTGCAAAGTAGAGGCACCGGCAAAAACCGGGGCAATGATGGCGGCTTGATCGGGCTTTGCCGGATCGGTAAAGCGCAGTTGATGCACGCCTATCTGCGTTAATTGAAAACGGCCAAAGCTATCCTGCTCACGGGCGGTGATAAGCCGGGGTGGCGTATCGCCTTGTTGCAGCTCTATCAAGGCCAGCCGCTGATTGAGCGAGCTGGATATAAAAGTGGCCCGAACCAGCAAACGGCTATCATCCAGCTCGGTAGCACCGGGCAGCGTACCCTGGCTGCTGTTGGCCTCTGCCGTGCTTTCTGCCTCTGCTGCTTGCTGAGCACGCTGGTCGCTGCTTTGTGCCAGCCAGCGCTTTATGGGCTCACTCTGGCGTGGCGCAGTGGCAGTCGCTGGCAATTGCAGCGACGCAAAGCCCTGCTGATGGCTCCGATCAATCGGGGTGTATAAACGGCTGCGAAAATCGCTGCCAAGCAGCAGCAACGTAAGCAGCAGCACCAGTGTGGTTTTGGCCGGCTGCGCCCTAAGGCTTTGCCAGGCCTGCCTGAGTACAGCGCCCATTAGTCAACTCCTTGCGGCAAGGCTGCATCCAGCGCCGCTGGTTGCAGCACAATGGCTTGTACCAATAAGGTTAAAGTGGCCTCGGGCTGGCTACGACGCCCACCAGTTGCGGTAGTGCGCAGCTCTGCGTGCTGAACGGACAACCCGTTTTGGCCACTGAACAAAGCAAGATACCCCTGCATCAGTTGGGCGGGCTGGCCGCGCACCAGCAGCCTGGCCTGGTTCAGCTCCAGCCCTAAATCCGCTTCGCTGCGCTGCCCCACCCAGTCAAAGACGGTGAGCTCCAACTGATGGCTGGCCAGTTGCTGCTGCAACTGCTGCTGTAAATTCAGCCGCACCTGCCCCATCGACTGGCCGGCTTGTTGCTGCGGGTAGCGATTGGCCAACTGCTGCTGCAGGCCAGGCAATTCTGCCAGCGCCCGCTGTAGCTCGGCTTCACTGGCCACCATCGCCTGCACCCTGGCCAGCTGCTGGCTAACCTGGCTGAGCTCTTGCTGCAACTGGTTCTGTTGCTGGATCTTGGGTACCACCACAAATTGCAGCAGGGCCAGTACGGCGGCGATAGCCAGTAACGCCTGTTGTTTGCTGCTGGTCATGGCGCCTCCTCCGGTGCTTGCGGGCTCAGGTCAGCGCTGCTGTTAACACCGTCTTCTGCAGGCAGCGCCAGCACCGGCTTTAACTCCAGCACAATGGAAAATTGCTCCCGGCCCTGGGTATCACGGCGCACCGGTGCGAAAAAGTCGGCACTTTGCACTTCTTCGGTGCTTAACAGCAATTGCAACCAATCGGTCGCACTGGCAGCATGCCCCTGCAGGCGCAAGGCTTCGCTGTCGCCTTCAACCAGAGTCAGGTTGACGTTGTTGAGTTGCGCCAGGGCAACAAGGGTCCAGAGCCCTTCACCGGACAGGTTATCTTGCTGGTAGCGGCTCAGTGCCTGCACCAGCGCTTCGGCCTGCTGCAAGGACGAGCGGGCATCCAGCACACTGGCCACCTCGGTGTTCAGCCGGTTTAATTGCTGTTGGCGGCTCTCAAGCTGCTGCGATAGCAAGGCGGTGCTGCCATAAAGATACATCAGTGCCAACACCGCACTTAACCCGGCAAAAGGCAGCCAGGCACGCAATGACTGATTGCCCGCCCGGCTATTGCTGCAATCGAGCCAGCTACTGGCAGGCAGCCGCAAGACAAACTGCCAAAGCCTGGCCAGCCCGGGCCCGGCCCACAGGTATTTGGGCACGGCACTGTGGCCACCCAGCAGCTGCAAAGCCCGCTCTTCGGTAGCAACCAGGGCATTGGCTGGCAAGGAACTGAATTCGTGATTGGTTTGGTTGAACTGATAAAAATGGCCATCGGGCATAGCCAGGCTGTGCAAGCCTGGCTGGCGGCTGGCAAACACCAGCAGACTAATGGGGAGCACCAACCGGGCTTGTCGGCAGCTATCGGCCAGCTCTGCTTTGGGCGTAAAACTAATCACCCGGCGCTGACCCTGGTGCAAATCACCGATCAGATGATAACAAAGCCGGCCCTGATCACGCTGCTGCAGAATTTTTTTCAAAGCGCTGCGAGAGGCGATCTGAAAGCTTTCGTGTTGCTCGTCGTAGCCATGGCGCGATAACACCAGCACAGAGCCAACCGGTCGCTGCACTGGCTGCAGCTGGCCTTGTTGCCAGCTGTAACGCTGACCATCCCGGGCCAGGTACTGCAGCTGACTTTGCAGCCAGGCCGGAGCTTTTAGCACATAGGCAGGGGTCGTGGCAGTGTGCGTTTCAGGCATACGGTTGGCTCCCGGCCATAATGGTTCCCGTTGGATTCACGTGTTGCTCTCTCCTGTGTACTGAGCTGGCCATTGCGCCGGTTGCCGGGGCTGCATTACCGGGCCCCACGGTGCTGCTGACGGATAAGCACCGGGATATCGGCCCCGGCATCAATACGCAGTTGCAGTTGGCGTTGTTGCTGGCCCAAGCGCAGCACCATGATCAATTCGCGGCTTGCAAAAAATGTGGCTCCTTCATCCGGTTCGATGCCGGTAAGTTCGCTAAAGCGAAACCTATCCACCCTGCCCTGCTGTCGCCACTGGCGGAGTATATCGAACTGTGCAGGTGGGAGCAACGCAGCCAGAATGGGATCGGGTGCCGTCAGGTAGTTGAACTCGTCGCCTAGCACCCGGGTGAACTGCCACAGCTGGCTGTCGGCCATGGGTTGCCAGCCGGGTAAGGCCATGGCTTCACTGGCATGTTGCAGGTGAAAGCCTGGTGCAGCAAACGGCAAACGGGCGGCCGGCTCTGGCCGCTGGGCATCGCGCAGGGTGGTTACCATCTGACTGGCAGACAGACTGTCGATGCCTTGTTGTTGCAACCATTGTTGATGCAGCGGGGATGGAAAGCGCAAATCCAGCAAGCCATTCAGATCCTGCAACCGGGCTTCTACCGCTACCGCAGCCTGGCTGTGATTGTCCTGGCTATCCTCTGAGCTCACCGGAACCAACCAGTCGAATGGATAGCTGTAAAAACTCCAGCCATACGCCTGCTCGCCGCTGTCCGGCCCCTGCCATTCTTCGGTCAGTAAGGCAAAGCTGAGCGTATTGGCGGCTGAGTACAGCGCCAGTTGCTGCGTACTGGCATCCAGCAGCTGTTGCACCTGGCGCTGGTGTTGCTGCACACTGGCCACCATCAGCAATAACAGCATGCTGAAAATCGCCGTCATCAGCAACACCTGAAACAGGGCGATGCCCCTTTGGGCACTTGCTCTGGCCATGCTCATAAGCCGCCATCCAGTTGCGACAACTGCTCATTGCCGCTGTGATCAAATCTTTGCTGCCATTGCCAGCTATCGCTGTTGATGCGTAATTGCTCAGGCTGCAACAGTGCTTGCATGCCGTCGTATTCGCTTTGCCAGGATAAAGACGCTGCTGTCTCATCCTGCGCCTGCAGTTTTTGTTGCAACGAGGCATACCCCCGATAGGCAAACACCAGCTGCTGCTGGCCTGCCAGCAACACCCGGCGAAAGGCAAACGGCAGTTCCTGCTCGGCGTAAGCCAGCAACTGTTCATGCAGCAAGGCTTCTTCGTACACCAGCTGCCATAAACCTGGCTCGGCCGGATCCGGCTCTTTAAACAAGCGATACACTGCTGCGCTGGCTGGGTCCTGCATGCTGGTGGCCGTAACGGCGGTAAAGCCATTATCACGGCCCAAAAAGTAAAAACCGACCTGACCGCTGTCACCACGCTGGCTTTGCAGCGATTGCTGCCGCACCAGCTTAGGATACGTATTCACCAACACATCGTACAACAACTGCCACTGCGCATGGTGCTGCTGGCTGCGCTGCTGGCTGGCCTGGTTGCGCTGCCAGTTCTGCTGCATAAAGTCGTAGGCCATCACGGCAGAGAGCATTAACAGGCTGAGCAGGGTGATGGCCAGCAGTACTTCAATCAGGGTAAAACCACGCTGTGCCCTGACTGCTCTGGTGGCACTGTATGCCCGGCTTGCTGTGGGGCTGCATGGGCCAGGATTTACTCGATCCATGTCAGCTCCTGATAAGAAAAAGTCCGCACTTGCTGCTGGTAGCTAAGCTCCAGCTCAATGTGATGCAGGCGAAAACGCGGCCGGTTTGGTTCCGCCCCCATCTCCAGCTCATCGGCAAATTCAGGGGCAGCGGTTAGCTCGCCAGCCTGATTGCGAAAGCGGTAGCCCACCTGCAGCATGCTGCCCTCACCCTGGCTTTGGGTTGGCTGCTGCAGCAAGTCGCTGCGGATCTGTTGCTGAATAAAGGGTAAGGCGGTCAGCAGCACCGTGGTTTGATTGGCGCGATCACTGGCATTCAGGGCGGTCTGGTAGGCGATAAAACCGCTGGTGACCACACTGAATAAGATGGTCATTGCTACCAGGATTTCAATCAGGGTAAAGCCGGCCAAAGTTTGCAAACGGCCACAGCGCTGCTTCATGGCCTGTTTCCGTTTTGCATGGGCAAGCGCTCAGCGGCTGGCCGGTTGACCAGCAGCTGGTGCTGGATCGACGATGGATTCAGCTGCAGACGCCAGGGCTGATCGTGTTCGCTCCAGTACAAGGCCGGTTGTTGCCAGAAGCCGTTGCCGTTGACCCGCAATTGCTGGGGTTCAAACAGCAGGTGCTCAAACTGCCATTCGCGGTTGTTATCGCCATCCAGCAGCGCTACCCGGTTGTCTTCGAGCAGCAACTGGCGCGGGCTGCGCGAAAGCCGGGCTTCGAACTGACTGTGATCGAGAATGCGGTACAGCTGCTCGCGCTCTTTGAGCTGCTGGCTGCGCTGATACTGGTGAAAACCGACCGGGCCGACAAAGCTCAGCAAGACGGCGCCTATCACCATCACAATCAACAACTCGATCAGAGTAAAACCGCGCTTTCTCATGGCAACTTCATAGTGGCATATCGGTGACGGCGGTAATGCTGAGCATCATCACCACCACGATGCTGCCCACCACCAGGCCCATAAACATGATCAGCAAGGGTTCAAGCAAATTGGTAAAGCGGGTGACCCATTCGTAGAACACCTTGCGCGAGCGCTCAGCGATTTCCGCAAACACACCGGCCAGAGCGCCGCTTTCTTCACCAATAGCCAATAAAGCAGCGTAATACGGCGGGTAGAGCCGGGTTTCGCTGAGGCTTTTCGCCAGGCCATTGCCACGGCGGATTTGCTCCTGGGCACTCTGGACTTCGTATTGCAGGCTGCGGGTGCGCAAAGTCTGGCAGGCAAAACGCAGCGCCCGGTCGATGGCCACGCCCGAAGCCAGCATGGTGCCCAGGGCAGCATTAAAGCGAATGCGCTCGACCAGCAAATTGGCACTGGCAAACACCGGTGCTTTTTCGCGCAGCCCCTCTAACAGCTGCTGCACCCAGGGGGACTGGCGTTGTTGCCACAGCAGGTAACCGCCCAGCAGCAGCGCCACCAGCAGATACCATTGGTAGTTTTGCATAAAGTGGGTGATGCTCAGCAGCGCCTGGGTGTAGCCCGGCAGCTCCTGCCCTTCGCGGAACATGCTGCTGAGGTTGGGAATGACAAAGTTAAAAATAAACGCCAGTGCCAACAGGCAGACCACCAGGATCACCGACGGGTACACCAACGCCTGCTTGATTTTACCGCTGAGTTCGAGCTGGTATTTGAGTTCGCCGGACAGGCGCTCGAACACGCCGGTGAGATCGCCGGTTTCCTCGGCAATTTTCACCAGGCCAACGTACAGGCTGCTAAAGCCGGCTTCGCCATCCAAGGCAGCCGACAGTTGCTCGCCTTGCTTAAGCTTTTGCAATAAGCGGCTGAGCAGGTCGCGCAGGGCCGGTTTTTGCACATTGTGCCGCAAAATCGCCAGGCCTTTATCCAGCTTTAAGCCAGAGCGCAGCAGCAGCGCCAGTTCGCTGGTAAAAAACTCGATGTCTGCAGTGGTTAAACGGCTGCTGCCAAGCATGGGCGTACCGGCGCTGCTTTGCTGCAGGCTGAGCTCTGCAATCAGCAATTGGTCATCCAGCAGACGCTGCCGTGCCTCGGCTTCGCTGGCAGCTTCCAGCGTGCCTTGCTGTTTAACCCCAGAGCGGTTGTAGGCTGTATAGACAAAGCGCTGCATCAGCCAGCCACCCTGAGCACTTCTTCTAAGCTGGTTTGGCCGCGCATGGCTTTGAGCGCACCATCTTCGAGTAAATTACGAAAACCACGTTCACGGTTTAACCGGGCCGCTTCGCTTAAAAAGTTGCTGTGGCCAAGCAAGGCGCGCAAGTCATTGTCGCAGCGCAGATACTCAATAATGGCGACCCGGCCACGGTAGCCGGTATGATTGCAGTGCTCACAGCCATGGGCTTTGCGGTAATCCGGGCTGATGCCTTGCTGAGTGGCTAGCCAGTCGAGACCCAGCAGCGCCGCTTTTTCGGCGGCCGCAGCGTCCGGCACACTGCAGTGCGAGCAAAGCTGACGGACCAACCGCTGTGCCAGCACCACTTTGACGGCGGCACTTAGCAGGAAAGGCTCTACCCCTAAATCCAGCAAGCGGGTATAAGCGGAGGGGGCATCGTTGGTGTGCAGGGTACTGAACACCAGATGGCCGGTTAAGGCCGATTGCAACGCGATACCGGCGGTTTCTTTATCGCGGATCTCCCCCACCATGATGATGTCCGGATCCTGGCGTACCACGCTGCGCAGCGCATTGGCAAAGGTAAAGCCAATCTCGCTTTGCACATGCACCTGATTGATGCCATCGAGCTGGTATTCGACCGGATCTTCGATGGTGATGATTTTGACGCCAGGCTCGTTGCGGCGCGATAAAAACGAGTACAGGCTGGTGGTTTTGCCCGAGCCGGTGGGCCCGGTCATTAAAATCACGCCCGAGGTTGCCTGCAAGTCCTGCAGCAGCAGTTGCTCAATATCGGGCTCGATGCCTAAAGTGCCAATGTCGTACGACAGGGCATCCTGCAACAGGAAACGCATCACCACGCTTTCGCCCTCGCCGACCGGCAAGGCCGATACCCGGATATCCACGCTGCGGCCATCGACCCGCATTTCGATTTTGCCATCCTGTGGCCGGCGTTTTTCGGCAATGTCCATTTTGGACAGCAGCTTTAAGCGGGTGACCACCGGCAACAGCAGGTTCATCGGGATGCTGTCGGCTTCTTGCAACACACCGTCGATACGGTAGCGTACCCGCCCCTTACCTTTCCACGGCTCGATGTGCATGTCGGAAGCGCGGCGGCGCAGGCCTTTGGCAATCAGGTTATTCAGCAGGTTGACGGTAGGCGCTTCGCTGGCCAACTCTCTGAGCCGGTCTTCTTCCAGCAGGCTCAGATCGCCATCGCTGCTTTGGCTGGGTTCATCCTGCAGCCGTTGCTGCAATTGCAGACATTGCTCTTCGGTGGCTACCAGCATGGCTGGCAGGTCATCGCCAAACAGCAGGCTGACACGCTCCAGGCCATCGATTTCTGCCGGGCTGGCACTTAACAGCGTTAAGGTTGTATCACCATTCAGGCAGCTGGCGTACACCGGCAGCCAGTGCTTTTCCAGCAGTGCGTGAAGTTGCTGCGACGACAACTGCTGGCGGGTACGTGCCGGCCAGTCGGTATCGTCCAATAACTGCTGGTACTGACTATCGCTTAGCAAGGACAGCTGCAACAAACGGGCATAATAGGCAGGCAGCAGCTCGGTGGAAAAAGCGCCCATCCGCACCAGAATTTGTTCCAGCCGGCCGCCATTGCGCTGCTGGTATTGCAGCGCTTTTTGCACATCCTCGGCCGGGATATGAAAGCTTTCCATCAGTGTTGCTGTTAATTCAGACATGCAGACTGTATCTCATTGCGTTCGTCAATTTGTCGGTTACAAACCAATATCTGCCAGTGTAAACCTTGGCTGCTCGTCAAGGAAGTCAAAAAACTCCTGGTACACGGCCGGGTTCTCTTTGGCCCATTTAATGGCGTTGTTCAGCTGCCTTGGGTTATCGCACACAGGCACCGGTAATTTCGACATGCTGACAAAACCAGAAATTTTATGGGTGTTGCTCTCCAGTGCGACAAAAGGCAACCTGGCTTTGCAGGCCGCAAAGACCGCATGATGGCGGCCGGTGACCAGTAAGCTGGCGGTTTGCATGGAGCGCACCAGCTCACTCCAGCTAAATTTTTTCATGTCTATGTAGGGCGAGCGGGCTTTGCCTGCCCCCCCTGCAGTGAACTTGACCCAACCGCCAAAATCCTTTGAGTAGAAATCGGTGATCAACTGAGCACCGGCGTAATCGGTCACTGTGGCGGTTTGATCCACCGCTGCCGCATAGGATAAATCCAGCCGCACCCGACTTTCAATGCCATGATTTAAGCGCAAATCACGCTGACTGGCTGCTTCTCTGACCACAATAGACGGAATTTGTTGCAGCACTTTGTTGTAGCTTTTGTTGTTGTTTTGCCAAACGCTGTTGATCAAAAACGCCTGTTTGCCTTCATCCTGTGCGGCTTTGATGGCATTGAGCTTGGTTTTGTGATCTTTGGCGTTGTCGTGCATGGAGCCTTCGCCATTGACCAGCAGGATATCGTAGTCCTCACCGTCCGCGACCCGCTGATAACGGCCATCCAGCAGTTGGTGCAAATACGCCATTACCGCCTGGCAACCACAGTGCAAATTGGAATGATCGCCTAAAATACGTATTTTTTTCATAAAGCTTCCTGAGCCTGGATCACGGCATCCAGTTGTTGAATGTAATCGGATTCATCTTGTTGCAGAATGCGGCTTAACACCGGATCGGCCTGAATGTAGCCATGCTGCCAGCAGCATTGTAAAAACCGGAAGTTGCTGGCCGGATCATGCCAGATAAAACGGGACACCTGGTTGCGCTTGTGGCCGGTATGATAGCCGGCAATGGTGCTGTCGGCCAGCCACAGGTTGGTGTTAAACACGCGAATGCTGGCCGGCTGATGCAGCAGTAAATCCAGTATCACTTTCTGGATGGCATTGACATAGCCTTTGTAAGCCGGGTTGCAATCACGATATGGCAACTGGCAGCGGGCGCGGGCCAGTTGTACGCCGGCAGGCAGACTGGTTTGGGTATCGAAGACCACCCACTGCAATTGCTGCATGCCCTGCACCAGAGCAGTATCGGTGTCTTCGCCTTTGATCAGGTCATTGGCGTAATAACTGATGTCGGTGCGACTACCAGCCTGCGCCGGGTCCCAGTAGGCTGGCAACTGGTAATTCAGTCGGATCACCAAATCGTGTTGGTCAATCAGCTCACCTTGCAGCTCGCCTACATCCACCGGCCCTACCAGGGCAATGCGCTTGCCGGCAATGGCGGCAGCAAAGGCCGGATCACGCAGGTAAGCAAAGCTTTGCCGGAATGGCGCGGGCTGGCCGCGCAGCAATTGCGCCAGTGCATGCTGTTGCTGCTGCTTGCGATCACAGCCGGCTGGCAAGGCACTGACCGGACTGGTGGACTCCAGCACCAAGGATGCCAGCCCCTGTTGCTGTTTTTCCTGCTGATGGCAAGCCAATGCCAGCTGACGCAGACGATAAGCGGCGGCTATCTGAAAACGCAACAGCAAAATATTGCTGAGGATCAACCAGGCTTGCTCCGGTAGCCAGTGCGCCTGCAGCTGGCTGGCTGTGGCTGGTAGTAATGCCTCAACCGTTGCCATCACCTCTGGCTTTTGACTGGCATCACCAGTACAAAGGTTGATTAAAGCGCGTTTGGCAACGCCTTGCAGCGGTTCAATGGCCTGCAACACCGCCTGGTAGAATGGCCGGGCGTTAGCATCCGATAACTGTTCCAGCAACACCGTCAGGCTGGCGATATCCTGCGGCATCAGCCGGGTTGGCTTGTCGGTTTTAAGCAGCTCGTTCCAGGCCGCTGGCTGCTGAGGCAACTGTGGATTTTGCAGCAAGGCCTGGCGTAAACGCAGCTGCTGCAATTGGTACAGGTGTGGCACACCGTACTGGTACAGAAAATTCGACGCCTGCATGGCACTGAGTTTGTCGATGGCAGTCGCTAAAGCTTCATCCGGCACCTGATGAGTCACTAAGAAATAGGAAAAATACGCCGAAAAATACGGGTTGCTGTGCGCTGTGCTGCTGGCTTTATAAAACGCTTTGGCAAACCAGGGCCGCTGTTCGGTACTCATGATGATGGCTTTGGTTAAGCGCTGATAACTCATTACCGAGAAACCTTCCGCGATATGAAAAGCTTTGTACCAATAATTGAGCGCCTGGCTCCAGTTTTCGCGCTGATTTTCCAGAGCGGCCAGCTCAATGTACAAATTGTGATGGTGCGGATAAGCTTTCAAGCCAAGTTGCAGCACCTGCTCCGATTCGTTAAAGCGCTGTTCCCGTCGTAGTGCAATGGCCAGGCGATACACCAGCTCAAAATGGCAGCGCGCCTGGCTGCTTTGCACTATTGGCAGAAAACTATCGATCACCGCTTGCCATTTTTTTTTCTCGAGGCAAGCTTTACCAAAAGCAACCAGTTCACGACACTTTGCTGTTGCCAGATGGCTGTAACTAAAGGGGCTGTCGCTAACCACGGCATAAGCTGCTGTGTTCGCGAGCAGTTGGCAGATCTCTGGCTGGTGCTGCTGCTCGGTCCAAAGGGCGACATCGGACGCATCAGACAGATACGGCAAGGCGGTGTGATGGCAGTACAAACGCCAGCCTCGGCCTTTCGCCTGCGCAATCAAATCATGGTAATCCACGGGGCTTAGCCCATCCAGCCAAGGCAGCTGCTGCTGGTGCCAGCCTTGCTGCACCAGCAGTGCCTGCGACTGTGGTTCGCTTAACGAAACGGGCTGCCCCCAGTCCGGATGATACCAGGCTGGGGGATGCAGCCGGTACCAACAGATTTGCGCTGGCTCGGCTTGTTTGATCAATGCCAGCAATCGCCAATCGTAGCTGGTGAATATAATGTGCAGACGGGTGCGATAATCAAGCACCTGCTGCAGCACCGCCCGGATAAGGGCAGGCTCCACCGCGATTTCATCCAGCGACGAAGGCAAGTGGATTAACAGTTGCAAGGGCTGGCCGCTGGACTGCTGGCTTAGCTGGCTCAGCATGTCACTGAGTAACGGGATCGGATGCGCCAATGCCATTTGCCGGCGTGGTTTGCGCTGGTCTTGCCGCTCGGGATTGAGCTCGCCAAGACGAAACTCCATCAGCTCGGCATAGCTAAGCTGCCCGATTGGCCATTGCTCGGCCTGGTTCAGCCAACAGCCATCCGGCGAGCGGGTAAATGCCGGGTCCAGTCGCTGATGCTGGTGACAAACCAACTGCTGGTCGCGCGTCCACTGCACGCTAATCTCAATGCCATCGACGCCAAGGGCCGTACTAAAAGCAGCGGCTTCCAGGCTGTTTTGCGGGTAGTAGCCGACACCGGCCTGGCCAGCAAAGATCAGGGATTTGCTAGTCATGGCTCACTCCGAAGCATCGCTATCTTCAGCGATGGTGCGGTAAAACATAGCGAGTGCTTCCTGCTGATAATGCTGAATATCGAACAGCTCCTGCTGATCCTGACCGGTTAAAAAACGCTCCATGCCCTGCAACAGGCCAGCCACGGAGTTTTCTACCAGGGTGCCGGTACGGCCTTGCAGCGCACTGCGCGAACCGGTGATATCGGTGGAGAGTATTGGCTTTTGCAGGATCATGGCTTCAAACAACACCATGGGCTGGCCTTCGTGGTTGGACGATAACACAAAGCAGTCCGCTGCTTTGAGCAGTGGAAATGGATTTTTCCGCTGCCCCAGCAAATGCACCGATCCTTGCAGTTTCTTCGCCAGGATCTGCTGCGACAACTCGCTTTGCAAAGGACCACTGCCAAGAATGATCAGCTGGGTAGCTGGATAACGGGCGTGCAGCTGGCTAAAAGCTTCGATCAACTTGTGGTGGTCTTTTTCGACCGATAAGCGCCCCATGGTGATAAAGGTCGTGCAGCCGGGGCGGAACAGCGCCTGATCACTGGCCTGTTCAAACGGTTCCGCTGCCAGGCGCTTGACGCGCTCTGGATCTTGCAGGTTGTTGCTAAAGCAAAAACGCGCCGCATCCAGCCCAAAGGCTTCGGCCAGATTTTGTTGGTTTAACGCGCTGGTTTGCTCGGATACGGAGACCAGTTTGTGATAAAAGCGGTACAAATGGAAAATGTTTTGCAGGTAGGGAAAGCGCGCCTGCCACTCAGCATGCAAATCGTTATGCAAATAAATCACCCGCTGCTTAATCTGTTGACCAAAAGCAAACAAATTCGCCCAGAGCAAATCGTAGCCAGAGAAGTGGATGGCCACATCAATGGGGCGTGGACCAAAGATACGGGTAAAGTCGCGGGCATACATGCCGGCCAGAATGCGCCATTCCTGCTCGGTCAGGTGCTGATAATACTGTTTTTCTGCCCGTAAACGAACTTCGCGCTCCTGCAGGGTCATCACCACGCTGCCATAGCGGGGGACATAAGGGAGCGTCTGCGGAAACTCATAAAACTTCTCCAGGTTGGCCGGTACCGACTCAATGGAGTGTGGCAAAAATGGGATCACCAGCTGGTACTCTGAATCCCGGGTGGCAGCGAGCAGGTTTTGAAACGAACTGGTAATGCCATTGGGGGCAAAAGATCCCGGGCAAATCAGTGCAATTTTTTGCGACGATTGTGCCCCATCGTACTGCACTGCCTGATGCTGATCGCGCATAAAGAAGTCAATGACCCTGGCGGCAGCCCGGCCATCTTCATGCGGGCAGAATTCGGCGTTGGCGGCAGCAAAGGCGGCTTGCTTGCCAGCCAGCCCCTGCGTTAACGCCTGCTGCAGCGCTGTACTTAGCTCATCAATACTTTGGCACACAGAGCCTGGCATTTGTTCCATGCTAAAATACAGGCCCCGCTCTTGCTCGTATTCTGCCAGATCATAGGCGTAGTAAAGGATTGGTTTTTGTCTGGGCAGGAAGTCGAAGAAGATGCTGGAGTAATCGGTAATGAGCACATCGACAATAGCCAGCAACTCATTGGTATCGATAGACTCCGGCACGACCTGACAATTGAGCGCTGACTCTGCCAGCAAGGCTTCCATCAGGCTGTGTCCGCGAAACAGCAATTGGCACGGCTGCTGGCTCAGTACGGTCATGTCATCGGCCAGCTTGTCGGTATCGAAACGCACATCGGTCAGGGTGCCACGCCAGGTGGGAGCATAGAGCACTACCGGCAGCTCCGGCTGCAATCCCAGACTGGTTTTTAGCTGCTGTTTTTCCTGCTCCGTCAGATTGAGAGTGCGATCAATGCGCGGGTAGCCTGTTTCTGCCAGCTTGCCCTGAAACAACGGCTTTAAGTCGTAGCTGTTGATGGTGATGCCGGTGGTGTGAGGATTAGGCGTGATCAGATGCGTCGCTTGCAGGAAGTTACGCTGCGTTCGCTTGTGATCAAAAAACTTGTACTTTTGTTCTTTGCCAAGGGTCTTTAATGGCGTGCCGTGCCAGGTGGCAAGATAACGCTGATCCGGCCGGGTAGAGAAGTACGGCGGGAAGCCACTGTTGTTGATCAAATAAGCGGCGCTGGCAATGTAACGTAAATACAAATCGCTGGCTTTGGGCACAAAGACAATGTTCGGCTGCTGCCGGTATTGCTGCGGGATCCGCGCCAGGTCGTTGATCACCCAGACATGGGTGTAATGGGCAAAGTCTTCGCTTTGCAACAGCTCGACAAAGAGGCCGTACGGATTGCACGACATGCCATTGCCGTTAAAGCTTTCATACACAATGCAGCGCGGCTGCAGCGGCAAGGTTTCCCGGTAATGGGCATAACGCGCCAGCAACGAGACGGTGGCACTGAGTGGGGTGCTGGCTGGCTCATCGCCAAAAGGCGGCTCCAGATGATAACATTGCAGGTAGCTGTGGCAGGCCTGCTGCTGCAGCCCCTGCTTCGCCTGGCAGGCTGCCAGCAACTCAAAATAAAGCGGCTGGTGCTCTGCCGAACGGGCGATGGCCTGTGCTGCCGCTTCGGCGGCCTCTGGCCATTCGGCCAAAACGGCATGGGCCTGCGCCAAACCAAACCAGACTTCAGCCGACACCGTATCCTGCTGCAGTTGCTGGCGCAATAGATCACGAGCGGCACTGGCTTTTTGCTGCCAGGCCGGGTTGGCCGGCATGGATAACAGATGCTGGTTGGCGGGCAGCTGGCGGGCGGGCGATACGGCGGCCAGTACCAAGGGGGCGGTAGCTTTATCTTCGGTGGTTGTTAGCACTGCAGCCGGCATGGCTGCAAACACCTGCAGGGCTTCTTGCCAACGCTGCTGAGCGGTTAAACAACGGGCATAACGATAATGCCAGTACCGCTGCTCTGGCTTTAACGCAACAGCCAGTGCAAAGGCATCGGCAGCCTCAGCCAAGCTGGCCAATTGTTCATAGCTAATGGCCAGACGGTAGTGCCATTCGGCTTGAGTGGGCTGCATGGCTAATGCCAATTGCCAATGTTGTACCGCTTCTGTCCATTGATAACTGCGCATGGCACAGTAAGCCGCATGCGCATGCAACACAGCATGGCCTGGCTTGTCTGAGATTTCGGCAACAAAAGCCTGATAGCCTTCGTGCCAACGCTCTAAGGCCTGGTATAAGATCCCCAGCCCCAGCTCTGCGCTGTTGAGCATTTTATCACTGGCGATAGCCTGCGCCTGTAATTGCCTGATCTGCATTCCGTCAGCTGCCTTACCGCATTGCTGCAAAGCAGCGGCTTGCTGAAAATACCACAAACTGACATCCTGATGCTTAGGATCCAGCTCAATGGCTTTGGCAAAGGATTGTGCTGCCTCGCGGTAACGCCGCATTTTTTCCTGTGCCTGGGCAAGCTGAATATTCAGCAACGCATCCAGATTTTCAATGGCCAGGGCCGCGGTTAAAGCTTCGACTTCCTGCCAGGTTTTGTTTTGCCGGTTCAGACACAGGGCAAGTTGCCGATAGTAGTCGGCCTGCCCTAAGGATTGCTCTATAAGCTGGCGGTAAGCTTGCTCCGCTTGCAGCCACTCTTTTTGCCGCAGCAAACTGGTAGCGGTTGCTTCCAGAGTAGCACGCCCTGCTTTGCTGTCGGCATCGGCAAGATTGATGACATGCTGCGCTATGATTTGCCCGGCACTCAGGTGGTCGTCCTGATAAATGTATTCTTCAATAAACTGCTGGGTGCGCTCGCAAATGACTGGCCCCTGTTGCAGAATCTGAATCAGTTCCTCCATGCTCTGAGGATGATAGCCAAGACCTTCAGCGAAAATATAGGCCTCGGCCGAAGTGGGGGCACGCTTTAATACCTTATCACCAAGCAGCCAACGCGGGAAAATCACCGGCTTACCCAGTGCCCAGGCTTCATAGATCACCGAGCTGAAATCTGAAATCACCACATCGGCTTGCAACAAAGCTTCGGTAATGGCGGTTTTGTCTTTGCGGTTGCGGGGGTGTACTACCGAGGTCACCTCAAAGTCCCGCCTCAGTTTATCCAGATAGCCCTGAAATTGTGGGTAGCTGCCCATGGCCGAGCCATCTTTGTCTTTCCAGTTATCATGCCCCGGTGCCCACAAGACTCGCAGCTTGCCGGATACTGCGGGCATTTGTGACTGCAGGCGCTTTAAGTAGTCCACCCGGGGGGAGCCTGCCACTACAATCTGACTGGGGTGCAAACGCACAGTTTTACTTTGCAGCAGACGCTTTTTCAGCCAGGCCCCGGGGACAAACACCAGCTCAAACTGATTGATAAAGCGATCACCGGTGTCTGTTTTCGACCAAAGGTAGTTTTTGTCTGCCAGATTATGGCCTACATAGACCTCGGCGGGATGGCGTACAAAGAGACTGATATTGACCGCTCCCGGACGGTTATAATTGATGGAGCGGCTGGTGTTTTCACCATCTGGAAGATAACCACAAATCTCATCAACCACCTGTTGCTGAATACTGTGGTAATTCTTGGTATCGTTGATATTGATATGAATTTTTTTCATCAGATGTTTGCTTCGCCTGTAGAATGATTGAATGAAAGCACCCGTTTAAAACTTCAAGTCCTAGTAAAGCTCGTCTGAGAACTGCCTTGCTGTGGCACGCATCATGCACTTTTCTGTAATAAAGGGCATGCATCTAATAAAGCCTCATAATCAAAATCAATGAATTTACAGTCAAAATCAAATGCTGTTAATAAATCAATCAGTTCAACAGGCCCATCGAACAGATCATAACTCTGTGCATGCCTCACTTTATTTACAGTAAGGAAATAGTCGTAGAATTTAAACTCCCCGCCCTTCGGCGTGTGCGAGTTTAACCAGGCACTTGGAATGCCGTAGGCATCTGAGATAATGAGACCATGCAATGAGGAGGTGATAATACGCTTACAGCTGAGCATATCATCGAGCACGCCTTCGATATTGGTAGTTTTCAGATAAATCTTTTTAACGCCGGGACCAAAGTCTCTGTTGACCCATTTTTTTTCAGACCAACGCAGAACGATACCTAACTCATACTTTTTCTCTACTTCGGGCCAGTAATACATGGGGGTGAGTAAAGCCGGATCACCGTATACAGCAGGGCATTCGACGCCTGCATTTTTTATCCTGGCACGCGTAAGCGGGCCTCTTACGGCTAAATAGGTAGCCTTGGCAGCGACTTGCTTGCGGGGCTCAGTGCCGAAGGAGCCTGTCCCCCAGGCGATACTATGATCGGTTGTGCGTTTAAGAATTGAACCAATACCAATGTATGAAGGACAGTCACCAGGACTGTACTCGACCGGAAGCCCAGTCATTTTCTCGTACAACCAGGGAGACAATAAGTCACCGAAGTTTTCCGTATTGATCCAATACGTCAGTGGAATTTTGCCATCATTGGTAATGATATCGTCTCGTACCTGATAGTTACTTTTTAGTGCAGCCAACTCACGTTTATGCCGCTCAATATAAAAACTCATAAAAACCTCATAACCGTAAAATTATTTATCCAAAGCTAAAAGCAAGTCAGCAATCCGCTTGCCACTGCAACCTAAGTACTTCGGATCTAAGTAGTATTCAAAGAACTCTTTGGTACGAGTATCCATTGCCGGTGATTCTGCAATCACATCCTTCATATGCTCAATGCTTGAAGCGTGAAGCCCATAGTCCTCGGCAAAAATCCGCCATTCTGCGGAATTCTTTTTATGCTTGAGCATTCTTTCTTTGATAATCCAATCCGGAAAAATAAGCGTTTTTCCTAAGGCCCAGGCTTCCCAAACCATGGTGCCAAGATCTGAAATCACCACATCGGCTTCCAGCAACTGTTGGTAGGTAGGCTTTTTGTCTTTGCGGTTGCGTGGATGCAGAGAAACGTTCACATCGTAGTGCACGGCAAGCTGTTCCATATAAGGTTCAAAATCAGGATAGGAAGATATAACATCTGCATTCGCACCTTTTCGGTTGTAGTCATGCGTTGGTGCCCAAAGGACATTTTTCTTTCCTGTGGCAGGTTTAACTTTATCGTACTCATTTTGCAAAGCAATCAACGCATCCAGCCGCGGCCAGCCTACGCTGTGAACGTTCGTTCGATTGAAGCTGGGTAATTTCCTGGACTGGCTGATCCGGTCAACGAGCAGATTTCCCGGCACAAACAAGTGCTTCCTACGCGTTTGCTCGTTCACAAAGCTCTTGTTGGCGTACTTCTTCCAATGGTAATTCTTATCAGCAGCCCCATGCGACATCAATACATCGGCCTGCTGCATGACAAACATTGTAAAATTAAGCGCACCTTCGACATACTCCAGAGTTGTTTCCGTGTATGAACCTGCTGGTAAGTGCTTCTGAATCAGTGTATTAAGCTGTGATTGAACACCTAAGTAGTTCTTTGAAGTTGTTAGGTTAAAATTTATCATAAAGATTCCATCGTTGCAGTGTACTTAAGAAGCACTTGAGGTAACCACCTGATCAAATGCTGCCAATGCTCCATTTGGATAACTGCCTAGTGAATAATTTTTAAGCGCTCTGCGTTTTTCAAACTTAACGTCATCTACCATGATGGCGTCAACAAGTCCTAGAATGTCGTTTGCATTGTTTACGACGTACGCGGATGCTGTTGAGGGAAACTCTGCGTCCAATCTTTGCTGAGTGAACTGACGTGAGTTGGTAAGTACAATTGGTTTCAGGGTATAAAGGTAGTCATTCAGGACGCTTGAAATGTCGGTGATAAGAAGATCCGAACGATTCATTAAGTCGTGGATATCTGTCTCAGAACCAAATAAGTCTATCTGACTATTTGACTGCGCAAGTTCACACATTTTTTCCAGAAACAGTTTAGCCTGCCCCGATGGATCATAGCCCGTGTATGGATGAGGCTTGAATAATACTTTAAAACGTCTGCTGGCAGCTAATGTCTGCAGCAACTCCATGCCAGTGCTATTGATTGAGCAATAATTCGCTTCATCATTAAAGCCTTCCCAGGTTGGAGCGTAAAGAATGGTTCGGACTGAAATGCATGCTGATGATACTTGTTGCAATTTCATTTCTACTTGCGGGCGTCCAACCTGAACCACCTGGTCGGCTCGAACAGGCAGGCCAGCATCGCGAATACGCTGCTCAGCAAGCGGGCCAGCAACCAAAAGTTTATCATAAGCCATTAAAAACTTGCTTTGATTGACCACCTTATCACTTTCACCATGATTAATAAAAAAGTGATTCAAACGATGGAAACGCAGCATTTGTGTTGCTTTTTGTGAATTGCCCGGATACAGCACAGTTCGAACACCAGCCTGCTCAAGCACTTCAAGATCATTCATACTCTGTAAAAAATACACTGGTAAGCTGGTTGGTAACAGCTCACTGGCAGTGCGCTTTTCCCTGATGACAATAGCGCAGGGCACCGACAGAGACTCGAGCACCGGGATCCACATATTGGCCTGATAGCCAACACTTTCAATACCTGAGACGAAAAGTACAACTTTAACGCCGGCATTTTGAATTTCTTTTGCCGTAGGAATACTGTAATTGCTGGCAACCAACTGCTGATAGCTTTGCTTACTTTCATAGCGACTGAGTTCGCGCAACATCAGTACTTCTGTCTGTAAGTCCTGTGCAATCAACGCTGACAGCAGACGTTGATAGCAATAAATACTGTATTGATCCTGATGAAGCACTTGGCGGTTGCCACTTTGCACGACATAGTCAAATCCTGGCTGGGCCCAGTCTTTACTGAACTGTGCCAGGTAGTCTTTGCCGGCGGCAGGAATACCCAAGGTAGTGCCAGCCCAGCAAAATGTCTCGACCATGACAGGCGCTGTAAACCAACGAACGCCATGATCGCTGTAGATCCAACCGCTATCTTGTTGCTGATGGCAATACAGCTGCAGTGAAATGCCGTTGCAATGCTTAATACGCAGCTGTTGGCTGTTGTGCTGCACCACCTGAAAAAGCGGACTGCTTTGCAACGCATCTACCAAAGCGGCTTTATCGGCTGCCGGTGCCAGGCCAAGTGTCAACAACCGGCTGGGATCAAAGTCAGTATCAAGCATGACAGCTTGCAAACTATGCTGCATTAAAAAAGGTTGATGCGCCTGCGGCTCCGTCACCCGAAAAAGATCATGCAAAGCCAGTTGCATTCGACGCTGGCAATTAAGCGCTTTGCCAGCAGGCAATTGCTGGAAAGGCTGTGGCCATAACGGGAGATGTGGATGAGCACTGAAACTGATCAGTAATTGCCGAAGCTGCGCAAAGCCATGTTTGCGGTTTTGGTGAAAGGCAATGCAGTCGTGCAGTACTTGCTTTGCCAGTACCAGATTGCCAGCCTGGCTGCACGCTGTTGCCGTGGCAACCGTAACTTCAGGTTCATACTTGGCGTTAGGCTTTTTTAAACACCATTGTCGAAGCGTGGTCAAATAGCCATCCAGCGAGGACGGCGTTTGTACCAGCTGCGCCAAATGCTGAAAGCTTCGAGCTCTGTTGGTGTGGGCAATGGATTGATTGATACTTTGCCAGACTTGCTCCGGTTCATTCAGACCAACGGCCGCATCGGCCAGCAGATAAAAACCCTCATCCACGATAGGTTGCTGATACAGAAAGCTCTGAGCGGCCTTTAAAGCGGCCTGATAATCACCAGCAAACAACTGTAGCTTGGCCTGATAAAACCAGTAAAAGTCATGATTTTGATGCTTCTCTAACCAGGAAGTGCATGCTGCGACATCTGCTGTAGCCAGCCAACGCTCCAACTGAAGTTGCTGCAATGCTAATGCATGATTGGGTTGGTCGGTAAGCTGATTGAGCTGCAATTGTGCCATCAGTGCATCGAAATCGGCATAATTGCCTTGCAGCAATAGCAGCTGCAGTAATTGCAGGCCGCAATCGATCTGCTCATTATCTACGGCAACCTCGGTTTTGTTTACATCCGAAGCAGACAACGGTTCCCTGTTTTCTTCTGCCCCACTTTGTATGAAATGCAGTAAGGGGTTCATGCCGCTTTCTGCCACATCCTCGTACTTCTGCAAGTAGAACTCTGGATCAAAGCGCTCACTGGGCTTTCGGCCTTCAAAGCCACCAAATTTCAGGAAGTGTTCAACTGGATCTATTCCTGCTTCAGCTACATCCGGGTTGTGTTCCAGATAGTAGTTGGCATCAAAGTAATCGCTGTTGGCAATAAGATCGAGCTGCTGCTGCAGCTTCTTTTTTTCATAATTATTCTTCAGCAGGTGCTTGAGTACTTTCATCATTCGTTCCTGCAACTATTAGTTTAAGTCGGCTTTTAGCATTTCCAGAATTTCAAAAGCCCGCATAAATTCTTCTTTATTAATGCTGGAAAAAGCACTGAGTGCTTTTTTGAGCTGGGTGGTGGAAATCCCTTCCGTTCTCGGCAAGTAAACCACTTCACAGTATTCTTTTAGAAAGTCGAACTTGCCCTGCCAGTCGTCACCTATCACAAAGGTATCGATATGGTAGGTTTGAATATCATTAATTTTTTGCTCCCAGCTGCTTTCCGGGATCGCCTGGTGCACATAACGACAACCACGAACAATTTCGATGCGCTGTTCAAAAGGGATGATGGTCTTTTTACCTTTGCCTTCGTTAAACTCATCGGTCGATACAGCCACTGTTAACTGACCCATTTCTGAAAGGCGCTTTAGCAAGTTTAAGTGGCCAATGTGAAAAAGGTCGAAAGTGCCATACGTAATGATGTTTTTCATGCCTGAGTTCCTGACTGCGATCCGAGTGCCTGTGCTGACAATTGAAAAACCGGAATGAATTCCGGTTGCCATCGAATTGTAACATAGCCCTGTTGGCTTGGTCTGTTAAAGTTCGTGCTTCATGGATGTTTCATCGATAAGACTCAGCACTTGCAAAGCTTATCGCCTGTTGATCTTTTTTTGATAAGTCTGGCAAAGCTTCATACTGCCAGTCGATGGCCAGGTCCGGGTCGTCCCAGCGAATGGCTCGCTCAAACTCAGGGGCATAATAATCCGTAGCCTTGTAAACAAATTCGGCGGTATCACTAAGCACAATAAAGCCATGCGCAAAGCCTGCCGGCAGCCACATCTGCATTTTATTTTCTGCGGACAAACGCGCACTGACCCAGCGCCCAAAGGTGGGCGATGAACAGCGAAGGTCCACAGCGACATCCAGCACTTCGCCCTGCACAACCCTTACCAACTTGCCCTGTGGCTGCTTTATCTGGTAATGCAAACCACGCAGTACACCTTTTTTGGACCTGGAGTGATTATCCTGCACAAAGCTCACCTGCTTGCCTAAGGCGTGCTCGAACTGACGCTGATTAAAGCTTTCCAGAAAAAAACCCCGTTCATCTTCAAATACCCTGGGCTTTATCAACAATACCTCAGGAATGGCTGTTTTCTCTATCTGCATAGCTTAGCGATCCGCTTAGTTTTTTGGGTATCTGGCCATGAGTTCGTGCATAGCCGCATTGAAATCGCTGCCAAGAACCTGACTGCGCAAACCGAACTCAACAAAAGTCTTCATGTAGCCCAGCTTATTGCCACAATCGTGGCTACGCCCTTTAATATGATAGGCATTGACCGGCTGTTGCTTCATTAAAATGGCAATGCCATCGGTTAGCTGCACTTCATCGCCTGCCCCAATCGGGGTATATTGCAAAGCTTCCCAGAGATCAGCGGAGAAAACATAACGCCCAACGACCGATAAATTGGAAGGTGCATCTTCGACTGCAGGTTTTTCAACAATAGCGGTCATTTTCACCGACTCACCACTTTGCATCTGATGCCCTTCAACATCGGCTACGCCGTAGCTGCTTACCTGCTCCATTGGTACCGGTTCAACCATGACCTGGCTGACGCCATCGTGCTCGAATAGTGTGATCATTTCAGCCAGGTTATCCTGCTTAGGATTGCAGTCGTAATGATCAATCAACACATCCGGCAGCACCACAGCAAAAGGGTTATCTCCAATCAATGGATAAGCGCAAAGCACCGCATGGCCCAGGCCCTTGGCCTCCCCCTGACGAACATGCATGATGGTGACATCTTTCGGGCAAATGGCCTGAACTTCATCAAGCAGCTGGCGTTTGACCCGCTTTTCCAGCATGGACTCGAGTTCAAAGCTTTTATCGAAATGGTTTTCAATGGAGTTTTTTGATGAGTGCGTCACAAGCACAATTTCTTTGATACCAGCTGCGATGCATTCATTCACTACATACTGAATCAATGGCTTATCCACCACCGGCAGCATCTCTTTCGGAATGGCTTTGGTGGCTGGCAACATGCGGGTGCCAAGCCCGGCAACCGGAATAACTGCTTTAGTGACTTTCATACGAATTCCTTAGTTTCTTCCTGAAATAGGGATTAATCAACTAAATGACGCAAATAGGCGCCATAGCCGGTTTTGGCAAAGGCGCGGGCACGCTTCAGCAAATGCTTATCGTCCACCCACCCCTGTCGCCAGGCGATTTCTTCCAGACAAGCCACTTTTAACCCCTGACGCTGCTCGATGGTTTGCACGTAATGCGCTGCATCCAACAAGCTGTCGTGGGTGCCGGTATCGAGCCAGGCAAAGCCACGGCCAAAACGTTCTACTTGCAGCTGGCCCTGCTCCAGGTAAAGGTTGTTTAAGCAGGTGATTTCCAGCTCCCCACGTGCAGAGGGTGTTAAAGTACGCGCCAGCTCGCTGACTTTACCATCGTAAAAATAGAGGCCCGTCACCGCAACGCTGGATTTAGGCTGTTTGGGCTTCTCTTCAATCGACAAGGCCTTACCGCTGTCGTTGAATTCGACCACACCAAAACGCTCGGGATCTTTGACCTGATACCCAAAGATGGTTGCCCCCTGCTGCTGGGCACTGGCCCGCTTTAATTGCTCACTAAAACTTTGGCCATGAAAGATATTATCGCCCAGCACCATGCAAACGGGTGCTTGCTGCAAAAAGTCTTCGGCTAGAATAAAGGCCTGTGCTAACCCTTCGGGTTTTTGCTGAATGCAGTACTCAAAACGCACACCAAACTGCTCGCCTGTGCCTAGCAGGCGCTTAAAGGCAGGTTGATCGTCTGGTGTGGTGATAATGAGAATATCGCGGATCCCGGCCAGCATCAGCACCGAGATGGGGTAATAAATCATGGGTTTGTCGTAAATGGGCAGCAACTGCTTGGAAATCCCAAGCGTGATAGGATGCAAGCGTGTACCAGAGCCTCCTGCCAGTACGATACCTTTGCGCAAAACGATGCCCTCTGCCCACAGAAAAAGCGGGAAAAAATTAAAAAGGCAGTTTAGGTTTTTTGGGGGGAAAGAGCAAGCGCGACTTTGTCGCGGTGACCGTTACCGCAGGCAAATAATGACCGCCGTGAAACGGCTTGTGACCGGCCTGAAGGGCTTGGTTACCAGTCGCATAGCGACGTCATGCGATACCGGACGGCGGCCACAGTCGAGCAGCGTGAAGAATTCGAAGCACGCGAACTTGCTCCCCGACCACGTCATAAACGATAACATAGTTTTGATGAGCAACCAGCTCACGGGTATCTGTCACTCGGCCAAGACGACCGAGGTTAGGATACTCGGCTAAGCGCAAAGCTTTTTCTGACAATAGCTCATCGAGAGCCAAGGCTGCTGTGGGGTTATTGGCTTCTATGTAGTCATAAATTGCATCGCGGTCTTGTATTGCCTCTGGCGTCCAAAGCAATTCCATCATTTAGATGTTTTGAGCCTACGACGTGTTGAAGCACGACGAGCCGCAAATTTAGCTTCTACTTCAGCGGCAGGTACCAAATTGCCTGTATTAGCCGAATTCAGGCCGATCTGTACTTGGCTGCGAAACCAATCATCGTGCTCTGCGGCTAGATGCTGTTGCTGTACGAACTCCCGCATGAAATCCCGAAGCAGCTGCGCCCCGCTACGATCGCGAGATTTGGCTGCTTGGGCAAACTGGCTCTTCAACGCTTCATCGACCCGGAAGGTAAAGGTTGCGTCACTCATGGCTACGCCTCATGTGTTACAAATTAAGTACAATGTAGCACCTTGTCTGTTTTCTGTCTATTACAGACTAGACCGTTGCCGCAGGCAACTAGTGACCGGCCCGAAGATCCTGGTTACCGCTCGCTTGGCGAGCTAGTGACCGCTGGCTCTGCCAGCAACTTATAAGCAGCTGGTAAAATGACACTCGAAAAAAAGTGGCTATCAACCCCCATACCTACAGCAGCTTCTGCATACACCGTTGTATTTTGGGTTAGTTGCAGCAAACTTTTCTGTAATGATTGGTCAATCACTTTCTTGCTGTAGTGGCTATACGCTTCGTCCAGTGCGGCTTGCGGGATTTCCCCTAAATGAGCACACATCACAAGAATATCTAAAATATCCTTGTATGGCTTCACACCAACTCTATCCGCATTGGCCAGTAACTTGGTAACAAAACAAGATGCATGATTGATGTAAGGCACCGGGAATAAAGTGCCTGCTTTATCTGTCTCTAATTGGTAATTATCGAAGGCGACAAACTCAAGTTTAATCGGAACCCCTGACGCAACAATAAAAGTACGCACACCATAGCGGTCAAAGATGATATCCCGGCTGTAATGGAAATCTTGCTGCACAAGCTTGCCCAGTGATTGGTTGGTGACCTGTTGACGAACCGCTCGATACGCCGCTTTATCCGGGCACAAAAAATCAATATCAACCGATTCTCTGTACTCGCCAAACTCCAACGCAATACGGGTGCCGCCACCAAACAAAATAGTATGCTGACTCAGGAAGTCGCTGTTAAAGTTTTCCAGGCAAGCTGCTATCCGTTGATGCTGAAGGCGCTTGTAAGCTGACATAGGATGGATTAGCCCCCAGCAGGCAGAAAACCACCGGCACGCTGGGCAAGTTGTTGAATCAGAGTACGCTCGGCTGCCACCAACTTGCTTTTATCGACAAAAGACCAACGGCGCTCATAGACATCCAAGGCATCTTTTTCGGTTAAAAATCGAGCTTGAGTATCCCACAACAACTGATCCAGCTCGGGATATTGCTTACGATCAATGGTGTTCATGTTTCCTCTGACATGCATGGTGCGCTTCATTCACTTTACAATAGGCCTTTGGGGCTGTCTAGTTGTTGAGCGTTGCTGCAGGCAACTTGTGACCGCCGTGAAACGGCTAGTTACCGGCCTGAAAGGCCTGGTTACCGCTGGCAGAACCAGCTAGTGACTGCCGTTGGGCATAACCACTGACTTTTTCGACCAGTTCCAACAGCGTTTTTGTGTGAGCTAACACTTCCTGCTGCAATGCTTGCAAGTCTTCAACCACGTATTCATGCACAATTTCATTGCGGATATCTTTGAGTGTCCGAGCCAATTCCGCACTTTCAATCAAATCACGTTTCACCGCCCGATTGATGGTATCAATCAAGCTGCCTGGTTCCATTAGCTCCACCAGATCAAGTGCCCGATAGGTTTTACTCAGAAGTAAATCGGTCACTCTGGCAAAACGGCTGCTTAAGTTTTCTAAGGAGTCAAATTGCGCTTCAGTCAGCTTCGCATTCAGCTGAAACGCAACACACTGATGGTAGGAGCGCTCTAGCCAACGACTGGCGTTGTGCAGTTGGTCTAAACACTCCTGAAAGTACTGCAACGAGCTTTTCTTGCTGGTCATGCCAACTCCTGCGCTTGCGGCTGTATCAGTTGAACGAAGCTTTCGTGACCATCTTTGGTTGTCACAATATCGATTTTTTGCTCTCCAAGTTGTTCCTGAATGCGCCAGCGGGTATTGCGAACATTTTGTTTTGTGAAGTTTTTGGACACAATCAGCAGATCGATATCCCCTCCTTTGCTGGAGTCATTCGCCCTGGAACCAAACACAAAAACACGCGCCGTGGCATCTTCAGCAGCAACAGCCTCCAGAATGATGTGTTTTTCGTGGTCAGAAAGTCGCATGGAATCGCTCTTAACACCCTGTATGGCTTGAGTATAACAGGAAGTGTCGCGAAGCGACTAGTGACCGCAAGCAGAGCCAGCTAGTCACAGCGTCTTCGACGCAAGCAGCTCCTGCCATAAAGGCAAACGAATACCAAGGGCGCGCTCCAGTTTATCGACACAAAGCCGCGAGTTTAACGGGCGTTTGGCCGGTGTTGGATAAGCACTGCTGGGTATGGGGTGAATCGCACTAGCATTCAAGGTGAGGCTCTGCCCTTGCTGCTCAGCCTGCTGCACAATTATCTTGGCAAAATCGTACCAGCTGCAGTAGCTGCGTGGGGCCAGATGATAGACCCCGCCAGCGATGGGCTGGCCCTGCTGGTAGCGCTGCAGTGTCTGCACACTGATGGCGGCAATCAGGCTGGCGGGGGTGGGCGCGCCGATTTGATCGGCGACAATGCTTAATTCGGTTTTTTCTTTGGCCAAGCGAATGATGGTGTTGCGGAAGTTTTTACCGTGATCCGAGTACACCCAACTGGTGCGAAAAATCACCGCCGATGGGCACTGCGCCAGCACCGCTAGATCGCCTTGCAGTTTGCTGTGGCCATAATAATTCAGCGGGGCTGTTGGGCTGTCTTCTTGCCAGGGCTCGGTACCCGTGCCCGGGTAGACGTAATCGGTGGAGTAATGCAGCAAATAAGCCCCGCTGTGGGCGCAGTAGCGGGCTAACAGCTCTGGCAGCTTTGCATTCACTGCCAGGGCTGCTTTTTGCTCGGTCTCGGCCAGATCCACTGCGGTATAAGCGGCCGCATTGATAATCGCCTGCGGCTGATGCTGTGCCAGATAGGCGTGCACAGCCGACGCATTGGCCAAATCCAGCTCGGCCCGGGATGGCGTCAATAGCTCAGCTATCTCTGCCAGTTGCTGCTTTAGCTCGGTGCCAACCTGGCCTTTGCTGCCGGTTATCAGTAGTTTCATAAGTTTCCTGGATACCGCCGCGAAGCGGCTAGCGACCGCTGGCCAAGCTAGCTAGTCGCTGCCAAACAAATCACGGGTATAAACTTTGTCTGCAACATCTGCCAGCGCTTCTGTCCGGCGATTGGCGACGATGACATCAGAAATTTGCTTAAACTCTTGTAAATCCTTAATCACCCGTGAGCGAAAGAAGTGCGTTTCTTTAAGCTCAGGCTCGTACACCACCACCTCAATCCCTTTGGCTTTTATTCGCTTCATAATGCCCTGGATGGCAGAAGCCCGGAAGTTATCCGACCCTGCTTTCATCACCAGGCGGAAGATCCCTACCACTTTGGGATCTTTGTTGACTATAGAGCTGGCGATAAAGTCTTTACGTGTTTGGTTGGCATCCACAATGGCCTGGATGATGTTGTTGGGCACTTGCTGGTAATTGGCCAGCAATTGCTTGGTATCTTTGGGTAAACAATACCCGCCGTAGCCGAAGCTGGGGTTGTTGTAGTGATTGCCGATGCGTGGATCCAGCCCTACCCCCTCAATAATTTGGCGACTATTGAGTCCATGGCTTTCTGCATAGGAGTCCAGCTCGTTAAAGAAAGCAACCCGCATCGCTAAATAGGTATTGGAGAACAGCTTGATCGCTTCAGCTTCGGTGCTATCGGTAAAAAGTACCGGAATGTTTTGCTTGACAGCTCCTTGCTGCAACAAAGCAGCGAATACACTGGCACGCTCTGAGCGCTCACCAACGATGATACGCGATGGGTGTAAATTGTCATACAGGGCCTTGCCTTCGCGCAGGAACTCGGGTGAAAACAACAGGTTTTTAAGGCCAAGCTTTGCTTTTATCGAGGCGGTGTAACCCACCGGGACTGTTGATTTAATCACCATCACTGCCTTTGGATTTATGGCCGAGACATCGGCGATGACGGCTTCTACACTGCTGGTGTTAAAATAATTGGTTTGAGGATCGTAGTCGGTGGGCGTAGCAATGACCACAAAGTCCGCATCTTGATAGGCCTGAAGTTTATCTGTCGTCGCGGTAAAATTCAGTGTTTTTCGGCTTAGAAAATCTGCGACTTCCCGGTCTTCTATCGGTGAGCGACCGGCATTAAGCATGGCTACTTTTTCCGGCAGGATATCCAAAGCTACAACCTGATGATGCTGCGCCAGCAACATCGCATTGGATAAGCCCACATAGCCGGTACCGGCAATGGCAATTTTAAATTGCGACATGGTATTCATTCCCTGCGTTATTTGCGGTTTTATCATACGTGGAGCCCATCAAAAATGCCACTAGCCCGGCGACTTTGTCGCTGTTACCGCTGGCGGGGCCAGCTAGCGACCGTTGCCGCAGGCAACTAGTGACCGCCGCGAAGCGGCTCCCACCAATCCCGACGAGCCAGATACCACTGCACCGTTTTGCGCAACCCCGTTTCAAAGGTTTCCTGAGGCACCCAGCCCAGTTCGCGTTCTAGTTTGGAGGCGTCGATGGCATAGCGTCGATCGTGGCCGGGACGGTCTTGAACGAAAGTTAGCAAACTTTCGTAGTGTTGAATGTTGAGTTTTGAATGTTGAATGGGGGCCAATTCTTCCAGAATTGTACAGATGGAACAGACTACTTCGATGTTTTGTTTTTCGTTGTGGCCGCCGATGTTGTAGGTTTCGCCTACCTGGCCTTTGGTTGCCACGCATAGCAAGGCTCGGGCGTGATCCTCGACGTAGAGCCAGTCGCGGATTTGCTGGCCGTTGCCATACACTGGTAAGGGTTTCCCTGCCATGGCATTTAAAATAGTCAGTGGGATCAGCTTTTCCGGAAAGTGGTAAGGGCCGTAGTTATTGGAGCAATTGGTGATTAAGATCGGCAAGCCATAGGTACGCTGCCAGGCCCGTACCAGATGGTCTGAACTGGCTTTGCTGGCCGAGTACGGCGAACTTGGGGCATAGGGTGTGGTTTCGGTGAATAAATCATCTGTGCCTGCCAGGTCGCCGTAGACTTCGTCGGTCGAGATATGATGAAAGCGAAAGCTCTGCCGCTTCTCCAAAGGCAGACTTTGCCAATACTGGCGGCTGGCCTCCAGCAAGCTGTAAGTACCCACAATGTTGGTTTGAATAAAGGCCGCCGGGCCATCGATGGAACGATCGACATGACTTTCTGCTGCCAGATGCATGATGACATCGGGTTGAAACTGCTGGATGCATTGCTGCATTCTGGCCTGATCGCAAATATCGGCCTGCACAAACTGATAGCCGGGATGGTCGGCCACTTCAGCCAGAGATGCCAGATTACCGGCATAGGTAAGCTTATCGATCACCAATACCTGGTGCGGCGTGGAGGTTAGCAGGTAACGGACCAGCGCCGAGCCAATAAAGCCGGCACCACCGGTGACAATCAGACGTAAACTCATGTGGGCTGCTCGCTGTGTTGCTTGCTGACATCGGGGCGATTCGAGGTTAGCCTCAGTGCAGCGATAATTTGCTGGTTAATTTTTACCACATCAAACTTTTGCTCAGCCAGTTGCCGGCTGCACTGTCCCATAATTTCAATTTGCTCTGGGTGATGGATGAAGTACAGCATTTGCTCGGTCAATGCATCGACGTTATGCGGAGGGATTAAAAAGCCATTCTTGCCCTGCTCGACCGTTTCCCGGCAACCCGGCATATCGGTGGTGATGACAGGCAAGCCAACCGCCATGGCCTCCTGCGTGCTGCGCGGCACGCCTTCCCGGTAATAGGACGGCAGGACAAACACACTGGCCTCCGCCAGATAGTCTACCACATTATTGACCAGGCCCGGATACACCAGCAGGCCAGTGTCTACCGCTTCTTTCAGTTCATCTTTACTGATGGATCCCTTGGCAGTATCCGGCTGGCCAACCACCACAAATTCAACCGCTGGGTGGCTGGCTTTAATGCGTTTGGCGGCCTGCAGAAAGTAACGAATGCCCTTTTCTTGCAGCAAACGGCCAACAAAAATAAAGCGGATTGGATCCAACTGAGGCGGGTGATAGGGGTAGCGCGCCAGGCAGGTACCAATGCCGTTTAGCATGGTGAGCTTACTGATTGGGATCTGGTAGTGATGAATCAGATCCTGGTAGTCATCCGGGTTCAGCAGAAATACCTGCTGGGCTTTGGGCAGCACAAAGCGGTACAAAGCCACTTGTACCCGACGCACCAGGCGGCAGCGAAGCCCGGCACCTTCGGGCGGCTCAATAAAAGCACGGCCCAGCCCTTCTATTTTGGCTACCCGGTACGGCACCTTGGCTAGCCAGGCTGCCAGGGTGCCAAAAATCACTGGTTTGACGAAGTAACAAAAGCTGATGTCAATGCGCAGTTGCTTGAACAACCGATACAACTGCCAACTGGTAGCCAGGTCTTTAAAGGGGTTGTGGCTAAAGCGGTTCAGGTGATACGGCACAGGAATGGCGCCAAGCTCTCGCACCAGGGCTTCGCTCTGTTCGGTGTAATCGGTGGCAAAGGCATACACCTGATGGCCAGCTGCCACCATCTCGCGGATCAAATCACTGCGGAAGTTCAACATCGCCTGCGTCAAAGAGCCTACTACCGCGACGCGCTTGCATCCACTGCCTGCGGCCATGTTGTTGTCGCTTTGCTGCATTTACTTTTTCCCAAACAACAGATTAAGCACCCATCGCACCCTTTTACGTACCCACAACAAGGCCTTATCAGCCAGTGTTGGGTTTTGCTGCCTGCGTTGTTCCAGTTCGGTTAATACTTGCTCCGGTGTGCTAAAACCGCCGGTTACATCACTGATGTAGCGCGGATAAGCAATGAGGGTAGCGTACACCAGGGTCGCTATATCTAGCGGCCTGCCCCGCCGTGGTGGGGCGAACCTATCCTCCGTTAACCCCCAACCGGCGTAAAATGGCCAGCCGTAACACACCACTTTTTTCCCTCGGAGCAGGGCTTCAAAGCCGGTTAATGAGGTCATCAGATGCACTTCATCCACCTGCTGCAGTAATTCGGCCATGCTGACATCGAGCACCAGCTCATCACAGAAACGAATGGCTTCATCTTCGCCGGCTCCCTTTGCTCTGGCACCGGAATACACATCTGGATGCGGTTTATAGATGACCCAGGCATCCGGGTTATTCGTTCGTACCTGTTGCAGTAGTTGCAGGTTACTGCGAACCTGATGCGCACCAAACTCAATGGAGGCATCGGTTTCAACCTGCCCAGGCACCAGCAACACCGGCTTGTTGGTATCCGGGCGTTGCCAGCCGGTCTGACCCACATTGTATTTGGTGACACCTTGTTGGCAAATGCGTTGCCGCAGTGCTTCTGCCCGCTCACGCTGTTGGTCGGTGAGAGTCAGTGTTTGCAGCAATTGCTCCAAATCCGATGGCTGGGTTGCATCAAAATACAGACCTTGCTGATCAAAAATCCACGACATCGGCTGGGCAAACTCGGCCCCGAGACCTACCGAACGGATAAAGCCATCTTCTAACCGAATGAGCCTTAAGCCTGGCTGAACAACGGGCAAGGCTCTGCGCCCCCACACCAGCACCGTGCCCTGGGCTGGTAATTCAGCTTCCTGGTGCACAAAACGAATGGCACTGCCTTGGCTAAAGCGTTGCAAAGTTTTGCGCCAAAAGCGGGAAAAGCCATAGGCATAAAGCTGCTGCGGCAGGCTCAGTCGCATGCGTTGCTGCAATCCTGCCCAGTTCAATAACTCGATGGGCGAACAAGCTTGTTGCCGCTCCGGGTGCAGTGCCTGCTCGCCTGCCAGGATGGCATGATGGATAAAAACCGGCAATACAACTTTAGCTGCAATCTGCTGACTAAAAAGTCCATGGCTTAGCTCGCAACTGACCAAGGGTGAGTCTTGTCCGCAGTGCAGTGGCTTTTGCCACAGTAAGGCTTCCAGCGCTAGCAGAGAACGGCTACAAAACACCCGGCTGGCGGCTTGCATTAAACTGGCGGTATGACAAGCCGGCTGGAACTGCAGGCGTTCCCGTATCTCCGGGCTTATCACAGCAGTCTGTTGCAGTTGTTGCAGTCGCAGTTGATCAGCCGGGCTAGTTGCCGCAAGGCAGATAATGGGCTCAGGAAACTCTGCTGCTTGTTGTAGCAGCTGGCTAAATAGCTTTTCACTTAACTGATGGTCTATCAGCAGCAATTGGCATGTCAGGCCAGCGGTATTTACTGGCCGTAAATAGTTGCAACAAGCCAGCTCCAGCTGTTGCCACTGCTGAATGAATGCCAGGCTTTCATCCAGCGCTATCTTGCTTAAAGGCTTGGCGACGATCTGGCGCCAATGCAACAGAGCCTGAGCTTCGCCACCAAGTGCTGCCAAAAAATCTGCAGATGCAGTCAGCAAAGCCCAGTCGCTTTGAGCGGTTTTTTCCTGCAAAACAGCAGCTAGTGTACTCAACGGCTGTCTACCACTAGTCCAGGTGATCGCGAATAATGGCACGGGTCAATTGCGCAATACCAGCCAGAACAATCGCGAAAAAACAAACAACGATAAAGTTGTAGCTGCGGCGAGGCTCTACCGAGTATTGTGGCAAGGTGGGGTATTGCAACACTGAGACTTGCTTCAGTTTGCGTGCGGCTTCTACCCGGGTGCTTTCCAACATCAATAACGAGTTGGAGTACAATTCCAGGGCAAATTGTGCCTGTAAGGTCAGGGTTTCAAATTCGGCAGAAATACGATTCAGGGCATCACCATCCGAGGTGGCCATTTTACTTCGTTCCAGGTTAATTTGCGTATTTAAGGCTTGGATCTGACTGTCAAGCCGTTGCATTTCCGGTGAGCTTGGGCTCTGAAAGCTACTGCTGGCTTTACGCTGAGCCTCGAGTAAGGCTTTTTGCGCTTCGAGCTGAGCGACAATCATCATGATGCTTTCCACCGAGCCTGTCGGGGAGACCAGGCCATGGGTATTCTGAAAAGAAAGCAGTGCTTCACGTGCACTGTACAAGCGTTTTTCCAGCACTTCGACCTGGCCTTCAATAAAAGCCACTTGTTCTTCAGCCAGTCGCTGCCCCATACGGTTCATATGCAGCTCACCTTCCTGCAGCAATGTTTGTGCAATTTGCTGAGCCATTTCCGGGCTATAGGCCTGAACCCTCAAACGCAGGACATTGGCGTAGTCGTCAAAGTGAATGTTAATGCGATTGAGCATGTAGCTGTGAAACTTCTCCATCGGCGCATCCTCACTGCTAAGGCGCGACCATCGATCGATGTCTTTATTGGCAAAGTGCTGACGAATCTGCAGCTGCTGCTCCAGCACATTCAGCATATCGACCGATAACAAGTGATCCCGTAGCAGCAGCAAGTCACCGGCACCCGAGGTGCCGGACAATAACGATGAAAAATTCAGGCTAGCAGGCGAAATCTCCGGGCTTTTAAGCACAATGTTCGCTTCAGAAACATAGCGATCGGTGGCTAGTAGCATCCAGTAAAAAAATGCCACGATAATGACGACCAGCGCAACGGCCCACTGTGGATGCTGTTGTAATTTATTCATTTACTAATACTCTCGTTGTATGCTGCTAAGGCATCGTCCAGTTTGTCAAACCAAATGGCTTGCCCCTGATGCAACCAAATCCCGGCCTGACATAAGTCCTGCAAAATACCAACACTGTGCGATACCATAATCAAACTTGACTTACCGATACGATCACGGAACGCCTTCTTGGCTTTTTTCTTAAATGCTGTATCCCCTACCGCGGTGGCTTCATCGGAGATGTACACATCGAAATCGAAAGCCAACGATAAGCCAAAAGCCAACCGGCTGCGCATGCCGCTGGAGTAGGTTTTCATCGGCTGATCGAAGGCTTTACCTATTTCGGCAAAGTCTTGCACATAGTCGATAATTTGCTGCATTCGGTCTTCACCACCATGAATACGAGCGACAAATTTCACATTCTGTCGGCCAGTCATGCTGCCTTGAAAGCCGCCTTTTAAACCAATTGGCCAGGAGATCTTGCTATTGGTAATGATGTCGCCCTTATCCGGCGTGTCCATCCGAGCCAATAGTTTGAGCAACGTGGACTTTCCGGCACCATTACGGCCAATCAAACCAACGCTCACCCCTTGCGGGATCACAAAATTGACATCTTGAAGTACCCAGTCGCCACCAAAAGGGCCATGATAGCGTTTATAGAGATTACGAACCTCAATCATCGGGCCATCAACTTCGTTTTAAGACGAATTTGCAGCATTAATCCCAGCAGGATTAAGCTCAGAGCAACCGCCAATGGATACATCAGTTCAATCCCCTGTACACTGCGGTAGGAAGGGAAAAAACCATAACGCATGGACTCCAGCGCGTGCAACACAGGGTTGTAGATAAGGACTTGCTGTACACTGTAGGGCATGAGTTGAACAGGAATAATAACACCGGATAAAAAGTATAAAGGAAACATCATCATGCGAATGATTTTTTCAGTCTCCTGCACCAAAGTAACGGCTATGGAAAAAATTAACCCCAAGCCAAAGCCAAGACACCAGAGCGTAAGCCAGCCAGCGACAACCTGCATCGGGTTGTGTGGAACGATGTTCATGCCGATAAAAGCGGCTCCGCAAACCAGAATCAAAAACACGGTGGTCTTTAGTACGCCTTCCAGTGCCGCACGAACAATGACGGTATCTACTGGATGAAGCTGGCGATAGGCAAACAGGCCGCTGTTTGCATTGATGGCCGACATGGAGCGGGTTACGGCATCCCGGAATACAAAGAATCCCATCAAACCAACGATTAGGTAAGGGATGAAGTCTGCCCCGGGAATAAAACGTATCCGCCCCATAAACTCCCGCACCGCTATCATGATCATGATATGCGCTATCGGCTCCAGCAACATCCAGGTCCAGCCAAAGCGATCCCCTGACATCCTGGCCATCGCTTCCCGCATAAAGAGCGCGTACCATACATGCAAAGTGACCTGTATTGAGCTGCGCTCTTTCATCCGTTCAGTGCCCTACTTCGCTTAGATATCAATGGCCACTTTGGCAGCAATGGCGATTTGATAAATAATTTGCGTCAGTGTGGATGCCAGCTGCAGATTCTTGGTGGTAACGGCTGGTAATACCAAAATTTCATCGCCTGGCCGTAACTCGACATCACGGGCATTTCGCACTTCGCCATTTTGCCGCACAATCAGAATACGGCGTTTGTCGGCATGCTGGCTAAAACCGCCTGCGGCTTCGATGTAGTTCCAGGCACTCATGCCGGGGACAAAGATCGAGGCTTGCGGGATGTACACTTCGCCACTGACCAAGATGGAGTCTGAGCGTTCAGGGATGGTGATCACATCGCCATCTTGCAGCCGTAAATCCAGCAATTGATCCCGATGACTCACCACCAGACGACCATTGGGCTCGACTTCACGAGCACGCGCGACAAAAGCACTGATAAGCTCAGCTTCACGCACCCGGATGGCGGACTCTTCGACCGTTGCCGACGAAGCCCCCAGGTAGGTGGTTTCTAAGCGCCGTAACGACTCAAGCAAGGATTCACGCTGACGTTCGGCCACACTGACCCGACGAATGGAGATGCTGCGGGTTTCCGCGATCACCTGATCGACCGGGATGTTATCCAGTAGCTGGTGCAAGGTCGCATTTTTCGGCAAAATAAAGAAAGAGGGTCCGTAGTAACTGCCTTCCAGTTGCACCACAATGGTATCGGCATGGCGATCGGCCACAAACACCACTTCATCACCATTGGCGATAGCCAGTTCAGCGAAAGGTTCCAGCGGTTGATAATTGGCGTAAGGCCCACTGGCGCGCTGACCGCGGACTAAGGCGTGCGATACACCGGCATCCAGCTGTGCCAGTTGCATCAAGGTTTTACCATAGAGTACGTCATCGTTGAGTTCGTAAAAATAAGCCCGGCCAACCTCACCATGGACGGCAATTTGCGGCCCGCGGCGCTCAACCAAAATGGTATCACCATTTTGCAATTGCGCATGATTCAGCTTGCCTTCCAGCAGAAAATCGTACAAATCCATTTCAGCCAGGGTTTCGCCATTACGCAGCAAACGAATGCGGCGATAGCTGCCCTGCTCTTCATCAATGCCACTGGCCTGATCTAAAAAATACAGCACAGAGTCACTGGGAACACCGGCGTAGCGGCCCGGTTTATTGACAAAGCCAGTGACGAAAACTGCTACTGGCTGAACGCCTTGCAAGTTAGTGTAGACATAGACGTTATCCGGGTACACTTTGCGCACAGCATTGCGCACAATGGTATCCAGCTGACTGTGGCTGACCCCTTGCACCTGCACCGGGCCAATGCTGGGAATAAAGATGTTCCCTTGCGCATCTACCGGTAAGATACGGTCAATATCGACGGCACCCCATACCCGCAAAGTGACCTGATCCCCCGGCAAAATCCGATAATCAGGGTTCAGGCCATCGGCCCGGGTGCCACGAAAGCCACCGCTGAACAGTTCAGCACCGAAAGGTCGCATGTCTCTGACTATGCCCTGCTCCATGGTGGGGATAGGGCCATAACCGCCTTGCTGCCAATTGACATTGGATCGAGGCTCTTGCAAAGCTGCTTGTTGCTGCGCCTGCATGGCTCGGGCTTGTTGTGCCTGAGTTTGTTGCGACTGATCTGTAAAAGGATTTGCCAGTGCGGTCGAGGCACAGCACAGCAATCCGAACAAAGCTGTTGCCAGTAGTCGACCTTGGCGCATGGAAATTCGCTTCATGATGTAATCCGTCTTTTGCATGGCCCTGTCTGGGCCTGTGCGTTTGTTATTCGCTTAAAAAGCCAGTGCGCGGCCCTGATACCATTGCCGGGCTTCATTTTGGCACACCAAGGCAGACTGATTCTGTTGTTCTGGGGCAACTTGCAGTGCCAGACAAAGGCGATTACTGGCGGAGACGTAACGATCTTTCACCCGCACTTGCACCGGGTTCCCCCAAGGCGACTCGGCGAGCTCAACCAGATCGCCACTATTCGCGTTGGCCAACGAAGGAAAACTGCTCTCTGGTAGCAGGGGCATGGCGGTGATGGAGTCGGCGGCAAGTAAACTCTGATTCTGCGAGTTGGTACTAACACAAGCACTGCTTAAGGTGACGGCTACACTGAGCAGCAGCAGACGAAGAAAATTGATTCGGGTGTTGAGCATAAAGTCCATCTTCTTACGCACCGTTGCTGTCGCCTAAAGCCACAGTTTAGTGCTTCTTTGAGTGTTTATCTGGTGTCCAGAACCGTGCAAAAATAGTATCACTTCAACCTGAGTGACGCCAGCATCAAATCCAGTTACCAGCACAGATGCAACAATTATAAACAAATTACACGGCACCCTGTCACTAGCTGGTTTTCATCCTGAAACGGCATCCCTGCCGTTTCGCGGAGTCGCAGACAGGACAGCCCCCATCCATTCTGATAAACTAACCACGTCAATGCTCCGCTAGCTTATCACTCTAAATGAGGTGCCAGATGTTTTTTAACAGCCAACGTATTCCAGAACTTGAAGGGCTGAACTTTGCCGAGCGGATGCAGGTGATGCGCACCGCAGCCGACCGTTTGCCGGTACCGAAGAAGTTGCTACTGAACCTTATCAAACTGGTGATTTTGTTTGTGTTCTTTCTGATGATGGCCCAGGCCAATGACTGGCGCATTATTCCTTATGTCATTGCACTGATTGTGGTGTACCCGGCGGTGACCCGGCCATTGACGTACTTGTTGTGCCGGCCGGATTTACCGGCCATTCGTAAAGAGTTGGAGCAAGAGGCAGCTAAGCAGCAGTGAGCGGCCCAGAGGGCCTGGTGACCGCTGGCATCGCCAGCTAGTCGCCGGCCACAGGCGGCACCACCAGGGTAATTTTCTCATTCAATGACATCGCCAGGTTGTTGTCGTAATAGGCGGCTTCGTTGATAAAGCTTGGGTAAACGTCGCTCTCCCCTTCATAAAGCAGCTCCTTACCATCGAACAGTTTAAAGATCGGGTCGCCTGGCTTGATCGGCTTAAAATCCTGATCCTGCACATGGCTGTGCACCATCCCCAATCGCTCGCCCTGCTCATTAAGCGGCAAGGTGATGCTGTGCAAATAGCGGTAGGCTGCTACTTCGGCAGGCAACGGCGGCAATTGCTGGCGGTTGTATAAATCGGCAAAGTCCAGAATGTGTTGGGTCATGCTGTGCATTTGCTCCAGCACGTCTTGGCGAAGTACCGACTGAGGTTGGGGCCCTACTTCGACAATCACCCCATAGCGGCCTGTGGTGCAAAGCAGCTTGTGCGCTTCGGCCGGCAGATGATCTTCGTCGCAGCTAATCACCGCTTCGGGCATCTTCATTTTGACGTAACCGGCCAGTTGATTGTAAAAATCACCGGCCTGGGTCAGGATCAGCACCGGCCCCATATTGCTGGTGGTGTTGTGCAAGTCAATCACCAGATCCACCTTCGGATTGCCTTTGGGTCCAAGTACCGCATCAATCACTTTGGCCCGGCTTTGTTCGTAATTGCTAAGCGCAGGGTTATCCAGGTCTTCACGGCGGAACTGGCGGTTTAAATCGGCATCCAGGTAGCGCTTGTTGGCGCTGTGCGCCTGCGGGTTGGCAAACAAAGTCCAGGCATGAAAGCTTTGGCGCTGCAGGAATTCGGGCTGACGCTGGTACTGGCGGATTAAGTAGATGCCGGAAAATTCATTGCCATGGGTGCCACCCACGATGGCGACTTGCTGGATAGGCTGCATAAAAAACTCCGTTTCAAATGGATGCCATCCAGTATGCCGTAAAAGCACTGAGTTGAGAACCAGCGCCAGACAAAAAGAATAAAAATGCGGAAAATAAGAATTTTAAGTCAGAGATGAAACTGGCGTTCAGGCAACTTCGTGAGCTAACTCAAAATCTTGCTGAGAATGCAGCAAAGTCTCATTATGCAGGATCTGACTGGCCTGACAGGTACACTGACCGCACTGGCTGCCTAAACCGCTGCAGGCACGCAGTTCACGCATTGAGCGCACACCATTGGCAACATGTTGCTTAATGGCTTTATCGGTCACAGCTTTGCACAGACATACGTACATAGGATCACCTCTCAGTTGATAGGGTGATCCTAATCTAATTAATAATTATTATCAATAGTATTTATTGATTAAAGACGGCAACCAGGTCCCAGGGACCGGTCACTAGCCGCAAAGCGGCGGTCACCAGTTGGCTTTGCCAGCGGTAACCGCCGCTTCGCTGCCTAGCGAAACAACACCTTCTCCTGCTGGAACCAGTGCACACAAAACGCCACCAGCGCGCCAGCCAGTACCACCGTAGAAGCAAAGATCATCATCAACAAGCCATAATCTACCGTGCCTTTTACCAGCTCTTTGATTGCCAGCGCCACATTGGTCAGCGGGATCATGGCGGTGGTGGTAGTCAGGTTTACTCCAGGCAAAATGGCAGCGACCAGCGGCATCAGCACCACAAAAGACAATGGGCTCATGTAATTTTGCGCTTCCTTGAAGGTTTTGGCATAAATGGAAATCGCCAGCAACAGGGAGGCAAAAATAGCGGAGATCGGCAACAGCATCAGGAAGATCAACAGCAAATCGGTGATGGAAATGCTCGACATCACATTGGCGACCACATCCAGGCCAGCAAACGAGCTGATCAGTGCTGTCCAGACCCCTAAACTGACCACCGTAATCAGAGTCGTCGCAAGGCCGGTGGTTAAGACCGTCAGAAACTTGCCCAGCACAATAGCGGTGCGGCTCACCGGGCAAATTAATAAAGTTTCCAAAGTGCCCCGCTCTTTTTCGCCGGCTCCCATATCAATGGCCGGATACGAAGCTCCCATCAGACAAATCGGGATCAGAATATAGGCAATAAAGGCACCGATTTTCTCACCGATATTCTCACGGATGTCGGCGGTATCAATACGGCGTACTTCCACCGGTTTTAAAATGGCTTGCAGCCGCTGTGGGTCGACCCCTAACTGGCTGAGGCTGGTCATTTGCAAGTCTTCGGTAAATTTACGCATCAGTTCATTGAAGTACTGAAACATAAAATCCAGCTGCGAGGACTGGTTGTAAATCAGCTGCCACTCGCTCTGCTCGACCGCCGACTGGCGCTGTTGAAAATCCGCCGGGATCACCAGCGCCATATCAAAATCGCCAGCCCGGATCCCTGCAATCAGTTGCTGGGTGTCCGTTAGATCAGAATCGATGCGGCGAAAGTTCTTATGATAAAACAACGCTTCGGCAAACTGCGGGGCCTGCTCGGCATTGACAATCACATACCGGTGTTCTTCCTGCATCGCTTTGCTGGTGGTGGTACTCAGTACCAATCCCATCACACCAAACAACACCGGGAAAATAAGAATGGGCAGTAAAATAACAAAAATCAGCGTTTTCTTGTCACGCATTAGCTCGGTGAGTTCTTTAAAATACACTTGCCACATCAGGCTGCTCCCTGTGCCATGGTCGTCTCAGGCTGGTTGATGACCGATAAGAAAGCTTCACGCAGATCGCCACTTTCGGTACACTGCCTAAAGTCGGCAATGCTGCCAGCAAAGGTGCTGATGCCTTTATCAATCACCACCACCCGATCGCACAAGGCCGCCACTTCATCCAGGTGATGGGTGGAGAAGATAACCGGTGTTTTCAGGGCTTTGAGCGATTGAATAAAGTCCAGCACGGTTTGCACCGTCATAATATCCAGGCCGGTGGTTGGCTCATCCAAAATCACGACCTTGGGGCTATGCACCACGGCCCTGGCTATGGCCGTTTTTTGCTTCATGCCGGTGGACATATTGTCGGCGCGGCGATTGGCAAAATCGTGCATGTTCAGTAAGGTGAACAGCTCATCGATGCGCTGACGCAAAGCGGACTCTTTCATGCCATGCAAGCGGCCAAAGTAAGCAATATTCTCAAAGGCCGTTAACTTGCCATAGAGGCCGGTATCCGCGGATAAGAAACCAATTTGCTGGCGCGCTTTCAGCGGTTGTTTCAGCACATCAACGCCGTTAATCAGTACCGTACCGCCATCTGGTTTTAAGGCGGTGGAGAGCATGCGCAAGGTGGTGGTTTTACCGGCGCCATTGGGGCCCAGCAAGCCCAGCACTTCGCCCTGATCACAGTGAAAGCTGACATCCCGCACCGAATGAAAAGCGTTCTTGCTGTAGCGCACATCCTGCTTTTCGCTTTCAGACAATTTGGAGCCCTTGCCTATGGCGAATGCCTTGGCCAGGTTATTAATTTCTATCATCCACGAGTCCTTCTGGGTTGAAGCTTTGATTAAAAATCATCGAGCAGCGCTGAGCGATCTTCATTTTCATAGCAATCGTGCTCGAACTTATCCTGATAATGAAGCCGTATTATTAAAGACAGGCGGGTGAATAGCAATTTGCTTTGGATGTTTTCCACCTGCAAAAATGTAAGCAGATTTTAGAGGCTGCCTTTTCCGGAGTTAAAAGGTTTTGCTCTGATAATGTAGCCTTGCTTATCTGTTCCAGAGTATGGTGTTAATTTGCCAGTTATCATCGCCATCATAATCAAAAAAAGTGCAGCTGGCAGACAGGCGGCTTTGAGGGTTATCGGCACTGTGTGCTTCATATCGGAGCGTTGCATAACGTTTTGCATTAAGCTGGCTGTATATTTTTGGTATTTCATGGGTATCGTAAAAGCGAACTTGAGCCAGCTGATAACTGATATTGCCATGCTTTTGCCTGGCCCGCTCAAAGATCAGGGCACGATCGGCAAGGAATAGCTCAGTCGTCTCTGCTTTTCGTTCTTCAGGCCAATCATCAGGTAAGTAATCCCGCCATAAAGGAGCAATCAAGCTGATATTCTGCGTATGGTAAGCAGTCCAGCCAATTTCGCACATGGCTTCCAGTTTCGCCTGTTCAGCAACCAACATAGGCGTGGCACCTAGCAGCATGATTACGAAGATACTATTTTTCATGGTATTCCCTTGTTCCAAAATACAAAACCCGCCCAATCACAAGATCAACTGCCAATCGCCTGAAGCTGTTCGCTCAAAGCCACAACTTATGCCAATATGCCCCTTCTCGTAGCTATAATCGACATTCACGTTGGCGAAGAGCGGGCAGGACAGATCCGTACCGTTTTTCAGGCTTGCCAGCAGCGCCTGCTGGCTGTCGACAAACCAGAGATCCGTCTCTTTGTCTTTTACTTTGGCACCGTGCAAGGTTTTGAGCCATTCACCAGATACCGGGTCGAAGAGTGCATTCAAGTAGCTATCACCGACGGAAATGGCGGTATTGATTCGCTGGTGGATCACCAGAACCAGCAGCTCCTGCTGGCAGATGTGGCTGTAAAATGCTTCCGTCAGCGTTACGGGTTCATTGCCGGGGTGCTGACCAATCCAGCTATCTACTTCGACACCAGCGCTGTTTTGCAGCCGCACATAAATATCCGTTTCATCACCCTGAATGGATTCGCCCAGTTTTTGCAGCGTGGCTTGCGTTAGCATCGGTTTTTGGTCATAGGCATTGAAAACAGTGACTTCCGGCAGCACCTTACCGAACAAAAAATCATCGTGCAAAAAATCGCTCTGCGACTCTGCACATGCAGCGGTAATGCAAAGAAAAATAACAATAAACATCATGTACTTTGCCATCAAAATACCGCTCTTCCTGCCCCACGATATCTTCCGGGTATTGAGGAAGAAAAAGTCTACGGCTGAATAACCAGCGTGGAGAACCCCAACAAAAAAACGACTTTATTGCATTAAAACACCTTTAGCAACACTATTAACAAATTTTTCAGTTGGGCACAGCATAGCGGCTAAAGAAGGATTTCCGGCTTAGGTAATTCGTCCCTCAGGCTTGCCTTTTGGGGCGAAAATAGTCTTGGTTTTGGTAAAATGCCAGCTGTGCGTTGCTCTCGTGCCAACCAGGTACCCCCAATAGAGGCAACGGCGTCAGCTGTATCTTTTGCAGTAAGCATTTAGGCTGTTGACTGATGAGCTGGCACAACTGCTGATCCAAAAATACATAGCTTTTGGCAACTGACCAGCTAAAAAAGTCTTCTGGCACCTCAATAAACCAGCATTTGGCCGTAAGTCCGATAAAAGGCTGAGTGGCCATTTCATAAATCGCATGGCCAAACACCACTGGGCGGATCTGCTGCCACCAGGCGTCTCGTTGTTGCCAAAATACCTGCTGCCATTGGTGCTGCTGCAGGTGCTGTACCATGGACTCTTGGCCTGCGGTGTAAGCAATCAGCACACCACATTCATCCAGCAAGGTAATTTTATTGCGCAGTACCGTGCGCGGGCTAAGCCCTGCCCGCTCTATATCCTGAATATGCAGCTGATTGAGCAATGCCTTGGTCTTGGGGAACAGGCACCAGATAAAGGCACCGAACAAATCGTGCCAGTTTTCAGCCCGGGTTGGGATTTGCCGGGTTGCATAAATATAGTCTTCGTAATAACGGCCATCCTGCTCCAACACGGCATTGGCGACAAATTCAAAGCGGCTATCGGTGCGCTGTTGACTCAGCCAATCAGGCGTCGGCCAGTCGTGACAGCTGGCCGGTTGAAACAGCTGCTGTAAATCCTGAAAAATTGGGTTGTTGTGAAACAGCTCCGCTTGCCAGTCGGCGGGCGGGCTAAAACGGGGTTTTATTCGATTCGGCTGCATAAGCTCACTTGATTGTCGTTTGCCTTGAAAGTTTACCATGAAGCGTCCGGTTTGCGGTCACTGGCGAATTACCGAAAAAAGCACTTGCTTTTTCTACTGGGCATGGCACATTCAGGGGGTACGGATAGACGTACATACTGCCAAACGCTAACTAATTTAATTCTACAGAGGTGAACATGTGTTCGATATTTGGGGTGCTTGACATCAAAACTGATGTGAAAGCATTGCGCCAGCAGGCGCTGCAGTTATCTAAGTTGTTACGTCATCGTGGTCCGGACTGGTCTGGGATCTGGAATGACAATAATGCCATCCTCGCGCACGAGCGCCTGGCGATTGTAGATACTGAAAATGGTGCCCAACCTCTGATTAATGACCAACGAAATCACATTCTGGCAGTGAATGGTGAGATCTACAATCATAAGCAGCTGGAAAAGGAGCTGGTATCGTCGTATCCGTTCAAAACTAAATCGGATTGCGAAGTCATTCTGCCATTGTATTTAGAGCATGGCGTGAATTTTGTCGATAAACTGCACGGCATGTTTGCCTTTGTGCTGTACGATGCCGAGCAGGAGCGCTATCTGATCGCCCGTGATCACATTGGCATTATTCCGCTGTATTACGGCTACGATGAGCATGGCCAGCTGTTTGTATCTTCCGAGCTGAAAGCCTTGGTGCCGGTCTGCAAACAGATCAAAGAATTCCCGCCAGGGCATATCTTTGACAGCAAGGTCGGTAAGCTCGAGTCCTACTACCAGCGTGACTGGCAAAGCTTCGATGCAGTGAAAGACAACCCAGCCGATGAAGCCGAGCTGCGTAAAGCGCTGGAGCAAAGCGTGAAAAGCCACCTGATGTCGGATGTACCATACGGCGTGCTGTTATCGGGCGGCCTGGACTCCTCACTGATTTCCGCCATTGCTCAGCAATTTGCCAAGCGCCGGGTGGAAGACGACGACCAAACCGAAGCCTGGTGGCCACGCCTGCACTCTTTTGCCGTGGGTTTGCCTGGCTCACCGGACCTGGTAGCCGCGCAAAAAGTGGCCGATGCCATTGGCACCGTGCATCACAATGTGCACTTTACCGTGCAGGAAGGCATGGATGCGATCCGCGATGTGATCTATTTTCTGGAAACTTACGATGTCACCACCATCCGGGCTTCGACCCCGATGTATCTGATGGCCCGGAAAATCAAAGCCATGGGCATTAAGATGGTGCTGTCGGGCGAAGGCTCGGATGAAATCTTTGGTGGTTACCTGTACTTCCATAAGGCGCCGAATGCCAAAGAGTTTCATGAAGAAACCTTGCGTAAAATCAGCCGCCTGCATATGTTCGACTGCAACCGCGCCAATAAGGCCATGTCGGCCTGGGGTATTGAAGCCCGGGTACCGTTTTTGGACAAAACCTTTATGGATGTAGCGATGCGCCTGAATCCGGAAGCCAAAATGTGTGGCAACGGCAAAATGGAAAAACATATTTTGCGTCAGGCCTTTGATGGCTTGCTGCCGGATGAAATTTTATGGCGGCAAAAAGAGCAGTTCTCGGATGGGGTTGGCTACAGCTGGATTGACAGCTTAAAAGCTCATGCCGAGCGCGAAATCAGTGATCAGCAAATGGCAACTGCCAGCTTCCGTTTCCCGGTCAATACCCCGGACACCAAAGAAGGCTATTACTACCGGGTGATCTTTGAAGAGCATTTCCCTCATGCCGGCGCCATTGCCTGCGTGCCGGGCGGCAAGTCGGTGGCCTGCTCTACACCGGAAGCTTTGGCCTGGGATGCTAAAATGGCCGAAATGACCGATCCATCCGGTCGTGCGGTTCGTGATGTGCATACCGAAGCCTATTAAGCAGCGGCACAGATACAACAAGGGCGCTCAACACAGCGCCCTTTTTTTATGACCAAGATTTAGATCCTAGCTTTACTCAGTGGTAAAACGCTTCATCCAGTCGAACACTTCATTGTACCAACGTACCCGGTTCTCTGGTTTTTGGATCCAGTGATTCTCGTCGGGGAAAATCACCAGCCGCGACTCGATACCTTTACGCTGCAGATTGGTAAAGGCACCCAGACCTTGGGCGTATGGCACCCGGTAGTCTTTTAAGCCGTGGATCACCAACATCGGCGTTTGCCAGTTGTCGGCATAAGCCGCCGGGTTAAATTTGGCGTAATCCGAATCCTCATCCCAGGCGGTGCCGCCCAGATCAAATTCCGGGAAAAACAACTCTTCGGTGCTGCCGTAAAAGCTTGGCATATCGTACAAACCAGCGTGGTTGACGAGGCAGCGGAAAGCATCCGGCCATTTGCCGGCAAACCAGTTCATCATGTAACCGCCATAGGAAGCCCCCAAGGCACAGGCTCGGTTGCCATCAATCCATGGGTAAGCTTTTTGAATGTACTCAAAGCCTTTTTGCAAATCAACCAGCGGCTTTCCGCCCCAGTCGCGGCTGATGGAGTCGGTAAAAGCCTGGCCATAGCCGGTAGAGCCATGGAAATCGACCATCACCACCGCATAGCCCTGCGCTGCCCACAGCTGGGCATTCCAGCGGTAATGGAACATATTGCCAAAGCTGCCTTGCGGGCCACCATGCACCAGATAGGCCAGTGGGTAGCGTCGGTTGGCGTTGAAGTTGACCGGTTTCACCAGATAGCCATAGACGGTATTGCCATCCCAGCCGGAAAAACTAAACTGCTCAAACTCACCAAAGGCGATGCCTTCCAGCAAGGGGCCGTTGACATTGGTCAGCTGCTGCAAGCGGCTGCCATCGGTCTGGATCTGGTAGATTTCAGTAGGCTGATTCAGCCGGTGATTGCTAAACACAATCCGCTCACCTGCCACATTCAAGTGGCCAGCGCTGCCATCACCATAGACTTTACGCACATCACCAAAGCTGGTGTTGATGGCGTAAATACTGACCTGACCTACATCCTGGGTGGTGACATAAATGGTGCGGTTGTCCGAGCCAAACTGATAAGAATAAATCGAGCGATCCCAGTCTTCGCTTAACACCGTGCGCTGATTGGTGACCTGATCAAGCAGCACCAACCGGCGCCGGTCGGATTCGGCTTGCGGTGTTTGCATCGCCAGATACGCCATAAAGCGGCCATCTGGTGAGAACGATGGATGCGAGTCCCAGGCCGGGTTGTCGGCGGTGAGGTTTTTCTTCTCGCCCCCTTCAATACTGACTTCAAAAATATCAAAATTGGTGTGCCAGCTTTCGTCCACGCCAGGCATTTTGGCGCTGAACACCAGATGCTGCTGATCCGGCGTAAAAGCTACTTCGTTGATGCCGGCAATATCGCTGTTCCAGTCCGGCATCAGGTTTAGCGCATCGGTGACCGGCTTGTCACCCAAAGCAGCCACAAACAAATGACTGCGGTAACCATCCAGCCAGCGATCCCAGTGTCGTACCATCAACTGATCGTACACCATGGCGGTATCTTTACGGGCGGCATCGTCCGCTTTCGCTTTCACCGTGCAGGCAATATCACCACAGCCTGGTTTGTGTGGTAGCGCCAGCGCCAGCTTTTGGCCGTTGTTTGATACCTGAAAGCCCTGCACCGGCAGCGGCAAGTCGGTAAGCTGCATCGCTTCGCCACCGCTGAGATTTAAACGCCATACCTGATTGGAGCCGGTACGGTCAGCCAAAAAGTAAATGGCACTGCCATCGGCAGCCCAGCGCACCTGATGCTCACGACTGCTGTTTTGCGTTAAGCGGCGGATAGCATTGTTATTGCTTAAATCCATTAAGTACAGATCGTGGCTGCTATCGGCAGGCTTCACGCCGCCATTTTTTTGGGCAAACACCAACTGATTGCCACCCGGTGCCAGTACAATATCGCTCAGTTGATTGAGCTGAGACAAATGCTCCACCTGCAGCGGCGTTTTGGCGCTGGCGTGAACGCCTAGCCCTGCCACCAGCATGGCTGAGACGGTTAAGAAACTAATTTTCATCGCATGCTTCCCCTGGTTAAAAAAAGCCTGCAAGCAAGGCTTACAGGCTTTGCTGCGCTTTACTTTGCGCCAGCCATTTCTTCGATTTTTACTTTCCAGATGGCCGGGCCCTGTTTGTGTACGTTATTGCCCTGACTATCTACCGCGACGGTGACCGGCATGTCTTCGACTTCAAACTCGTAGATGGCTTCCATCCCTAAGTCTTCAAACGCGACGACCCGGGCTTTTTTGATGGCTTTGGATACCAGGTAAGCGGCACCACCAACGGCCATTAAGTAGACCGCTTTATGCTGTTTGATGCTTTCCACGGTAGCATCGCCGCGCTCGGATTTACCAATCATGCCCAGCAACCCGGTTTGCGACAGCATCATCTCGGTGAATTTATCCATCCGGGTGGCGGTGGTTGGGCCTGCCGGGCCAACCACTTCGTCGCCCACCGCATCGACCGGTCCAACGTAGTAGATAAACTTGTTTTTCAAGTCGACGCCTTCCGGCAGGCCTTCGCCTTTATTTAAGCGATCAGCAATGCGCTTGTGGGCGGCATCGCGGCCGGTCAGCATCTTACCGCTTAGCAGCACAGTTTCACCGGCCTGCCAGCTTTGCACGTCTTCCGGCGTAACCGTATCCAGATTCACCCGGCGCACATTGCTGCCAAGCTCCCAGGTGACCTGTGGCCAGTCTTCCAGTTTGGGCGGCTTGATATCGGCCGGGCCACTGCCATCCAGATGGAAATGCACATGGCGGGTAGCGGCGCAGTTGGGGATCATCACCACCGGCAAGGAAGCGGCATGGGTGGGCACGCTTTTGATTTTGATATCCACGACGGTGGTTAAACCACCAAGGCCCTGCGCACCAATACCCAGCTGGTTGACTTTCTCGTACAGCTCCAACCGCAGCTTTTCTTCGGCCGTTTCGGCACCTTTATCGATCAGTTGCTGAATATCTACCGGATCCATCAAGGATTCTTTGGCCAGCACAGCGGCTTTTTCGGCGGTGCCGCCAATGCCAATGCCGAGCATTCCCGGCGGGCACCAGCCAGCGCCCATTTTCGGCAAGGATTCCAGCACCCAGTCGACGATGGAGTCGGACGGGTTTAACATCGCCATTTTGGTTTTATTCTCAGAGCCACCGCCTTTGGCAGCAATCATCACTTCCACTTCTGCGCCTGGCACCAAATCCAGGTGCACTACCGCCGGGGTGTTGTCGCGGGTGTTTTTGCGGGCACCGGCCGGATCGGCCACTATGGATGCGCGCAGCGGGTTATCCGGGTTGTTGTAGGCACGGCGGGTACCTTCGTCCACCATTTGCTGCACCGTCAAGTCGGTTTTATCCCACTTAACATCCATCCCTACTTTGACAAAACAGGTGACAATGCCGGTATCCTGGCAAATCGGCCGGTGGCCTTCGGCCGACATCCGCGAGTTGATCAGAATTTGCGCGATGGCATCTTTGGCCGCCTTGTTCTGCTCTTTGTGATAAGCTTTTTCCAGCGCCTGGATAAAATCCAGCGGGTGGTAATAAGAGATGTACTGCAACGCATCTTCAATGCTGTCGATAAAATCTTGCTGGCGGATGACGGTCATCTGAAATCTGTCCTCTGTCGTAATCACTGCATTAGAGTGCGCCCTAAGCAGTCGTTCAATCTTTGTTGTCCGGCTAATATACCCAAGTGACCTCAAGATGCAGGCTTCAGCGGGAGATAAAAGCGCTTTAGGCAAGGCAGTTGTTGGAAGGTTTGGTGGTTCCAAATCGACAACAGCTAACGCCGCATAAAGCGCTTTTAGCCCCGCCCTGCGGGAGCCTCTGGGCGCCTCCACTGCGGTGTTACCCTAGCTAGCAAGGTGGTCGACATTGCGTCGCCAGGGTGCCTTGCATTGAAAGCGCCCAAAGGCTCTGAAACTCGCATCTTGAGGTTACTTGGGTATATCATACAACGCATCAAAAACAGCGGCCAGAGTTTCATACATACAACCTTGGTCGTGCAATTGGATATTGGCATGCAGCACTATCATATCATTGGCGACGCCCCAACTGACTTGCTGGATTTTTTTGCCCCACTGGCAGAGCAGCCCTGGGCGATGTTACTGGACTCAGCCGGCCCTGTTAGTAAGAACAACCGTTTTGATATCTTAGCGGCCGAGCCGGTTTGCACCATTGAGGCCAAAGATGGCCATACGGTGCTGACCGATGCACAAGGTGTCCATCACTATCAGCAACATCCACTGACCGTGGTCAAGGCCGCCTTAAAGTGCTATTTCCCGCAGCCTGCTGCCAAGCTTGACCTGCCCTTTCAGGGCGGTGCTTTGGGTTATTTTGGCTATGATCTTGGCCGCTACAGTGAGCAGATACCGGCTACAGCAAGCAAAGATCTGCCACTGCCGGATATGGCCATCGGCATTTACCTCTGGGCTTTGGTGCTGGATAAAGAAAAGCAGCAACTGTGGTATCTGGATTATCGTGGTGATGCCGAACAGAACTGGAGCAAGCTCAATAACCGGCTTAGTCAGTATCGGGAGCAAGCCGCTCCCTTTGCATTAACCAGTGACTGGCAGGCCAATATGGACAAAGCCTGCTACCAGGCTCGCTTTGAGCAGGTGCATGAACACCTGCTGGCCGGTGATTGCTATCAGATTAATCTGGCGCAGCGTTTTAGCGCCAGCTACCAGGGCAGTGAATGGCAAGCCTACCGGAAGCTGCGCGCTGCCAATGCAGCGCCTTTCTCTGCCTTTATGCGCTTACCCGAGGGCTGCGTGCTGAGTATTTCACCGGAGCGCTTTTTGCAGCTGCATGACCGAGAGATAGAAACCAAGCCGATTAAAGGCACCAAACCGCGCCACAGCGATACCAGACTGGATGCTGAGGCGGCTGAGGCACTGCGCAAATCGCCAAAAGATCGCGCCGAAAACGTGATGATTGTTGATTTGCTGCGCAATGACTTAGGCCGGGTGGCGGAGCCTGGCAGTGTGCGGGTACCGGATTTGTTTGCCATTGAAAGTTATCCGGCGGTGCATCATCTGGTGAGCACCGTTACCGCTACCCTGCGCGCCGATCTCGATGCCACCGATTTGCTGCAAGCCGCCTTTCCGGGTGGTTCCATCACCGGAGCGCCAAAAATCAGCGCCATGACCATTATTGAGCAACTGGAGCCACACCGCCGCTCGGTATACTGCGGCTCCATCGGTTACATCGACCAGAGCGGTGATATGGACACCAACATCGCCATCCGCACCCTGGTAGCCTGCAACGGCCAACTGCACTGCTGGGCCGGCGGCGGCATCGTGGCCGACTCGGAAGTGAACAGCGAGTACCAGGAAACGCTGGATAAAGTGCACAAAATTCTGCCGGTACTGCAAAATACAGCTGAAGACTTAACATGAGTTGGGATACCGACTGGCTACTCGCCCGCTTTAACACCCATGTGCCGCCCATGGCAGCACCTACCTTGCAGAACCAGAGCGGTACACAACGGGCTGCGGTGCTGCTGCCTTTTTTGCAAGGCCCTAAAGGATTGGAATTAGTGCTGACCAAGCGCGCTGAGCATTTAAAGCATCATCCCGGCCAAATCAGTTTTCCTGGTGGCCGCATTGAAGCCGGTGAAAGCAGCAAGATGGCGGCGCTGCGCGAAGCCGAAGAAGAAGTGGGGCTATCACCTGCTGATGTCACCATTGTGGGTCAGCTGCCGCCACAAGCCACCAGCACCGGCTTTGTGATAGAGCCCTGGCTGGGACTGGTGCATGCCCCACCCCGCTGGCAACTGCAACTGGATGAAGTGGCCGATATCTTTCATGCACCTTTGGCAGAACTATGGCAAGAAGAGCGCTGGCAACAATGGAACTGGCAGCATCAGGGCCGGCAGTACCCAGTGTACTTTTTGCATTGGCGCCAGCAACTGATATGGGGCGCGACTGCCGCTATTTTGCATCGGTTAAAGCAACAGCTGGGGCAACCTTAAGCTGGCACTACCAGGTCCGCTAACACTGAGCCCGGCAAACCAAAGCAATGTTCGAGCTGTACAAGGAACCAAGTCGTGTTGGCACGTTCAAATCTGGCAGCTTATTCATCCTTTACTTGAGGAAACGGCATGGAAAAATTACTGCAAAGTAGTCGCATTCTGGTGATTCTGACTATTATCGTCTGCGCGGCCTCGGCTTGCCTGCTCTATGCTGCCAGTGTGTCCATTGTCTATGGCATCATTGTCGATACTGTGATGGCGATTCCGGTCAAAGCAGATGAAGGCAAACGCCTGGCGGTGAAGTTACTTAAGGTACTGGATACCCTGTTAATCGCCCTGACTTTTCAGATCATTGCTTCTGCCTTGTACCGGTTGTTTCTTACCAGGACAGTTGAACGGGATAAAGGCCTGTTAAAAGCGCTCGATATCAAAAGTTTTCATGACTTAAAAATCACCCTGATGCAGGTGGCATCGGTGATTCTGGTGATTTTGTTTCTGGAGCAAGCGGTGGAAGTGGGTGCCACGCTGGAGACGCTGTACTTTGGCCTGGCTATCGGCTTTGTTGTGCTGGCTTCCATGATTGCCGCCCGCTTGATGAACCATTAACGCTTGCTGTTAATGCCGTGATTCCGAGGATAAAGAGGATGGCACTTTAAGCCCGGGACCGTTATCCTGTTGGCGCACTTATACTAAAAAATCACCTCAGGAACAGGAGCATCCTATGTCAAAACTCTTCAGCGCCTTAGCGGCCAGTACCTTGCTGCTAATGGGCTCAGCCCTGGCAGAGCGCCAGCCGCGCGATGTCAGCGAACGTGAAGCCTGGCAGCTGCACTCCCGCGTGATCACGCTCGATACCCATGTCGATATTGCCCGCGGTTACGCTACGCATCAAATGGATCCGGGCGTGATGACCCGGGCCCAGGTCGATTTGCCCAAGATGCGCGCCGGTGGCCTGGATGCCGCTTTTTTCATTGTCTATGTAGGCCAGGGCTCGATGACGGAGCAAGGCTATGCCGCAGCCAGAGCCCGTGCCGAAGAAAGTTATCAGGCCATTAAACGCATGACCAGGGCTTACCGTGATCAAATTGGTCTGGCCCGCACGGCCGATGAGGTGGAAGCCTTGCATGCACAAGGCAAGCTGGTGGCGCTGATTGGTATGGAAAATGCCTATCCGCTGGGCACCAGTGTCGATGAAATTCCACTGTGGGCCGAGCGCGGTGTCCGCTATGTCGGCATTACCCATATGGGCAATAACCAGTTTGGTGGCAGCTCCAATCCGCGATTGGATCAGGGCGATAAACCGGATCAGGGCTTAACCGATTTGGGCCGTCAGCTGGTTAAAAAGCTGAATGACTACGGCATTATGGTCGATATTTCGCACGTGGGTAAACGCAGCTCACTGGAAGCCATCGCCCTGTCACGCGCACCGGTGATTGCCTCCCACTCCGGGGTCTCCGGCGTGCACCCCAACCTGCGGAATCTGGATGATGAGCAGTTGGATGCGATTAAAGCCAATGGCGGTGTTGCCCAGATGGTGGCCTTTCGCAGCTATGTCGCCAATGTCGATCCCCGCATTCAGCGCGGCCAGGATGAACTGCGTCAGCAGTATCTGTCGGCCGGCTGGGGCGGCGCCAGCGATGCTGAGATCAAAGCCTATATGGATGGCCTGACTGAGCTGCGTCGTACCTACCAGGATGTAACCTTAGCGCAGTTTATCGATCATATCGATTATGCGGTGGATCGCATTGGCATTGAGCATGTCGGCATCGTATCCGATTTTGATGGCGGCGGCGGCGTGGAAGGCTGGGACGATGCCACTGAAACCATCAATGTGACCTGGGAGCTGATGCGACGTGGCTACAGTGAGGATGAGATCCGGGCCCTTTGGTCGGGTAATGTGCTGCGGGTGATGCGCGCAGTGGAAGCTGCAGCGAAGCATTAACCATTTCCCCCATGCTAAAACGGCCGCCCTGCTCCAGCCGGGCGGCTTTCATTTGCCTTAGAAAATTTCATGTAAATCTTGAGATACAGCACTGACAGGGGGTACAGCTGTAACCAGACCTGACCAGTTCCAACAGCACTTACAGCCTACCCGGCTTTGAGTTACAATCCAGCTATCTTGGTTCTAATTCGTTTATATAACTTATGATTATCAGCGCTTTTGATATGTTCAGCATTGGCATAGGCCCTTCCAGCTCACATACCGTCGGGCCGATGCGGGCTGCGCATCAGTTTACCGAACAGCTGAAACAACTGGGTCAGCTTGAGTCCGTCAATCGTATTAAGGTTGAGCTCTATGGCTCGCTGGGGCAGACCGGTATTGGCCATGGCACCGGCAAAGCGGTTATTCTTGGGCTTAGTGGCTACCTGCCGGAGAGCATCGACCCGGATCTGATCCCAGAACTGCTGCATCAGGTACACACAGAGCAATCACTGCTGCTGGCGCAACAACAGCCGGTGAAATTCCCGCGGGAAGGCGCCATTACCTTTCATCGGCGCAAGACCCTCAAAGAGCACTCCAATGGCATGGAGCTGGTCGCCTGGAACGGCGATACCGAGCTATTGCGAGAAGTCTATTTCTCCATTGGTGGTGGCTTTATTGTCAAAGCCGAAGATTTTGCCAAAGAAAAAGAAGCGGCCAGTCAGTTTGCTGCTGATAACCCGCCGCCCTACCCGTTTGAAAGTGCGGCAGAGCTGCTGGCGCTTTGCAAAGAGCATGGTTTATCGATTTCCAGCCTGATGCTGGAAAACGAGCAGGTATTGCGTAAGCCCAGTCAGGTGAAAGATGAATTGTTTCATATCTGGCAGACCATGCGCGATTGTGTCGAGCGAGGTATTCGCACCGAGGGTGTCTTGCCGGGTGGTCTGAAAGTAAAACGACGGGCACCGGCGCTGTACCGCCGGCTCAGTGTGGAGAAAAGCTCGGATCCTTTGCAGGTGATGGACTGGGTGAACCTGTTTGCTCTGGCTGTGAATGAAGAAAATGCCGCCGGTGGCCGGGTGGTCACTGCCCCAACCAATGGTGCAGCCGGTATTATCCCGGCAGTACTGATGTACTACGACAAGTTTATCCAGCCGGTTACGCCGGATATAGCTATGCGTTATCTGTTAACGGCTGCCGCCATTGGCATTTTGTACAAAAAGAATGCGTCTATTTCGGGTGCCGAAGTCGGTTGTCAGGGCGAAGTGGGTGTCGCTTGTTCAATGGCCGCCGGCGCCTTAACGGAAATTCTGGGTGGCTCAGCCAGCCATGTAGAAAATGCAGCAGAAATTGGCATGGAACACAATTTAGGCCTAACCTGCGATCCGGTCGGTGGCCTGGTACAGGTGCCTTGCATTGAGCGCAATGCCATGGGGGCGGTGAAAGCCATCAATGCGTCACGACTGGCGCTGCGGGGCAGCGGCGATCACAAGGTGTCGCTGGATAAAGTGATTAAAACCATGTGGGACACCGGCAAGGACATGCAAACCAAGTACAAAGAAACCTCGCGCGGTGGCCTCGCCGTGAATATTATTGAGTGTTAAGAGAAAGCCCCTGACATCAGGGGCTTTTTTATAGTGCATTGATTCAGCTAAGTTCGCCTAAGCGGGTATCGATTTTTTGCTCCTTGCTGCGAAACAGGTTCTTCACGTCTTCCAGGATGACATAAAGCGCCGGGATCAGGATCAAAGTAATCACAGTCGCAAACAAAATACCAAAGGCTAGCGATACTGCCATCGGCACCACGATTTGCGCCTGCAAACTACGCTCCAGCACGATGGGCGTTAAGCCCAAAAAGGTGGTCATCGAGGTCAGTACGATGGCACGAAAACGCATGGTACCGGCCTCTTCCACCGCCTGACGGATGCTGTGCCCGGCCGCTCTGGCTTTATTGACAAAATCCACCATGATCAAACTGTCATTCACCACCACCCCGGCCAACGCTATCAGGCCAAACACCGACATAATGCTCATGCTAAGCCCCAGGACCATATGGCCAACCACAGCCCCAATCAGGCCAAAGGGGATCACGCTCATAATAATCAGCGGCTGGCTGTAGGATTTCAGTGGAATGGCCATTAAGGCATAAATCAAAAACAGCGCCAGCACGGCGGCTTTGAACATATCGCGCTGCGCATCCATTTCATCCTGGCTGCTGCCTTCCAGCGCTGTGGTGACACCAGGGTATTGCTTAGGCAGTTCTTTCATAATGCCCTGGCGAACTTCCCGCACCACCCGGCCCGGCTCGATGCGATCTTTATCTGCCGCCGCAGTAATGGTGACCGCCCGCTCACCATTGACCCGGTTAATGGCATTAAAGGCCGGCTGCAACTGATAGCTGGCGACCATACTAAAGGGCACCTCACCACCATCGGCAGTGCGGATCCGCATCTGCTCTAAATTACCCAGTGAGTTGCGCTCATCTTTCGGGTAGCGCACCATCACTTTCACTTCTTCGCCATCGCGCTGTACCCGCTGCGCTTCGGCACCATAGAAGCCATAACGTACCTGGCGTGCTACATCGGCCAGCGTTAACCCAAGCAAGTCCGCCTCAGGTTTCAGTGTCAGCACCACCTCGTCATTGCCACCACTCAGGTTATCCTGAATATCGTACACGCCTTCGTATTGCTCCAGCGCTCGCTTAAGCTCTTCGGCAGCCGCTTCCAGCATCTGCAAATTATCACCACGAATTTGCAGCGCTATATCAGCACCGCCGCCACCAGCGCCGGTAGAGGCATTGATATTAAATGAACGCATGCCGGCAATCTCTGGCATTTCTTCACGCCAGATACGGGCAATTTCAAAGCCATCAATTTCACGGCCTTCGCTTTTTTCCAACTCCAGTACCATCTGCCCACGGGTATCGCTGTTTAAGAACACCAGCCGGTGCTGAATCACATCGGCATTGTATTCGGATTTCAGCCGCTCATTGGTGCGCATTAATGCGGCTTCCATCTCATCCAGTGCCTGCTGCGTTTGCTGACTGGACGAGCCTTCTTCCATCAAGATACTGGCCTGAATAAAGTCGCTTGGGATATCCGGGAAAAACACCCAACGGACAAAGCCCCCGCCCAGCAAACCTATCATCAGTAGCATCATTGAGAAAAAGCTAACCAGTGTCAGATAGCGAAACTCAATGCAGCGTCGAATAAAGGGCCGGTAGTGTTGATGAATGAGGTGCTGCAGTTTAGCGGCCACCCATTCCCGGATACTGCGTAAGAAATTACTGGTGCCGCGGCCACTGGCATAAAACAAGCCATGCCGGTTTGGATCCCAGGGTTTCATGTCGATATGGGCAATGTGGGTAGGCAGAATCAGCTTGGACTCGACGATAGAGAATGCCAGACACAGTATCACCACCCAGGCAATCGACTCCCAAATCGGCCCCATGGCGCCGCCCACCATCAGCATGGGTAGAAAGGCGGCGATGGTGGTCAGCACACCGAAGGTCGCTGGCATGGCCACTTTCTTGGCCCCGGCGATGACCGAGTCCATCGACTTGCCTTTTTTCTCGATTTCGCTAAAAGCACTCTCACCAATAATGATGGCATCATCCACCACAATACCGAGCACCAGAATAAAGCCAAACAAGCTGATCATGTTGATGGAAACACCGAACATCGGCAGTGGCATCAGTGCCAGGGCACCTAGAAAACAGACCGGGATCCCGACCATAACCCAAAAAGCAATCCGAAACTCCAGAAACAAGGTGAGTGCCAGCAGCACCAGCAAGACACCGTACAGCAGATTGCTGGTCATCAGTTCGATGCGGCCCTGCAGGTAGTAACTGCTGTCGCCCCAATGATCCAGATAAATACCCGCCGGCAGGATCTCACGCTGCTCTTCGACATAACGCTTCACGTTTGCTGAAATTTGCAGGCTGTTGTCATCGCCAACTGCATCTACCCGGATGGAGATCGAGGGCATCCCATCAAAGGTAGCCTCGCCCTCGCGCTCGATAAAGCCATCATTGATGTAAGCAATATCGCCCAGTCTGAGCCGGGTGCCATCGTTAAAGCGCAGCAGGATAATATCGGCAAACTCATGGCCGCGGTACGCCTGGCCCTTGGTTCGCAGTAAGATATTGCCAGCCTCGGAGCGGATAGAGCCGCCCGGAATATCTACCGAGCTGCCGCGAATGGCTTGCACTACCTGATCAAACGTTAATTGATACTCCCGCAGCACCGCCTCGGATAACTCAATGGAGATTTCGTAGTCGCGGGCACCGACCACCTCGACCTGGCTGATGCTGTAGCGTTTTTTTAAGTCATCGCGGATTTGTTTGGCCAGCTCTTTCATGCTGCGCTCATCGGCATCGCCGTAGAGTGAGAGCCAAATCACCGTACTCTGAAACCGTTGCCGGTACACCACAGGGCGCTCTGCCTGCTCCGGAAAGGTTGCAATAGCGGCTACCTGAGTTTTGATTTCATCCATTACTTCCATGATGTCGTAACTGGATGAGATTTCAGCCCGTACCGTGCCCAAACCTTCGACGGCGGTTGAGCGAATGCGCTTAATGCCATTGATGGAACGCAGCCGCTCTTCAATTTTATCAATTACCGCGCTTTCGACCTCCTGCGGCGCAGCGCCCAGATAAGGCACCCGAATGGTGACTTCATCCAGCGCAATTTCCGGGAAGATCTGTTTCTTGATGGTCATTAACGAAGCGGCGCCAGCAATAATCAGCACCACCATCAACAAGTTGGCGGCAACACTATTGCGGGCAAACCAGGCAATAATGCCTTTATGCGTATCCATGCTTAGTCTCCCGCTTGTTCAGTGCCAGCGTCTGCCGGACTTTCCAGCCATTCACCATCCACTCGGCCAAGCCGCACCTGCATGCCCGCTAAGGGATTGGGCAAGGCAGAAACGGCCAAATGCTCACCAGCGGCAAGCCCTGCTACCACGTAGGCATAACGCTCATCGGTACGCTGTACCTGGACCGTACGAAACTCCAGTTGCTGCTCGCTGTTTACCAGCAATAGCTGATTGCCAGGCCGCAATAAATTACGGGGCACCGGGATCACTTGCTCGGAAGAGATCCCATCGATGCTGGCATGGACAAAGCGGCCAAAGCGCAGAGGTTGCTTTCCATCAGCCTGCAGACGATAAGGATCGTCTACCTGCACCACGCCATAAATGACCCGGCTACGCTCATCCAACACGCCTTCGGTGCGCACCAGTTTGCCTTGCCATTGCTGTGGCTGCCCCGCCACCAGAGCGCTGAGCTCAACCGATGGAAACTGTGGCTGTGCTGCCGTTGGGAGCTGCATAAAGGCCAAGTCGTTATCGCTTAGCGGAAGCCTGATTTCGGCCAGATCGGTACCAAAAATGCTGCCAAGCACAGTACCACGGCTGATAAACTGCCCTAAATTCACCGCTCTGCTTTGCAGCAAACCTGCGTAAGGAGCGCGGATCTCTGTTCGGCTAAGATCCCGCGCAGCACGCTCCAGCTCCGCTTCTGCCGAGCGAACATTGGCAAGCTCACGCGCTAATTGCGGCCGGCGTAAACCCAGTTCAGGCGCCTCCCCTTCGGTAAAAGAGGCCCACTCTTCTTCGGCCACCCGCACCCGGGCTAACTCTTCCTGCAGCGCAGCGGTCGCGCGCGCCAAATTGGCTTCGGCTGCTTTGAGTGCGGTTAAGTAATCATCCTGTTCTACCGTCACCAATACTTCGCCGGCAGCAAAAAATCCACCTTCGACAAAGTTGGGCGAAACGTCAATAATGCGGCCATTGACTTCAGAAATCAGACTGGTCATTAATTTAGGCCGGACCGTGCCTTGAGAAGCAATGCGGTAAGTCAGTGTTTGCGGCTGTGCCGTAATGGTGTCGACCAGGACCCCTACCGGCAAGTCCTGGCGCTGCTCGGCTGGTTGCCGTCCTTTCATCAAGACCATCATTAATGCGATCGCCAACAACAGGATCAGTACTGGCAAGATAATTTTTAGTTTTTGCTTTGCCATGGAACTCACTTTAGAAATAAGTTTAATTGGTTCTATACTAACGAAATTTGCTGCCAGATGGATGCTAAAAATATCTATTGATGCACGTTCATTTGCAGGCTGATAGTTGTTGGGCGAGATGGAGGGTAGTCAATTAGTTATTTAAATCAAAAACTTAAAAAAGCCTCATCGTGCTATAAGGCCTGCAGCAACGGCTGCAACCGACATACTTTGTTACAAAGCATTGGAGACAACACGCGTTGGAACGGCTTCCTTGCCGTTCAACCGGCGTATCAGAACGACGCCTGCTCTAACACCAGACAACCGATGGAATAGCCTGCACCAAAGGAGCACAGAATGGCTTTATCGCCTGCTTGCAAACCGGTTTTGTGCTGATGAAATGCGATAATGGAACCGGCTGACGCCGTGTTGGCGTAGCGGTCCAGTACCAGAGGGGCTTCTTCCGGTAATGGATCCCTGCCGAGAATTTTTTTGGCGGCAAAGATATTCATATTGATATTGGCCTGGTGCAGCCATAAGCGCTTTAACTGATCCGGTGTGACCTGCTGCGCTGCCATCTCAGTCGCAATCACATCGGCCACCAATGGCAGCAGCTCTTTAAACACTTTACGGCCTTGCTGGCGGAAAAAGGCAATCTCTGGCTCCGATGTTTCGAAACAATGCTCGGTGTAGCCAATATCGCAGCGAATGTTGTTGGAAAACTCGGTTTTAAGTCGCATGCCTAAAATGCGAAACGCCAGCGGTGAACGACAGGTGTCTTCGGCTTCGATAATGGTCGCCGTGCAAACATCACCGAAAATAAAGTGGCTATCGCGGCTGCGGTAATTGACCTGCGGAGAGGCAAACTCAGGGTTGACTACCAGTACCACTTTGGCAGTGCCGCCCCGAATGGCATTGACGGCATTGCTGATGGCAAAGGTAGCCGACGAGCAAGCCACATTCATATCAAAAGCATAACCGGCGGCCCCCAATTGCTGCTGCAATTCTACCGATAAGGCTGGATATGGTCGCTGCATGTTGGAGGCTGCACAGATGATCAAGTCGATATCTGCTGCGGTTTTACCGGCTTCGGCCATGGCTTCTTTGGCTGCGATCAGTGCCATCTCGACCATTTCGGGGATTTCATCTTCACCGCGGCGCGGAAATACCGGGTGCATCACCGCAGGATCCAGGATGCCATCTTTGTACAACACATGGCGTGATTTGATGCCGGAGGCTTTTTCGATAAACTCACAACTGGAATGCCCTAAAGCTTCCAGTTCGCCCCGTTCAATCTCAGCGGCATGCTGCTGATTGAAATTATCAACATACTGATTGAAGCTGGCGACCAGCTCCTCGTTGGAAATACTATCGGCCGGTGTAAACACACCTGAGCCACTGATCACAACATTTTTCATAGCCTAACCTTGTTTGGATCGATCTGTGCAGTCAGATCTGCTCGTTATAAACCGATTATAGCGCTGTCAGCAAAAGCTGACACGTCAAATCTTTTGTGACATTGCGCTTGATGCTACCAGCTCAGTAGGTCAACCGCAGAAGTGCGGCGCCCCACTAGCTCAGTAAGGTGCGCATGGCTTGTTGTAAACCATCCAGGGTGAGTGGATACATGCGTTTAGCCATAATCTGCTGGATTAAGCCGATCGACTGATAGTGCGGCCACCAGGTCTCGGGTTGTGGGTTTAGCCACACAGCTTTCGGATACTGCGCCAGCAGGCGCTTTAACCAGACTTCGCCTGGCTCTTCGTTGTAATGCTCCACACTGCCACCGGGCCAGGCGATTTCATAAGGGCCCATGGTGGCATCGCCGACAAAGATCACTTTGTAATCTGAACCGTAGGTATGAATTAAATCCATCACCCTGGTTTGTTGCTCGCGCCGGCGCTGGTTGTGTTTCCAAACGCCTTCGTACACGCAGTTGTGAAAGTAAAAAAACTCCAACTGCTTAAACTCGCTGCGAGCGGCGGCAAACAGCTGCTCGCACTCGTGGATGTAATCGTCCATCGAGCCGCCCACATCCAACAGCAGCAGTACTTTGATGGCATTGTGCCGTTCGGGTTGCCATTGCAAATCCAACAGTCCCCCCTGCTGCGAGGTCGCGCGAATGGTTTCCGGTAAGTCCAGCTCCTGGCTGGCACCGGTTCGGGCAAAGCGGCGTAACTGACGCAGCGCCAGCTTGATGCTGCGGTTGTTGAGCTCGGCATCGCTGTCGAGATCGCGAAATTCGCGCTTGTCCCAGACTTTGACGGCCCGACGGGCGCCGGAGCCCTCCTGCCCCAACCGGATCCCTTCAGGGTTGTAGCCATAAGCTCCAAAGGGCGAGGTGCCACCGGTGCCAATCCATTTGTTACCACCGGCATGACGTTTTTGCTGCTCGGCTAAACGCTCTTTAAATTGCTTGAGCAGCTCATCCAGACTGCCAAGGCCTTTCAACGCTTGCTTTTGCGCGTCAGTCAGCTGACGGATCACATCGGGCTTTAGCCAGTCATCCGGAATGGAGCTTGCGATATCGACCGCCGCCACCCCTTCAAAGTACTCGGCAAAGGCGCGGTCAAACTTGTCGTAGTTGCGCTCGTCTTTTACCAGCACCAAACGCGCCAAATGGTAAAATGCCTCGGTGTCGGCAAAGATCACCTGCTGCTTTAAAGCGGCCAGCAAATCCAGCAGCTCCGTCAGGCTAACACTCAGACCATGCTTGCGCAGGGTTTGAAAAAACTGAACCAGCATCAGCGGCGACGCGCCATAAAGGCCAGTTTTTCCACCAGGGCAACGTCTTGCTCGTTTTTCAGCAAGGCACCAAACATCGGCATCAAACCGCCCTTTTGTTGTTTGTCGCGCAATACCTCGGCCGGTATCTCTTCCGCCAGCAGCAGCTTCAACCAATCCAGCAGCTCCGAAGTAGAAGGTTTCTTTTTCAGGCTGGGCAACTCACGCAGCTCAAAGAAGACCTCCAGTGCTGTGCTAAGCAGCTCGGACTGAATGGCCGGGAAATGCACCGAAACAATGCCACGCAATAAGGCCTCATCCGGGAAGCGAATGTAATGGAAAAAGCAGCGGCGCAAAAAGGCATCCGGCAGCTCTTTTTCATTGTTCGAGGTAATGATCACGATAGGCCGCTGTTTAGCAGCCACTTCTTCACCGGTTTCATGCACGTAAAAGGCCATGCGATCCAGCTCGTACAGCAAATCGTTTGGAAACTCGATGTCGGCTTTGTCGATTTCATCAATCAGCAGCACCGGACGCTGTTCTGCGGTAAAGGCCTGCCACAGCTTGCCGGGGCGAATGTAGTTGCTGATGTCCTGCACCTTATCACTGCCAAGCTGACTGTCACGCAAACGCGAGACCGCATCGTACTCGTACAGACCATGCTGGGCTTTGGTGGTGGATTTAATCGGCCAGCTAATCAGTTCAGCTCCCAGGGCCCCAGCCAGCTCTTCCGCCAGGCGGGTTTTGCCGGTACCCGGCTCGCCTTTGATTAACAGGGGCTTTTCCAGTGTAACCGCCGCATTGACCGCCAGTGCCAACTCATCGGAAACGATATAGTGTTCGGTACTTTGAAACGACATAAACAGACCTTTATTACTCGCAAGCTGCTACTTTACCTTGTTGGCGCTGGTCGTGCCAGTGCTGACAAAGGCAACTGTGGTGCAAGCGGAATAACATATAGCAAAACGCTTCTTTGCTTTTGGCCATCCAGGCGTTAATTTAACGAAAATCTGCTAGCAAACCGGAGCATGCTGTTATGGCAAACATCTTTGAAGACAATTCCTTATCCATTGGCCGTACCCCCCTGGTCAAACTCAATCGCGTGACCGGCGGTAATGTCTACGCAAAAATCGAAGCGCGCAACCCAAGTTTCAGTGTGAAATGCCGTCTTGGTGCCGCTATGATCTGGGATGCCGAGCAAAAAGGTTTACTAGGTGAAGGTAAAGAGTTGATTGAACCCACCTCGGGCAACACCGGTATTGCGCTGGCCTTCGTTGCCGCCAGCCGCGGCTACAAACTGACCCTGACCATGCCGGCGACCATGAGTCTGGAGCGCCGTAAGCTGTTGAAAGCTTTGGGTGCCAACCTGGTACTGACCGAAGGTCCGAAAGGCATGAAAGGCGCTATTGATAAGGCGAAAGAAATTCAGGCGTCCAATCCGGAAAAGTATGTGTTGTTGCAGCAGTTCGACAACCCGGCCAACCCGCAAATTCATTTTGAAACCACAGGCCCTGAGATTTGGAACGATACCGATGGCAAGGTGGATGTCTTTGTCGCTGGTGTTGGTACCGGCGGTACCATTACCGGGGTTAGTCGTTTTATCAAGCTGGAGAAAAAGCATCCTCTGGTGAGTGTCGCCGTTGAGCCGGTCGACTCCCCGGTGATCAGCCAAAAACGTGCCGGCGAAGAGTTAAAGCCTGGCCCACACAAAATTCAGGGCATTGGTGCTGGCTTTATCCCAGGCAACCTGGATCTGGAGATGATTGACCGCGTTGAGCAAGTCAGCAACGACGAAGCCATTGCCATGGCACATAGACTAATGAAGGAAGAAGGCATTCTGGCGGGTATTTCCTCCGGTGCCGCTGTAGTTGCAGCCAAGCGACTGGCCGAGCTGCCTGAATATGCCGACAAAAACATCGTGGTGATATTGCCAAGCTCTGCTGAGCGCTATCTGTCCAGCCCACTGTTCGCGGATGTCTTTACCGAGCAAGAGCTGCAAGCGTAAGTTTCAGACAGTTTTTTGCTTTATAAGGTCGCTGCGGCGGCCTTTTTTTGTGACCGGTATTTAGCCTTGTATAAAGTTGGCACTTTACAGATTGGATTTCTAAGCCCAAACTTGGGTTCTGTATTGACTTTTAAAAGCCTAATCCTTCATGCCAATACGCTTATTCGTTGCTGTTTTTTTGCTGCTGTTGTTGACTGCTTGCTCTGAACAAAATGAAGCTTTGTCTGGTACGTTTCATGCCCCTGAACATGCTGCTGCTGAGTTCTTTGATGCCATCTACAACAAAAGTGACCTGGAGTTAGCGAAAAACCTGAGTACGCCGGAGCTTGCTGAGCTCATTGCTCATTATGGCACCACCCGTCAGGTTGCCCGTACCTTAATCAATATGTCGTACGATGAAGTCACGATTAATGTGAACCGGGCTGGCCAGAACCTGCGTGAACAATACGGCAATGAAACCGATGTGATGCTGGTATTTAGCGGCCCTTTTGATGGCCGCATCGTCAATGAAATGCGGGTGGTACGGATGGTACGGGTGCGTGGCCGTTGGCTGGTGGCCGAAATCAAGAATGATCCGTTTAGCAACGGCCGCAACTAACGGCCGCTGCTCTGCTTAGCTATTTTTTCTGAAAGAACTGCTGCACAGCTTGCTGACAGGCATCGCTTTGCAGCAGTTGCTGAAACTCGTTCAACTCTTCGCGCAAAGTATACTGCAGAGCTTCCCGCTGACTAGCCTTTAATAAACGTTTGCTGCTTTGAATCGCCTGCGTTGGCATCGCAGCGAGCTGACGGGCTTTTTGCCAGGCAAAATTAAGCAGCTCTGCTTCTGGTAGTAGGCGATTGACCAACCCCATCCGCTCTGCTTCCAGCCCATCGAATGGCTCTGCCAACAGTAAATACTCACAGGCCCGGTGATACCCAATCAACTGCGGTAATAGCAAGCTGGACGCAGCCTCCGGGCAAAGTCCAAGCTTGGTAAAGGGCAACTGAAAACGCGTATCTGCGGTAGCATACACCAGCTCACAATGCAGCAAGGCGGTCGTGCCAATACCAATGGCCAGGCCAGCTACCGCTGCCACTATGGGTTTAGGGAACTCAGCCAACTGATACAAAAAACGGACCGTTGGGTGTTGTTGATTCAGCTCGCCGCCGCCCATAAAATCCTGCAAATCATTGCCTGCGGTAAAACAATTATCCTGTCCTTGCAGCAACACCACTTTTACCTGGTCATCTTGAGCCGCCTGCTTGAGTGCATCGGCCAGTTGCTGATACATCCGCTGATTTAACGCATTTTTTTTATCAGGACGCAAAAGCGTTAAGCTGAGTACCCCATCCTGCAGTTGCTGCTCCACCCCTGTCATGGTTTCTTCCTTCATTTAATGCCCCAGTACCTGACCTTCACGACGAGGATCGGCGCCGCCCTGCAAGCCGGTATCCAGTATCACGATGCCATGCAAGCCGCTGTTTAAATCAATTACCCGCACCTGATGGCCCATTTGTTCCAAAGCGGATTGATGATGTTCAATCGCGGTGCCTTTTTCCAGCGCCAAAAAATCATTGCGATGCGTGACACGGGGTAAACTAATGGCAGACTGAATATCCAAGTGCCAATCAATCAAAGCGACCAGCGTCTGAGCCACGTAGTTAATAATACGGCTACCGCCTGGTGAGCCCAATACAATGCGCAGCGTTCCAGCCTCGTCGAATACCATCACAGGCGACATCGACGAACGTGGTCGTTTACCTCCTTGCACCCGGTTTGCCACCAGCTCACCATGGAGCTTAGGCGAGAGCGAGAAATCGGTCAGCTGGTTATTTAATAAATACCCATTGACCATCAGGCCAGAACCAAACACATTTTCAATGCTTGAGGTCATGCTAACTGCGTTGCCTTTGGCATCGACGATGGACAGATGCGTGGTATTGCTCAGCTCAGGGCTTGAAGTGCTGAGCCTTGCTAACTCTGTGACCGGTGAACCTGGGCTGACTTCAGCCAGGGCTTTGTCTGTTTGGATCAGTTGGCTGCGGCTTGCCAAATAAGCAGGCTCAATCAATTGCTGGATGGGGACTTCAACAAAGTCGCTGTCGGCCACATAATGATCGCGGTCGGCAAAAGCCAGTTGCGAAGCCACCCCAAACAGGTGAATTGCTTCAACACTATCCGGGGCTAACTGCCCAACTTCAAAACGCTCCAGCAGGCCAAGAATTTGCACCACAGCGATACCACCAGAACTGGGTGGCGGCATACCGCAAATAGTGTAACTGCGATACGAACCACAGACTGGTTTACGCTCTACCGCTTGATAGGCGGCTAAATCGGTTAAGGCCAAAGCACCAGCATTCACACTGGCTTGTTGTACCGCCTTGACCATAGCGGCCGCATTCTCACCTTGATAAAAAGCCTGAGGGCCCTGCTCAGCAACCTGACGTAAAATATCGGCGTAGGATTGATTGGTAATGACAGCGCCAGCTTGCAATGGCTCACCATCCGGATAGAAATACTGACTGGCTTCGGGACTGTGTTGGATCCCCTGGTTCCAACCAACAGCCAACTGCCTCGCCATACGGTCAGAGACCGGAAAACCTTCACTGGCAAGCTGAATCGCATCCTCAAACAACTGCTCCCAGACCAGCTTGCCATAACGCTGATGAGCCTGGTACATCACGGCAAATAAACCTGGCACCCCAACCGATTTTCCACCAACATAAGCTTCGCGCCAGGGCATGGCGGTATCGCCTTGCATAAATAACTGTTCGGTGGCGGCTTTAGGTGCGGTTTCCCGGCCATCAAAGGCGGTCATCTGTTGCCCCTCTTGATCCCAGTGCAGGATAAAAGCGCCCCCACCAATCCCAGAGCTTTGCGCCTCTACCAGGCCCAACACCAATTGTACGGCAATGGCGGCATCCATGGCGCTGCCTCCTTGCTCCAGTACCCGGAGCCCAGCTTGGGTGGCCAGTGGATGGGCTGCTGATACCATAAAATGCTGAGCCTCTACCAGCTGTTGTTGGTAATAACCGGTTGCCGCTTCTGGCTCACGGTCGGCTTGTACGGGAGTTGACGCCAGCACCAGCGGCGAACTGCATAGTAAGAATAACGAAGAAAGAAGAAACTTCATAAGGACCTGCTACTGGACTTTGTACCGAACTTTACCCTACCGAGAAGCGCTGCAAAGATCAATCCAGATTCTTCATGACAGCACAAAAGACTCTGGCTAGACTAGCCAGATGAAACGATTACTTCGATACAAGCAGCCGCTTTGCTGGCAGACGATGCTGCAGACTGGCATAGTCCTGCTGATGCTGACTCTGCTGTTAGGGCTACCTCAGTCTTGGCAGCAGCAGTTGAATTATCAGCCGGATGCGGTACTAGCTGGTGAATGGTGGCGTTTGCTGACCGCCAATTTGCTCCACACCAATCACTGGCATCTGTTACTGAACCTTGCCGGGCTTAGCTTACTTTGGCTGTTGCATCAACGACATTTCAACAGCAATCGCTATTTGCTGTGGTTATTCAGTGCGGGAATGCTCACCAATCTGCTGCTCTTGCTGTTCGTGCCGCAATTGGACCGAATGGTAGGATTATCGGGTGCTTTGCATGCCATGGTGGTACTGGGTGCTCTGGCTGATGTCTGGCGCAAAGACACTACAGGCTGGCTTTTGCTTGCGCTGGTGCTGGCTAAAGTTGTCTTTGAGCAGATCAAAGGCCCCGATGAAGGGCTGGCAGAACTGATAGCGGCTCAGGTTGCAGTCGATGCCCACTTGGCTGGTGTAGTGGCGGGAACCTTACTATTTCCACTTTGGTGGTACCAGACAAAAAAATAAAGGCAGACATTGCTGCCTGCCTTGTAGAACTTCAATTGAAATTGTTATTTCTTGCGTCGGGCCAAACGGGCACCCAGCAGACCCAAACCTAACAAGCCCAGCGTTGCTGGTGCTGGTACCGGTGTGGTATCACCGATAGGGGTGCCACCTACAGTGATGCCATCAAACGCCATACCAGATTGATAAGCTGTATCTGACCAATTCACAACGCCAAACTCCAGGAAATAATTGCCAGTCGCTGCAATGTTGTAACTGGAGCTGATCCATCCAGTGTAACCACAACCAGTAGACCAACAAGTACCAGAGCTATCACCCAGTCCAGACCAAACTGGTGCGCCCGGATTCATCAAGACTTCATCCGGATTTAATGTAGCAGTTGGATCTGGCATATCAAAACCTGGGACGATACTGCCACTTGGCGTGGTGCGGGCGGTGAATAAAATCGCTACTTCGTTGTTTAACTCATCCAACAAACGTGCCCAGGCATAATCGGCATAACCAGCGCCATCGGATGAAATGTAGTTGAAGAAGAAATTCAGTTCATCACCAGCCTGAGCGGAAAACAGAGCCGAAGTCAGAGTAGAACCAGTAGTAGCACCTGAAGTTAAACCCGGAAGGCCCACTCCAGTTACGCCATTGCTTGTAGTCACATAACCATATTGCGCTGAACCGGTTGGCGCTAAAGTGACATCGCCATCAGCACCCATGGCGTCGCAAGCACCGACACAATTCCAGCCCGCTGGCAAACCGCTGTCAAATAAAGAAGCGCTGGCAGTCGAGCTAAAAGCTAATGCGCTGAGTAAAACACCACTGTAAATAATTGCTTTTGATTTTTTTGTTAACATGACATGTCCTTATCATATTTAAGTTGTCGCCTTCAATAAGCAAGCAGCATGCCAAATATATAAACCATTTGGAATCAAGTATTTATATAAATTTATCATATTTTTATCTGAGCAGTGTTAATTTTTCTGACACAAAAAAACCAGCACTAGCTGGTTTTTTCATTTTTTACTCAATGATCACTTAAATGTTGCCACCAATCGGGCTGGTCTTTTAAGTGCTTATCAAACCAGGCCAACAAATGATCCCACCAAACATAACGTTTTTCCCGGTCAATGATGTGGTGATCCTCCCCCGGAATTTCGACCAAGGCCACCTCGCGCCCTAACAATTTCAGCGCTGTAAACATCTGTTGCGACTCGCCAGCCGGTACATTGACATCGGAGTCACCGGTGATCAGCAGTAATGGCGTGTTGATTCTATCCGCCATATACAGCGGGCTTTGACCCACATAGAGCTCATGATTGTTCCAGGGAAAGCTATCCCGGCTGGCAATACCAGAGTACAGGAACCCCCACCAGCCCTGCCCCCAATAGGAGCTCAGCGCACTGATGCCGGCATGCGAGGTCGAAGCTGCAAACAAGTCGGTTTGAGTCGCCAGATACATGGTCATAAAGCCACCGTAGGAAGCACCAATATTGCCCAGCCGCTTGCCGTCGACAAAGGCATGCTCAGCTACGAAACGCTCGGTGGCATAAATAATGTCATCCGCTGTGTATTTGCCCCAAGCGTTAACATGCAGCGCGGAAAAGCGCTGGCCATAACCAATGGTGCCGCGCGGTTGCACCACATACACGATGTAACCATTGGCAGCCCAGTGATGGAACGGGTAACGCCCGGTAAACTGACGGTTGACGGTGGTGGTGCCGCCATAGTAATAGACGATAGCAGGGTATTTTTTACTGGCATCAAAATCCGGTGGCAGGTAATAACGGCCTTCAATCCGATCGCCTTGTGGATTCTCGACATGAAAATCACGCACCTCACCAAACCGGATATGCTGATACAAGGCTGCACTATCATGCAATACGGTTGGGCGGCGCTGACCAGGCCGAACCATTTCTAATTGTTGTGGTGTTGCTACGCCAGAGCCTACCGCAAGCACAGTCGCTCCCCGATCATTGGCCAATGCAAACCGCTCTATCACATCCAGCGACAAGGCCAGTTTCTGAAAACGCTGCCGGTTGGTATCGACGCTGTATAAGGCTGAGCGATCGCCTTCGCTCACCTGGGCAATCACCTGGCCACGGGCATTAATCGCAACCGAGCTGATGGCTGGATGAAAGTCCTTCGACAAAGGCTGAATATGTTCACCTTTTTGATCCATCAAATAAAGCTGACCATCGTAATCATTCGCTACGTATTCATCGGATGGCAGATTCACCCCTGCGCCACCGGCAAAGTTCGGGCCGGCTACCACTAGCAATTGATCCCGATAGTACTGCACTTGATTCAGATGCGAAAAAGTACCAACTTCACGACGTTGCAGGGTGGTTAAATCCAGCTCAAACAAAGCGGTGCTGGCATGAGGTGCTGAAGTGCGATCATTCACCCGCTGGGTATACAGCAGGGCCTTGCTATCCGCACGTATATCGCTCAGTGAGCTGCTTTGCTTATCGGCGGTCAACACGCGTACCAGACCGCTGGCAATATCCAGCTGAAACAACCGGCTGATATCACGGTAACCCCGCCAACGATCTTCCAGTGCCCGGTACATTTTTGCCCTGGATTGCTGCAAGCTGGTATCCGACTCCGTCCATTGCAGCACGATGCTGTTGCTATCGGGTGCCCACTGGTAGGCCCCAAGGCCAGTCTGATTCTCCAGCAGGGATCGCAACTCACCCGTGTTCAGGTTCATCAGCCACAGTGTGTTGTTGGCGATGTAGCTCAGCCACTGATTGTCTGGGCTAAAGGCTGCCCGGCTCAGCGCCGGACCACTCCAGCTACGCTGCACCTGATTGCGACTGACATCACGCAACTCGGTGCGCTGCAGCTGGGTATCGCTGACATCGGAGCGGCCACTAAAGCTGAGCAGCATCCAATTGGTATCCGGTGATAGCGCCAACTGAGTGATGGTTTCAGCATTGGTCAGTAACCGATTATTGACCGGCTCTTGTGCTGCTAATCGAAATGCAACGTCTACCCCATTCTCACTGGTCACTTGCAACCGTACATCTGCATCGTCATGGCGCCCATCGGTAAAGATCAGCAGTTGCTGCCAACCGGTTGCCAGCACCAGCTCGGTACTGCTGCCATTTTTCGGCTGAAAATTCAGATACAACTGAGGCTTTTTTAAACCGGTCACTTCCAGTTTCCCTCTGAAAAACGCCTCCTGCTGCAACTGCGTAAACCAGATACCAGGGCCGGATTCTGAAGCTTCAGTTGGTGTCAGTTGACGCCATTGCAAGCGCTGACCAAACAGCTCGACGGAGCGGCCTGCGACCGGAACAGGTTGCCGCTCCAATAAACGCAGCAGTTGCTGACGCTGTTCTTTGGCTTTGCCACTTTGTTGCAGCGTTTCAGAAGCAAAAGCAGGTAAAGGGCCAAGAAAAAGTACCTGCTCCGCTTGCACAGCAGCCGCTTCGCTCTGGGCAAAACCTGGCAGAACACATAGCAACAGGGTAAATACGACAAAAACTCGAATCATTGGGGGTGCTCTCATTTTAAGTAACACAATGCAAAGCCATGCTAACAAGCTCTTGCCCTTGCGACAATGTGATGAAGGTCAAAGGCGACTTCTTTGCGACCAGCAGGCTTCAAGGTCCATAGCTTGGCTGGCTGTAGCCGTTAAAAATCCGGGGGCGCTTCAAAGCTTAGCGCTTGTTGGCTCACAGGATGCAGCAAAGTCAGGGTTGCGGCATGCAACAACAAGCGATCACTTTGGTCCTGAACAGCCTGCGGTGCATAGAATGGGTCTCCCAGGATCGGATGCCCCAATGCTGATGTATGCAGTCGCAATTGATGGGAACGTCCAGTGACGGGAGAAAGTCGGATGCGGCTGGTATGGGTAGTCGTGTCATACGACAACAGTTCGAAATCCGTCACTGATGCCTTGCCTTGCGGGCAAATTTTATATCGCGGCCGGTTTTCAGCATCCGGGGCAATTGCTAAATCAATGCGCCCCTGGGCTTGCAACCACTTCCCTGAAACCACCGCCAGGTAGGTTTTTTTTACAGTGCGGGCCTGAAATTGCTTACTAATTGCCGACAGAGCAGCGGGGGTCAGTGGCAGTACCACAAGCCCGCTGGTGTCATAATCCAACCGGTGCACGACGCTGGCAGAAGGAAATGGCTGTTGCACCCGTTTGATTAAACAATCCTGATTATCAGGATGCCGGCCAGGCACCGTGAGTAAGTGACAGGGTTTATTCACCACCACCAGGTGTTCATCCTGAAACAGCAATTGGTATGCCTGGCTGGTGGCAGGTAAAACAGCAAGTTCGGTCGCAGCGGGGGTCATAAATTTTTCGCAAAATAATAGCGGCATCAGCCGCTATTATTGCAAAAAATAAGCTCGGTTAGAAATCTTTACCTGGCTTTAAAAGTCATATTTGGCCATAAACTGCAGCCGGTTTAAATCACCATCGGTACCGGACTCCAATTTACGGGTGGCATGACGAAACTCCAGACCAAACTGCAAATGACGGGAAGCCTGATAAATCATATTGGCCGCCAAACTCTCGGTACTTTTGGTGGCACCGACACCGGTTAATGCGGTGTCATTATCAACCCGCAAGGTGGCGTAAATCAGATTGGTACGCCAGTTGGCATCCCAGACATGACGATAGGCCGCGGTAAAGCCGGTTGATTTAATCGCGTGCAACTCGCCATTGGCATCCAGCACAGCGCCATTGGCAGTGTTCAAACCGATATAGCGACCCAAACCTTTGCCGGTATTGAAGGTAAAGCGAATATCATTGGTCTCGGACACCATCACTTTACCGGTTACCGACAAACCGTACCCCATCACGCTGTCATCAATTTGCAAAGCTCTGTCTTCATAAGCCAGTTGGCGCACTAAGCCGGACACCGACAGGCTGCCCCAATCGGCTCTGTGGTTGTAACGCGCGACCAGATCCGGCATGGTGTTATCGTCACTCACCACCCGGCCACCGGTTGGTCCCGGTGTAATGGTGCTTTCCGGGTTTTCAATGGCAAACTGGAAGTTGCCATGGGTGTAGCGAATTTGCGGTTGGCGTACGAAAATCTGGCCATCGGTATTGCCAACAAAGTCCACACTTTCTGGTAGCGAAGTCAGGTCCATAAAGGTGGACCAGGTTTGTCCAAACAGCCACTTATCGTAGGTAAAAAACGCGTGGCGAATGCCTGGGGAATAGCCATTGGAAATGCGCTGATCACCTCCAGGGGTTGACATCATATCAAACTCAAGGCGCGCGCCCAGCGTTTTACCATTGTCCAGTTGCGTGCTGGTAGTAAAAAAGAAGCGTGACTGGCGGGCATGCATATCAAATTTGGTGCTTTCACCGTCACCGCCCACCGGAGTTAACGAAGGCACGTAAAAGTCGCGACCTATGCCGGTAGCCAAATTACCATCCGGTGTATCGTTTAGCATCACGTCCAGCTTAATAAAGCCGCCAAAACTGATGTCGGTATTGCCTACGGTAAAGGATGCCTGGGCCTGACTTAAGCCAAGCGTCATACTGGCTGCCAGTAAGGTACTAGCAAATGGTAGTTGTTTCATGCAGTGCTCCCTGGTTTTCTTGTTGTATGGTCTCTGGTTATTTTCTGAGCTACTCTCACCGACAAGGTTGGTTCAGGGACACCGTTTACGCAATTAGCCTTTAGTCGCATCAACTGCTACAGTCAATCCAACTGATTTCAGCTGCATTTTAACCGAGCGCGAGCACAGAGCTAGACAATGGTCTAATTTCTTTCCGCTCTGTAATTGGTTAGAACATAACTACTTTATTTGCATTGAAACCTATGGGGACACAGTGATGACACAGCCAGGCCTTTACCCGGTTCCAGCTGCCGCCGAAGCGCGCTGTTTGATTGATAACGAAGCCTACCAACGCATGTATCAGCAGTCGGTGCAGGATCCTCAGTCCTTTTGGGCAGAGCATGGTAAGCGAATTGACTGGTTTACTCCCTACACCAAGGTGAAAAACACCAGTTATCAGCCAGGCAATATCAACATCAAGTGGTTTGAAGATGGTGTGCTGAATGCCAGCTACAACTGCCTGGATCGCCACCTGCCACACAAAGCCAATGACATCGCTTACTACTGGGAAGGCGATGAACCCGGCGTGCAGAAGAATGTAACTTATCAGGAGCTGTATGAGCAGGTGTGTCAGCTTGCGAACGGCATGAAATCGCTGGGGGTGGGTAAAGGGGATCGGGTCACCATCTATATGCCAATGATCCCGGAAGCCGTTATCTCTATTTTAGCCTGTGCGCGCATTGGTGCTGTCCATTCGGTGGTGTTTGCCGGCTTTTCGCCAGATGCTTTAGGTAGCCGGGTCCAGGATTGCGACTCCAAGCTGATCATCACTGCCGATCAGGCTCCACGCGGTAGTCGTTTGACTGCACTAAAAGACAACACGGATTTGGCTCTGGGCCATTTGGGAAAAAATAGCCCGGTCCAACATGTCATCGTGGTGAAGCATGTGGGGGAGAATGTGGATGAACACCCAGGCCGCGATGTCTGGTACCACGAGCTCCTGGCCAAACAACCGAAAACCTGCGAACCGGAGCCGATGAGTGCTGAAGATCCGCTCTTCATTTTGTATACCTCTGGCTCAACCGGCAAGCCCAAAGGGGTGCTTCACACCACCGGTGGTTACATGGTCTGGGCCTCGATGACTCATCAGTATGTGTTCGACTATCACCCGGGCGATATTTACTGGTGTGCCGCCGATGTCGGCTGGGTCACCGGCCATACCTACATCGTGTATGGACCCCTAGCCAATGGCGCCTGCAGTGTCTTGTTTGAAGGGGTGCCCACCTATCCTTCCGTCAAACGGATGGCACAGATTGTTGATAAGTATCAGGTCAATATTTTGTACACGGCACCTACTGCCATCCGGGCACTGATGGCGCATGGCGATACACCGGTGGAAGGAAGCTCACTGAGCTCGTTACGGACTCTGGGCAGTGTAGGTGAACCTATTAACCCTGAGGCCTGGAGCTGGTACCACGAGAAATTTGGTCATGGCAATTGCCCGATTGTCGATACCTGGTGGCAAACCGAGACCGGTGGCATTCTGATTACACCGCTGCCTGGCGCTACCGATTTAAAGCCAGGCTCGGCCACCCGCCCATTCTTTGGTGTTAAACCAGCCATTGTCGATAACGAAGGAACATTGCAGGAAGGCGCCGCTGAGGGCAACCTGGTGATCCTGGATAGCTGGCCAGGCCAGATGCGCACTGTTTTTGGCGATCACGAGCGCTTTGAGCAAACCTATTTTAGTACCTACAAAGGCACCTACTTCACCGGCGATGGCGCCCGCCGCGATGAAGATGGCTACTACTGGCTGACCGGCCGGGTCGATGATGTGCTGAATATCTCCGGCCACCGTCTGGGCACCGCGGAGATTGAAAGCTGCCTGGTAGCACACGATGCGATCGCAGAGGCTGCTGTGGTGGGCTATCCGCACGATATCAAAGGTCAGGGTATTTATGTCTACGTCACTCCACGGGTTGGTGTTGAGCCTTCGGATGAACTAACCAAAGCAGTTCGGGCCTGGGTTCGTCAGGAGATCTCGCCCATCGCATCCCCTGATATTATTCAGTGGGCACCACAAGGCTTACCGAAAACCCGCTCAGGTAAAATTATGCGACGCATTCTGCGTAAAATTGCCGCCAATGAGCACGATCAACTGGGCGATATTTCTACCCTGGCCGATCCATCAGTGGTTGATCAATTGATTGAAAAGAGGTTAAATCGTTAGCAGGTACAGCTTGCTGTCCACTGGATAACTGAACTAAGGCCGCATACTGCGGCCTTTCGTTCTATACTACGCCATAGTGCACATAATAAGAATGACGAGGAAATATGGCCAAATTGATCGTAGCTGACGACCACCCACTGTTTCGCAATGCGCTGATCAATGCCATCAGCAACACCTTCAGTACCAAAGCCACCATCGAAACCGACTCATTTGAATCAACCTGTCAGGCATTGGAGCAACACCCGGATACCGATTTACTGCTATTGGATTTACACATGCCTGGCAATTGCGGTTTTTTAGGGTTAATTCAGTTACGCAAGAACTATCCCAGCCTACCTATTGTGGTGATTTCAGCCAGTGAAGAACTGGATGTGGTCAAGCGGGTGATCTCGTTTGGAGCCTCGGCTTATATTCCCAAATCGGCCAACCCGGCACAAATCAGTGAAGCATTAAAAGAAGTGCTGGCTGGCGAGCTTTGGGTACCGGCTTCGATGCAAAAAGCGTTGCAAGAGCAAGCCAGCCAGGACGAAGATCTGGATTTAGCAGCCCGGGTGGCACAGCTAACCAATCAACAGTACAAGGTGCTCTATTATCTGACCGAAGGCTGGCTCAACAAACAAATTGCGTACGATCTGAATATTTCTGAGGCTACAGTCAAAGCCCACATTACCGCTATTTTTCGTAAACTGGGGTGCACCAACCGCACCCAGGTGGTGATTCAGGCGCAACGTTTAACGCTGGAACCACCGGTAAATAAAGCATTGTCTGGCCATGAGCAGGATTGACTCCCCTTGCATTGCCTGCTGCAAGCTTGATCAGCACAAAGTTTGTATTGGTTGCTACCGGCATATCGCCGAAATTGCCAACTGGAACAAAAAATCCGATGAGGAGCTTGTGGCCATTATGCAGCAGGTAGCCATGCGCAAACAACAGTATGCCGGTTTAAACCACCACAGCATTGCAACCAGCCCTATCACCCAGGCAGAATGGCATGCGGCGAAAATCAAAGCCCGATTAAGCTGAAAGCTCTAACAGGCAGAGACAACAAAGCCCGCATGAAGCGGGCTTTGTCTTAGCAAGGTGGCCGTTATACTTTCTTAAACAAAATAGAACCGTTGGTCCCACCAAAGCCGAAAGAATTACACAAAGCGTAGTCCAATTTGGCATCACGGGCCGTATGCGGTACATAATCCAGATCACAACCTTCATCCGGATTATCCAGGTTGATGGTCGGTGTCACCAGTTGATCGCGCAAAGATAAAATGGTGATGATCGACTCAACCGCACCAGCCGCGCCCAGCAAATGGCCAATCATCGACTTGGATGAACTTACCATAATGCTGTCTTTGTTGGCAGCAAATACCGACTTAATCGCACAGGTTTCTGCCAGGTCGCCCGCATTGGTCGAGGTACCATGGGCATTAATGTAGCCGACCTGCTCCGGGTTCACACCAGCATCATTCAGCGCATTTTGCATCGCCATAGCACCACCACGGCCATTTTCTGGCGGTGATGTCATATGAAAAGCATCACCGCTCATACCAAAACCAGCCAGCTCGGCATAAATTTTGGCACCGCGGGCTTTGGCATGCTCGTATTCTTCCAGTACCACCACACCAGCACCATCACCCAACACAAAGCCATCACGGTCTTTGTCCCAGGGACGACTGGCTTGCTCCGGTGCATCATTGCGGGTAGACAGAGCCCGGGCTGCACCAAAGCCCCCCATGCCAAGTGGGGTTGAGCCTTTTTCAGCACCGCCAGCCAGCATTACATCGGCATCGCCATAGGCAATCATCCGGGCGGCTTGACCTATGTTGTGCACACCTGTGGTACAGGCAGTGACAATGCTAATGTTTGGCCCTTGCAAACCAAGCATGATAGATAGCTGCCCGGAGATCATATTGATGATGGTTGAAGGGACGAAAAACGGTGACAACCGGCGCGGGCCGCTGTTGAGTAACTTGGTGTGATTTTCTTCAATCAGACCCAAGCCGCCGATGCCAGAACCGATGGCAGCGCCAATACGACCTGCATTTTGTTCAGTAACCTCAATGCCAGCATCACGGAACGCCTGAATACCAGCCGCAACACCGTACTGAATAAACAAATCCATCTTCTTGGCTTCTTTCGCCGGAAAGTATGGTTCGACATCAAAGTCTTTGACCATCGCAGCAAATTTAGTGCTGTAGGCTTCGGTATCAAAGTGCTGGATCAAACCAGCACCACTTTTACCTTGTTGCAGGGCTTGCCAGCTGGTGGTTACATCATTACCAACCGGGGTGAGTAAACCCAGCCCCGTCACTACGACTCGACGTTTAGACACTGCATCCTCCAATGGAGCTGATGAAAATAAATTCTACTGCAGCATCGGTCTGGGATGCTGCAGTAGAATTTATTTTGGACCGACACTGTGCCTGAGGCAAGATTGGCCAGATAAAAAGGCCCAACAAAAAACGGGTAGCCAGGCTACCCGTTTTGAGCCAAAGCGGCTTATTCTGCGTTGGCTTTGACGTAGTCAATAGCAGATTGTACCGTGGTGATTTTCTCTGCTTCTTCATCAGGAATTTCAGTATCGAACTCTTCTTCCAAAGCCATCACCAGCTCTACTGTATCCAGAGAGTCTGCACCAAGGTCGTCAACAAAGGAAGCTTCAGGCTTGACTTCTTCCTCTTTAACACCCAGTTGTTCAACAATAATTTTCTTAACGCGTTCTTCGATGTTGCTCATCTTTTCTTCCTTTTTTCATTTAAATCGCAACAGTTCGTGCAATTTTATGTGGCGCTAGTTTATGCGTAAGCCTGCGTTGTTGCAAGTCGTCCTACCGGCATTTTTTTGCTGGTCTGACATGCAAGCCTTACACCATGTACATACCGCCGTTGACATGAATCGTTTCGCCTGTAATGTAGGCTGCTGGTTCTGATGCCAAAAAAGCAACAGTTGCAGCAATTTCAGCCGGTTGCCCTAAACGATTAGCAGGCACCTGGCCAAAAATAGCTTCTTTTTGGTCATCCGATAACTCTTTGGTCATGTCCGTATCAATAAAGCCCGGAGCCACTGCATTCACCGTCACACCGCGCGAAGCAACTTCGCGAGCCAGTGACTTGGTGAAACCCAATACACCAGCCTTGGCAGCTGCATAATTGGTTTGGCCCGCGTTGCCCATACTCCCTACCACCGAACCTATGGTGATAATACGACCATAACGCTTTTTCATCATGCTACGCAATACCGCCTTGCTCAGACGAAACACCGACGTAAGATTGGTTTGCATGATATCAAACCATTCATCATCTTTCATGCGCATCAGCAGATTATCGCGGGTAATACCGGCATTATTGACCAGAATATCGATATCACCAAAATTATTTTTAATGCTGGCAAGGCAAGCCTCAATCGAGTCAGTATCGGTCACATTGAGTACCAGGCCAGTATTGGGTTGACCAAGGTACTCAGCAATGGCTGCCGCCCCTTTTTCACTGGTAGCTGTGCCCACCACGGTGGCACCCTGCGCTTTTAATTGCTCAGCAATCGCCCGGCCAATGCCGCGGCTGGCGCCAGTCACTAGTGCAACCTTGCCTTCTAAAGAAAATAAAGCTGTCATAAATAAACCTTTGTTGTGTTATTCGCCAGTCAGTGCCTGTGCAAGAGAAGCACTATCATTCACCGAAGTCGTTGTCAGCGATTTATCAATACGTTTCACTAGTCCTGCCAAAACTTTACCAGGGCCGAGCTCAACCACATCAGTTACCCCCTGTTGCACCAGCCACTCAATGGTCTCAGTCCAGCGCACCGGGCTATACAGCTGGCGCACCAACGCATCCTGAATTGCCGCAGCTTCACCACAAACGGCAACATCAACATTATTGACGACCGCCAGCTCTGCTGGCTGAAAGTTCATCGCCGCCATATCACGGGCCAAAGTGGCCGCGGCTGGTTTCATCAAAGCACAATGCGAAGGCACACTGACAGACAGTGGTAGTGCACGCTTTGCACCTGCCGCCTTACAGGCTTCCCCGGCACGCTCAACGGCGGCTTTGTGACCTGCAATCACCACCTGGCCCGGCGAGTTGTAATTGACCGGGGCAACCACTTCGTCATTGGCAACCTGGGCGCAGCACTCAGCCACACTCTGATCATCCAGGCCGATAATGGCATACATGGCACCGGTACCGGCTGGGACCGCTTGTTGCATGTAGCGGCCACGATTAGCAACCAGCACCACTGCATCAGCCAGTGACAATACACCGGAACAGACCAGAGCGGAGTATTCACCCAGTGAGTGACCAGCCAGATAAGCAGGCACGGTTCCACCTTGCTGCAGCCATAAACGCCAGCATGCCACTGAACTGGTTAATAGCGCAGGCTGGGTTTTATCGGTTTCATTCAGCTGTGCTTCCGGCCCCTCTGCCACCAACTGCCATAAATCATAGCCTAAGGCAGCCGACGCCTCAGCAAAGGTATCACGCACTACGTCATGGGCAGCATAGAGTTCACTGAGCATACCGAGACTTTGTGAGCCTTGCCCCGGAAAAACAATTGCTAATTTTTTTGTCATGGTATGAGTCCTGTCTAAAAACAGTGGTTGGTCGGCAGCTGTTAATACTTCACTAAAGCAGATGCCCAGGCAAAACCACCACCAAAAGCTTCCAATAATAAGGTTTGGCCACGCTTAATCCGACCATCCCGTATGGCCTCATCCAGGGCCGTTGGGACCGTTGCTGCCGATGTATTGCCATAGCGATCCAAATTGATCACCACTTGCTCCATCGGCAGATTGAGTTTGCGCGCAACAGCGGAAATAATACGTAAGTTGGCCTGATGGGGTACTAGCCAGTCAATTTCAGATTTGTCCATCTGGTTGGCTGCCAGCGTCTGCTCCACCACTTCCGATAGCTTAGTGACGGCGACTTTAAAGACATCGTTCCCCTTCATCGAGCCCCAGGAGTTGTGAACGGACTCTACATCGCCACGGATCGGGTTATCCACATACAGCAACTCAGAATACTTGCCATCGGCATGAATATGAGTAGATAAAATACCTGGTTGCTCAGACGCTTCTAAAATAACAGCACCGGCAGCATCACCAAACAGGATTACCATGCTGCGATCTTCCGGGCTAATCAACTGCGACAAACAATCAGAGCCAATCACCAGAATGCGTTTCGCCATGCCACTTTTGATGTATTGATCTGCCACACTGAGTGCATAACAAAAACCTGCGCAGGCCGCGGCCACATCAAAGGCAGGGATGGCTGGAATATCCAGCTCCCGCTGCACTTCACAGGCAGAGCTTGGTAAGGAGCGCGCACCACTGGTGGTGGCGACAATGATCATATCCAGAGTATTCTTGTCAATATCTGCGGCTTCGATGGCCTGACGGGCAGCAGCTGCTCCCATGGTGGCGACGCTTTCATCTTTGCCAATGATACGACGCTCACGAATGCCGGTACGTTCGATGATCCACTCATCGGTGGTTTCGACCATGGTTTCCAGATCGGTGTTGGTTCTTACTTGAGACGGGAAATAACTTCCGGTTCCGATAATGCGAGAATACATGGCAACCTACGCTTTTCCAATTAATACCTGTTCCAGCCGATCTTTAATTTTGGCCGGTACCTGACGTTCAACCTCTCGAACTGCTTGCCGGATAGCGCTTAGGAAAGCCTCTTTGGAAGCATTTCCATGACTTTTCACGACAATTCCGCGCAATCCTATCAGACTTGCGCCATTATACTGGTCGGGGTTCACCCCTTTGACGATGCTTTTCAGCCAAGGTTGCGCTACTTTGCCGATGATTCGTCCAATCAGACTGCTTAACAAGGTGGTGCGGATTTGATTGATGATGAGTTTAGCCACGCCCTCACAGGTTTTCAGCGCCACATTGCCGACAAAACCATCGCAAATGATGACATCGGCTTTGCCGGAAAAAATATCGTTGCCCTCAATGAAACCGATGTAATTCAGTTCTTCGCATTCACTAAGCAACACCGCGGCTTGTTTGATTTGATCAGTGCCTTTGATCTCTTCTTCACCCATATTGAGCAGTGCAAGCCGTGGAGCCTGCAATCCCTCGACCTCTTCGGCCATCACTGAGCCCATCACCGCAAACTGAAATAAGGTATCGGCATCGCAATTGACGGTAGCCCCCAAATCGAGCATATAGACCGGCTGCGCGGCGGTGGAAGGCAGTGTGCTAATCAGCGCTGGCCGCTCAACACCAGACAGCATTTTTAACACAAAATGCGCCATCGCGATTAAAGCGCCGGTATTGCCAGCACTGACACAGGCTGATGCCTGGCCCTGCTCTACCAGCTCCAACGCAACCCGCATCGATGAGTCGCGTTTATTGCGAAGCGCTGAGCTGGGTTTTTCGCACATACTCACTTGTTGCGAGCAGGCTTGAATGCGTAAACGGGGGTGGTTACCACAACCGGCCTGACTAAGCCCGCGTTGCAATAAGGTGGCATCGCCGCAAAGGGTAAGTAACAGATGTGGGATTTCCTGCACGGCCTGAATAGCGGCAGGTAAAGTAATAAGGGGGCCGTGATCGCCCCCCATCATATCTAACGCGATATGTATTTGTGTTGGTTGCACCAGGTGCATCCGAACTTACTTGACTTTACGGCCTTTGAAGAAGCCGCTATCAGTCATATGGTGACGACGGTGCGTTTCACCAGTGGTAGCGTCGACAGACAGCGTAGGGCCTGTCAGAGCGTCGTGTGAGCGACGCATATCACGCCGTGAACGAGATTTTTTGTTTTGCTGAACAGCCATGGCTTTCTCCTAATAAATCACTTTTTCTTTAATTCTTGCAATACTGCAAATGGGTTTGGTTTTTCCGGCTCATCAATCACCACGCCAAAGCTATTAAGCTGATCCGATGCTGAGCAAAAGCTTTCGTCATGCACCGGATACATTGGCAGGGTCAGGATCAACTCATCCTCTACCATTTGCTGCAAATTCACTTCACCGTGTTCGTCCGGGACGACCACGTCATAGCGCTCAGGAATATGATCCAGCGCTGTATTATCGCTGCGAACCGGCGTAAACGCAAACTGACAATGCAATGACAGATTCATCGGTTGTTGACAACGCTCGCAGCTCAGCTGCACGTCGCAATGCGCCTCACCTGATAGCACCACCAGTTTTTGTTCGTCGATATCGCAATCAATTCGTACAGTTACCTCACCACTGGTATCCAGCAGTTGCTCTGATAGCCGGCTTAAGTTTTTGAGCGGCACAATACCGTCATACGACGATCGTTTCTGAGCCGCCCGCACCGGGTCTAAGGTAACAGGAATTTTTACTTTTTGCATAAGGCGCGCATCATATAGATCCACCGCAAAGCTGTCAAAGGATTCTGCATGGTTTTCGGCTATTTTATCGCATTTGTAAGGCCAGATCCGTATAGTGACCGCTCATAATGTTGTTTTATTGAAGGTAGATGTATGAGCGTCCCTATTCAAGCTGAGCTGTGGCTGGCCTCCACCTCGCGTTACCGCCAGCAATTACTGCAAAAAACCGGTTTACCATTTCAGGTCGCCGCCCCGGCTATTGATGAAACCCCGATAGCAGGTGAAGCACCAGCAAAACTGGTACAGCGGCTGGCCCTGGCCAAAGCAACTAAGGTGGCAAGTACAGTGAAGCATGGGCTGGTGATAGGCTCAGATCAGGTCGCAGTTTTTAATGGCGACATTCTTGGCAAGCCGCATACCGCGGAACGCGCCATGGCGCAGTTGCAGGCATTCAGCGGTAACGTCGTTACTTTTTTAACCGGGCTGGCGTTGGTTGATGCCGCCACAGGGCAAAGCCAGCTGTGCTGCGAGCCCTTTCATGTGCACTTTCGCCACTTAAGCCATGCTGAAATTGCCAATTATGTGGCTATAGAGCAGCCGCTTGATTGCGCCGGTAGCTTTAAAAGTGAAGGTCTTGGTATTAGCTTGTTTGACAAACTCGAAGGCAACGACCCCAATAGCTTGGTTGGCTTACCACTGATCCGTTTGTTGGCGATGTTGCGCCAGCATGGCATCAACCCGCTGGCTTAACTGGTTTAAACTGGCAGCGCCTCTGCGGGTTGAGTGAATAACCGCTGCAGCTGTGGTAAATCATCGACGATGGCCAGCGGTTGAAACTGTGACAGAACGTCAACGCCATGCACACCATGCGTCACACCAATGCGCGGTATACCGGCCTGCTGCGCCATCAACATATCGTGGCTGGTATCCCCCACCATCAGCGCTTGCTCCGGTTGCAAACGGGTTTCCGCCAAAATTTGCAGCAGCATATCGGGATCAGGCTTGGACTTAGCATCATCGGCGCAGCGGGTGGTATCAAAGTAGTGCGCCAGGCCGGTTTCGGCAAAAATACGGTCCAGACCTTTGCGCGCCTTGCCGGTTGCTACCGCCAGGCGTTTTTGCTGTTGACGCAATTGCAAAAACAGCGCTTCGGCACCGGTAAACATCGGTGTTGGGGTCGGGTCGCGTTCCACGTATTGTTCGCGATAATGCTCAAACAAGCGCTGGTGCTGGGCTGCGGTCATGGCAGGGAACAAGGTGCTAAAGGCCAGATCCAAACTCAAACCAATAATTTGTTTCACGCTATGATCAGATGGTACCGGCAATTCAGTCAACTGCGCGGCGCTTTGCATGGCAGAGACAATACGGCCGACCGAGTCCATCACAGTGCCATCCCAGTCAAAAATAACCAATTCGATACGTTCTATCTCAAACGACATACTAAACCCTCTGCAACTGCTGAAGCAGCATGGCAAGATCATCATCCAACGGTGCTTCGATACTTAAGGTGGTTTCTGTGATCGGGTGTAGCACCCGTAAGCTAAAAGCATGCAAAAATAATCGCGACAGCCCCAGCGCTTTCATCTGCTGAGTAAAATCGCTATCGCCATATTTATCATCACAGGCGATCGGGTGGCCCTTACAAGCCGTGTGCACCCGGATTTGGTGAGTACGACCGGTCACCGGAAAGGCTTCGATTAACGTGCCTTGTTGATAGCGCTGCAAAATCCGGAAGCGGGTTTCAGACTCTTTGCCTTCCACTGCATCGACCCGCACAACCCGCTCACCGGATTGCAGGGTGTTTTTGCGCAGTGGCTCTGTCACTTTCCTTAACTTGGCTGGCCAATCGCCAGCGACCAATGCCTGGTACTTTTTTTCTACGGTTTTATCACGCAGCTGTTGATGCAGATGCCGCAGCACTGAGCGTTTTTTGGCGATCATCAGGCAGCCAGAAGTGTCCCGATCCAGCCGGTGAACCAACTCCAGATGCCGCGCATCCGGGCGCAGCGCACGCAGCGCTTCAATCACACCAAAATTCAAGCCACTGCCGCCATGCACCGCCATACCGGATGGTTTGTTGATGATCAACAGGTGCTCATCTTCAAACAGAATTTTGTGCTCCAGCTGTTTCACCACAGCCAATTGGGTAGAAACCGCATCGGGCTCTTTGCGTACAGAGATTGGTGGGATACGGAGCAAATCACCTGCTTGCAATTTGTACTCAGGTTTGACCCGCTTTTTGTTTATTCGGACCTCACCTTTACGTAACACCCGATAAATCACACTTTTAGGGACGCCTTTCAGCCTGGCGATCAGGAAGTTGTCTACCCGTTGACCAGAAAATTCTGATTCGATTTCAACAACTTGCACACCTAACTTAATGTCTTCTGTCATGAAGGCCTTGAACTCTGCTAAAATTACATTTAAGTTGCTATTACTGGTTGATTAGTGGGATAATGCCCGGGCTAATTCAGCCAGAATGATGGCAATTAGGGCGCTCTGAGCGACATAAGAGATGCTGTGCGGCACCGCTACCTGGGCGGATCATACCGAAATCGTGGTGAAAACCAACGTTTTTCCTCCCCCAGCGCAAATTAATCGCCACTTTGTCTGAGGCAATGCTGAGTAATTTATTGCCAACACCGACAAAACACAGGATCCGGTCAGCAGAGCAAACATTGAATAAAAATGCTATAACGCAGCGCAGCGAAATGCGGTGTGTGTCAGATTTGATGAATTACAGCGATAACTGTCAATTTTAACAATAGGTTTCCTCAAGCATTCCAGTCGGGAGACTGCACCATTTGATGTTTGAAAGCGTCTGAGCACCCGCTGATCGGAGTTCTTGCGTTGTGGCTTGATTACAGAGTCACTACACAATGAAAAGAATGCTAATTAATGCAACGCAGGAAGAAGAAATCCGCGTTGCGCTGGTCGATGGCCAGCGTCTGTTTGATCTGGATATCGAAAGCCCTGGTCACGAACAAAAAAAAGCCAACATCTACAAAGGCAAAATCACCCGGGTTGAACCCAGCCTTGAGGCCGCTTTTGTTGATTACGGCGCCGATCGCCATGGCTTCCTGCCACTAAAAGAAATCTCCCGCGAATACTTCCCTTCTGGTTATAAATTTGACGGCCGTCCCAACATCAAAGAAGTAGTGAAAGAAGGCCAGGAAGTTATTATCCAGATTGACAAAGAAGAGCGTGGCCAAAAAGGTGCTGCCTTAACGACGTTTGTCAGCCTGGCTGGTTCCTACCTGGTATTAATGCCAAACAACCCTCGTGCCGGTGGTATTTCCCGCCGCATTGAAGGCGATGAGCGTCAGGATTTAAAAGATGCATTAAGTCAGTTAACCATGCCCGATGGCATGGGATTGATTGTGCGTACTGCCGGGGTTGGCAAATCGTTTGAAGAACTGGATTACGACTTAAAGTCCTTGCTGAAACATTGGGCTGCTATCAGCGATGCTGCGGCCAACCGTCCGGCTCCGTTTTTGATCCACCAGGAAAGCAATGTGGTATTTCGCGCCATCCGCGATTACCTGCGCCGTGATATTGGTGAGATCCTGATCGACAGTCAGAAAATTTTCGACGAAGCACGCCTCTACATCCAGCAATTCCGGCCGGACTTTGCTCATCGGGTGAAATTATACACCGGTGATGTGCCACTTTTTATGCACTTCCAGATTGAAAACCAGATTGAATCGGCTTTCCACCGCGAAGTACGCTTGCCATCCGGCGGCTCCATCGTGATTGACAGCACCGAAGCGCTGACCGCGATTGATATCAACTCGGCCAAAGCCACCAAAGGTGGTGATATCGAAGAAACCGCTTTTAATACCAACCTGGAAGCGGCCGATGAAATTGCCCGCCAATTGCGTCTGCGTGACTTGGGCGGCCTGATTGTGATCGACTTTATCGACATGACGCCGGTGCGGCATCAGCGTGAAGTGGAAAACCGTTTAAAAGATGCGGTCAAACAAGACCGGGCCCGGGTTCAGATTGGCCGGATTTCGCGTTTCGGCTTGCTGGAAATGTCGCGGCAACGTCTGCGTCCGTCACTGGGCGAGTCGGCCGGCCACCTGTGTCCACGGTGTCATGGCCGCGGTACCATTCGTAGCACTGAATCATCCGCACTGTCGATTCTGCGACTGATTGAAGAAGAGTCCATTAAAGATAATACCAGCCAAATCCAGGCTCAGGTGCCTATTTCAGTAGCCACCTTCCTGATGAATGAAAAGCGTGATGCCGTTCGCCGCATTGAAAAGCGTCATGGTATTGATGTGTTTATTATTCCAAATGAACACATGGAAACACCACACTTTGAAGTGATCCGGGTTCGGATTGATGAAGAGCTGGATGAAAGCAGCTACAAAATGGTGAAAACACCGGATCTGAGTAAAGATCTGTATCAGCCACTGACTCAGGACAGTGTCGCCAGGGAGAAGCCTGCTCTGTCAGCGATCAGCATTCCGGATTCAGCCGCACCAGCAGCCGCAGCCGCTCCTTCACCAGAGGCCGCAGTCAGTAAAGCAGATGCAGCACCTGGCTTACTTGCACGCTTGTCAAACTGGGTGAGCCAATTGTTTGGCAGCAGCGAGAGCAAGGAAACCAAGCCAGCTGAAAAGCCTGCAACCGATCAGCGCAACGAGCAAAATCGCCGCTCCAATCAAAACAACAACCGCCGTCGCAACAACAACCGTCGTCGTGGTGGTCAGGATAGTCGTGGCGGTCAGGATAACCGTCGCGCCGCCGAGCAAGAACAAACGCAGCAAACGGCTCCGCAGCAAAAACAAGCCAGCAAACCAAGCCGGGCAGCAGAGCAACCTAGAAAGCAAGAGCCAAAAGCAGACGCAAAGCAAGAAAGCAGACCGGACAACAAAGCTGCAACCGAGCGTACTGAGGATAAACCAGCTCAGCCGCGTAAAGCTGCTGAACGTCGTCAGCGTCGTCAGCTGCAAAAGTCTGTGCGCTTAGAAAAAGCAGCCACAGAGCCACAGCAGCAAGCTGCAGCAGCCGAAGGCCAGGAAACAGCGGTTACCAAACCTGTGGTTGCCAACAATACTGCGGCTGATACGGCACTCACTGCAAATACAGCTGTGGAAACGACTTCGCAGCAGCCGGTAGCAAGCACTGAAGTAGTGGAGCAAGCTGAAGCAACTGAAGCGAATGCCAAAACTGCAAAGAAAGTACAGCCGGTTAACGAGACAGCAGAGGCTGAGCAGTCCAAACATAGCGATACAACTGACAACGTTACAGTTGCAAGCGATGCAACCGAGAGCGAAGCAGAAGACAAAGAGCAAAGCGATCAGCGCAAGCGCGCCCGCCGCTCACCACGTCATTTGCGTGCTGCCGGTCAAAAGCGCAAGAAAGAGCAAAATGGCGAAGCAGAAGAAACGCTAGCAGAGCCAGCCACCGAGCAGCTTGATTTACTGGCCAGCCCACAAGTTGATGCGGTTGATACGACTGCATCTGCTGAGCCAGCGATCACCACCGAAGATGCGGTGGTTAAAGCTGACGCGGCTAGTGACTCTGAAGTCGTGGATGCAACAACTGCGGACAAGACACCGGATGAAGCGCCGGCAAAAAAACCACGTAAACGTGCGCCGGCCCGTAAAGCCAAGGCAAAACCAGCTGATGCTGCTGAAGCTACTGAACCAAAAGCAGTGAAGGCGGATAAGTCTGAAACCGGACAAGTAGAAGCAGCACCTGCTACAGCCGCAGAAACGGCGGTGAAACCAGAAAAGGCTGAGAAGGTTGAAATAGCCGAGGTGACAAAACCGGTCACTGAATCAGCACAGGAAGCCAAGGCTGAGGTAAAAGCAACTGAAGAAGCCGCTCCTGCACCAGCAGCAGAGCAAGCTGCTCCGGTAGCCAGTACACCAGCCGCGGCAGCACTAGCCCGAGCCAATCGCTACCAACAAATGGTGGTATCGCAAATGGCCAAACCGGTAAAGGTGACTGACGAGCCAGCTGCTGAGCTGCCCACAGCGATGCCAGCTGAAGCACGCCCAGCGGTTCAAAGCTCAGAGCGTAAAGCAGGCACCGGCTCTGCCCGTCAGGCAGCTACAGCGCCGATGAGTAAAACCAAAGCCGATTAAGCTTAGCGTTTAGCTCAGAATAGAAAAGGTGTCCTGCGGGACACCTTTTTATTGTCAATCTTAAACCACCTCCTGTGGAGGTGGTTTAAGATTGACAATAAAAAACCCCAGCCGAAG
>NZ_JAUHLI010000008.1:0-216144 GCF_036325985.1 Alkalimonas cellulosilytica
GACAATATTTACAAAATAATCAATGTCACTTGTAGTACCAACCTGACCTAATGTCCGAATCACATCAACCTTCAAACCTACATCCTGTGTATCCTTATATTGGATAGCATAATCACGTAATGTTGCTCTGGAGATATTTATAGGGCAGCCCCATGCTTTCTCAGCATTTGCCAGATGAAAAGCCACATCCAAACGGAAGCTCGCCTCACTCATCAGCTTATAACGATCATGGTTGTAAAGTGGGTGCTCTTGTCGCCACAACCGCTCCAGCTCCTGCACAAACAGCCAGCGTATTTGCTCATTAGCACTTGCCACAGCCTTATCACGGTGCAAGCCATTTTTAAAATATAAATAGCGCTCATATAATGTTAATTTTCGTGGAAACCAAGCTGATTTGCGCCAGTCGTTATACTCATTAAGTGCATTCTGTAAGTTCACTAGCTCAAAACTATCGGCCCGGCTTAAACTTGAAAATGCCAGCAACATATAAATCAACAAAAAACGCATACAGTCCTCACTCACTGAGTTTATTTAGCTGTTGGTGCGCGTCGTGTAAAACGCCACTTTGTGTCTGTACTAATAGCTGTTCTCGTCACTGTTGTCGAAGACATCGGCACTGCAAAGTCGATGGTACGGCCAAGCGATGGTGAATACGCTGTATAGTTCCGCGTCCAAGTCGTTTCTGTTCCGTGAACACGATACACAGTTAAAGTATCTTTGATCAGGCGAGTATGGTACCACTTGGCTTCTATTCCTGGCCCAATTGGCATTCCCATAGGGCCCCTTAATGCTGGTAATTGCCCTTCAACCGTAAAATAAACCTCACCCGGAAAGTCCAGCCTAAACTTAGCATCCGTGGCCCACTCATAATCTAAGTAGTCAATTAGTATTTCTTCATGGCCTGTATCACGCCATTCTGGAATTGCGCTTTTCGAGTAATGATTATACAAAGCCTGCATAGCCCCGGTAACAGCCCCATTGGCAAACTTGCCGCCCGCTATCACCGAAGCAGTGCCGCCGATGGTAGCTGAAATCACCGTGCCGCCCACCACGTTTTGCGCAAAGCTGGCATCCATAAGCGGCGTGCCCAGCCCTTTAGTGACACCAGCACTAAAGAAACCATGCCCAAACTTGCCGCCTTGCAGGCTGGCGCTAACCCCACCGACCATCGCATGCGAAAAGATTTGACCGGCTACCTGGCCTGCGGTTAATAGGTTGCCACCAAAATCAAGATAACTCCCAAGCTGGGCACCATTGAATACCACATTATCCACATTAGCGGCACTTAAATCCGAATAAGCGCCGCAAGCAGCAGACTGTCAGAATGGAATGAATCTATGCTTGAAAGGAAGGTTGTATTTTTATTGGGTTTCTTCGACTGAAATAAGACTGTTAAAGATCGAAAACCAACAGGAAGGTAAAAGAATACGCCACAAGCCAAGACTAGCTTGTGGCGGTAAGAAGACTATTCTGCTAACAACGCATCCGTTTTAGCAGCACAGATAAAGTCATTTTTATGCAAACCTTTGATGGAGTGCGACCACCAGGTTACGGTCAGCTTGCCCCACTCCAGCAGCAAGGCCGGGTGGTGGCCTTCATCTTCCGCCATTTCTGCCACTTTGTTGTGAAAGGCCCAGGCGGCTTTGAAGTTTTTGAACTTGTACTGGCGTTCCAGTTGCAAAATACCGTCACGAACGACTGGGGTCCAATCCGGGATTTGTCGCATCAATACCGGCAACTCGTCATCGGATACTCGGGGTGCATCGGCGCGGCATGCCTCGCACTTCATGGTGGTTAACTCTGACATCGATTCCTCTCTAACTTGCTTGTTTTTGTTTAGGCGGAAATTTAGGCGCATGCAAACCCAGTTGCTTGGCCTGCTGCACCAGCGACATCATGTCCAGGTGCGCAATATCAAACAGATCGTTAATTTGGCTGATGGTAAAGTAAATCGGCTGCATGATATCAATGCGGTACGGTGTTCTTAACACATCGATGGCATCAAAGGGCTTCCGCTCTGGTTTTTCCGACTCCAGCGCATAAATGGTTTCGCCCGGAGACGATAAAATACCGCCACCGTAAATGCGCAGGCCGTCTTTGGTTTGCAGCAAACCAAACTCAATGGTGAACCAGTACAGACGCGCCAGGTAGACCCGATCTTCTTTGCTGGCAGCCAGGCCAATTTTGCCATAAGCGTGGGTGAACTCGGCAAAAGCCGGGTTGGTGAGCATGGCGCAGTGACCAAAGATTTCGTGGAAAATATCCGGCTCTTGCAGATAATCGAACTCTTCACGCGAGCGAATAAAGGTCGCGACCGGAAAACGCTTGTTGGCCAGCAGCTCAAAAAAACGATCAAAGCTGATCAGCGCCGGCACTTCGGCACATTCCCAGCCGGTGGTTTCACGCAGTACTTTGCTCACTTCTTCCAGTTGCGGAATGCGATCCGTCGGCAGTTGCAGCCGTTCCAGCCCAGCCATAAACTCATCGCAGGCTTTGCCTTCTATGCAGCTAAGCTGACGTGTGATCAGTTCATGCCAGATTTGATTCTCTTCGTCCGACCAGGCAATAACACCATGCTCGTCGGACTGCCTCGATACATAGTTGCTTGACTTACTCATAGATACCCTGTTGCTTGTATTCTTAAATGGGACCAGCCCTTGTAGCTGTGACCGATACTAGTCGAAATGGGTTCGGCTGTTAATCAGGCCAGCGCAACTTAGCGTGCAGCTGGCCGTAAAGATTAAATTACAACGGGGGGCATGGCGAGTAGTCAACGATCAGGCCGAGCGAGCCTGCTGAGCCTGCATGGCAGCTAAAGCCTGGGCCAGATCCGCTACGATATCCTCTACCTGCTCCAGCCCTACGGAGACCCGGATCAAACCATCGCTGATGCCGGCCATGGCACGCTCATCTGCGGTGTAGGGACTATGCGTCATCGAGGCTGGGTGCTGAATAAGGGACTCGGCATCGCCAAGACTGACTGCCAGACTAAGCAGCTGGCATTGATTGATAAAGTAACGGCCATCGTCCAGACTGCCATGCAGTTCAAATGCCAACACCCCCCCGGCGGCTTTCATTTGAGTACCCAGAAAACGGTGGCCGGGGTGTTCCGGCAACCCGGGATAATACACCGTGGCTATTGCCGGATGTTGCTGTAAAAACTCAGCCACCCGCTGCGCATTCTGACAATGGCGCTCCATCCGCACAGCCAGGGTTTTCATGCCACGAATGATCAGCCAGGCATCGTGCGGACTAATGGTTCCGCCAATGTCTTTTAAGGTAGTCATTTTGATTTGATGGATCAAAGCACTGCTCGCTACCACCAGGCCGGCGACCACATCGCCATGGCCATTGAGGTACTTGGTCGCGCTGTGAATGACAATATCAATGCCAAAGTCGACCGGGCGCTGCAGCAGCGGGGTTAAAAAGGTATTGTCAATGACCGAAAGTAAACCATGCTGACGGGCAAAGCTGCCCAGAAAGGCCAAATCCAACACCACCAGGTTGGGGTTAATTGGGGTCTCGGCAAACAGCAATTTGGTGTTGGGTCGAAGCGCAGCCTGCACCGCCGCATGATCGGTCATATCCACAAAGCTCACCTCGATGCCATAGCGGGCAAACTGATGACTAAACAGTGCAAAACTGCAGCCATAGACGGCCTTGCTGCAAATCATGTGATCGCCCTGCTGCAAGAACGTCAGCGTAGCAGCCGATACGGCGGCCATGCCCGTGGCTGTTGCAGCGCCATCTTCCATGCCTTCCAGCGCAGCAATTTTCAGTTCCAATTCGCGAGTCGTGGGATTACCAAGCCGGGTGTAGATGTAACCGGCTTCTTCACCGGCAAAGCGGGCCGCACCTTGCTCGGCATTGTCAAAAATAAAGGTAGAACTTTGGTACAAAGGGGTGGCTAAACTGCCATGTTCATTGCGTGTTTTACCAGCATGAATGCATAAAGTGGCTGGAGATTTTGACGTGCTGTGCATACGATCTATTCATTATTCAACGGATGGATGGATGCACTACAGATAGCAGAAATTACCGTGATTGGAAGCAAGCCAGACGGCTTGCTGTCCGGATGATGCAGCAGGCCATCGGCAAAGTGTCAACCAAAGTTCACAAGTTGTTGAACTCACGGTTGAGCTGGAAGGTGCTGGAAGTGACATGACGCTCGATATCACGCAGCCGCAGCTCCAAACTGGTAAATTTGTGATTCAGATGCTGCAAAGCTTGCTTAGGCGGCTCACCCTTTTGCCACACCTGGGTTTTTACCTCGACACTGTCTTCATCCCTGCCCGGCTCTATACTGCCATGACTGGCCTCGTACTTGGACTTCTTCTCCAGCACCACCCAGGCGGCAAAATAAAGCACCAGCACAAAGCTGCCCATACCAAGGAACAAAGCGGCCAGGGTAATGATCCGAACCAGCCAGTTTTCCATGCCAAAGTAGTCGGCAACCCCGGCACAGACGCCGGCAATTTTACCATTGCGATCATCGCGCAGCAGCGGTTTACGTGGCTTAGTCATGACGTTGTCTCCAGCGCGGGCTTTCGGCATCTAAAATCGCTTCCAGCGTTTTAATCCGCTCCGCCATTTTATCGGCTTTACGCGCCAGCTCATTGAGCTGGCCGAGCTCCTGATCGGTCAGTCCCTGACCGATTTTGTTTTTGCTACGGTAGTGCATAATCACCCATAGCGGTGCCACAAAGATCGTAAATAAGATCATGGGCACAAAAATCATTTCCTGAATTCCCATAGCTGGCTCCTGGTTTGCTTGGTCCGCTTAGTCCGCTTTGCTGTCTTTTTTGCTGACAACTTTGGCTTTTAATGCTGCCAGCTCATTCTCAATCTTATCCTGCGCGGCCAACTCGGCAAACTCATCTTTCAGGGTTTTCTTGCCCAAATCATAGGATTCGACCTGCGCCTCCATCGAGTCGATCTTCTGCTCGTAACGCTCGAACTTGTACATCGCATCGTTGAGCTTCTCGCTGTTCAGCGTCCGCTTTACATCCAGGCGACTGGCGACGGTTTTTTGCCGCATCAGCATCGACTTCTGCCGGGCCTTGGCATCCGCCAGTTTCTCCTGCAGCTGCGCCACTTCATGCTGCAGTTTGTTGATGTGCTCATCCAACTGGGCAATATCTGTTTCCACCGCATTCACCTGCTCGGCAGCTTTTTCCCGCTCGACCAAGGCTGCCCGGGCTAAATCTTCCCGCTCTTTCGATAATGCCAACTCGGCTTTGCTCTGCCAGTCGGTGACTTCATCGTTCAGGCGATTTAATGCCCGTTGCAAATCTTTTTTCTCGGCAATGGTCTTGGCAGAAGAAGAACGCACCTCTACCAGAGTGTCTTCCATCTCCTGGATGATCAGCCGTACCATTTTTTCCGGATCTTCGGCTTTATCCAGCAGCGAATTTAAATTTGAGTTGATAATGTCTGTAAAGCGACTGAAAATACCCATCGTAGTTACCTCTTCAATTGGTCGGGATACACCAGAGTACATTCACATTCCTTGCCAACTTTTTAATAGCTGTTACCCATTGAATTTATTAAATAAATAAATTAGGCAGAAAGAGCTATGGCAAGACGCTATAATGAAATACACTACTATTTGGTCATTTTCACTAAAGTTATCCGATGCGCAGAACACAACAACAAGATAATCTGATCGGCCAGTCCAACAGCTTTCTGACCGTGCTGGAGCAAGTATCACAAGCTGCGCCGCTGAACAAACCGGTGCTTATTATTGGTGAACGCGGCACCGGCAAAGAACTGATAGCTGCCCGCCTGCACTTTCTATCACAACGCTGGGATCAAAACTACCTGACCCTGAACTGCGCGGCCCTCAATGAAAACTTGCTGGAAAGTGAACTCTTTGGTCATGAGGCCGGCGCTTTTACCGGTGCCAGTAAACGCCACGAAGGCCGCTTTGAGCGGGCAAATGGCGGCACTTTGTTTCTGGACGAGCTGGCCAACACCCCAAGCCTGGTGCAAGAAAAGCTGCTACGGGTTATTGAGTACGGCGAGTTCGAACGGGTCGGTGGCAGTCGCTCAGTGAAAGTAGATGTGCGTTTAATTTGTGCCACCAATGAAGACTTACCTGCCCTGGCCGAGCAAGGCGAGTTCCGCGCTGATTTACTCGATCGACTAGCCTTTGATGTCATTACCCTGCCCCCGATGCGTGAACGGCGGGAAGATATTCTATTGCTGGCAGAACACTTTGCCATCAACATGGCGCGGGAGCTGGAGTTCGAACTATTCAGTGGCTTTAGCGAAAAAGCCAAAAAGACCTTACTGGATTACCACTGGCCGGGCAATGTCCGGGAGCTAAAAAATGTGGTAGAGCGCAGTGTGTACCGTACCAACAACCCCTATGTGCCGGTACACGACATTCTGCTGGATCCCTTTGCCTCACCATTTCGGCCTCAGCAACGGGTCAAAACACGCGATCGGCAAAGCAGTGTCCCTTCCGAGCCTGCAAGCAAATCGGTTGTCGGTGAGGCAACAGCAGCGCATAGACCCCAAGGACAGGCCGCAGCGGAGCTACCGCAGATCCATCCCGAAAAGCCACTGGACTTTAAAGCAGTATCGCAAGAGTTTGAGATTAACCTGCTCAAGCAAGCGCTTGCTACCTGCCAATACAATCAGAAAAAAACGGCCGAATGCCTGGGATTAACCTATCATCAGTTACGTGGCTACATGAAAAAATACCAGTTACTGGACAGCCAGCAGGACCAGCATGCCGAAGCCATTGATTAAAGGTAGCTTAGCAACTGCCCTGCTTGTCACCTTGCTCACCGCCTGCCAACCGGATATGCCTGCGGAAGTTCGCTCGGGTTTGGTGTACTGCAGTGAAGGATCGCCTGAGAGTTTTAATCCACAACTGGTCACGTCTGGCACCACCATAGACGCTACCAGCCGGCAGCTGTTTGATCGCCTGCTGGACATCAATCCCAACAATGGCGAGTTCAAACCAGCGCTGGCAACCCACTGGGAAAGGCGGGAAGATGGGCTTAGCTATACTTTTTATCTGCGGCCCAATGTTCAATTTCATCAAACCGACTATTTTACCCCGAGCAGGTCATTAACCTCTGCGGATGTGCGTTTTAGCTTTGAACGGGTAATGCACTCGAATCATCCATTTCATAACGTGAGTGGTGGCGAGTACCCTTATTTTCAAACGGTAGACTGGGCCAACCGTGTTGTGCGTATCGCCACCCCGACCGATGATCAGGTGGTGTTTTATTTGCGCCAGCGTGACAGTTCGTTTTTATCCAATCTGGCAACCGACTTTGCCGTGATCCATTCAGCAGAATATGCCGAACAGTTGTTGCAACAAAACCAGCGGCAGCGCCTGGACTCTCATCCGATTGGCACCGGCCCCTTTAAATTTCGCGAATACCGAAAAGATGTGTTTATTCGTTACTACCGCCATAACGACTATTGGGGCGAACCAAGTCAGCTGGAGCAATTGGTGTTTGATATCGAGCCCAATAATGCCAAACGTATGGCGCGCCTGCTGACCCATGAGTGCGACATCATTGCCTACCCGCGTATGGCAGAGCTCGAACTCATCAGCAAACGTGCGGATGTCAAGGTTCAGCAACAAACCAGCATGAATGTGGGTTTCTGGGCTTTTAACACCAGCAGAGCGCCATTTGATAACAGCAAAGTACGCCGGGCACTGTCGATGGCCATCAATCGGGATGCTATTCTGCAGGCGGTGTATTTTGATCAGGCCGAAGCGGCCACCTCGTTGTTGCCTCCAACATCCTGGGGACACAACCCAACCTTGCTACCGGTGCAGTTCGATCCAGACCGAGCCAGAACCTTACTGGCCGAAGCGGGTTACCCTTATGGCTTTAACATGACCATCTGGGCCATGCCGATTCAGCGGCTGTACAACCCCAGTGCCACGCGCATGGCAGAAATGATGCAAGCGGATCTGGCCCGTATTGGTGTGCGGGCCAGCATTGTCACGCTGGAGTGGAATGCTTTTCGCCGCCAACTCAGACAAGGCGATCATGACTCGGTATTGCTGGGCTGGAATGCCGATAACACGGATCCGGATAACTTCTTTCGCCCCCTGCTGAGCTGCAATGGCGTTGAAAGCGGCACCAACCGCGCGCTTTGGTGTGATCCTGCTTTTGATGCGTTGCTGGCCCAAGCCCTGCTGACTGATGATCAAGCCATTCGCCGCAGCTATTACTGGGCGGCCCAGCAGTACCTGACTGAGCACCTACCGCTGCTACCACTGGCGCACGCCAAGCGCTTTCAAGCGGTGAACCAGCGGGTTGAGGGGGTTGGCATTAACCCCTACGGTGGTATTGACCTGTCAACCGCTTTTATACGTTCGGATGAGGAGACGCCATGATCTGGCATTATCTGATCCGACGATTATTCCTGCTCTCTTTTGTATTCTTTGCCCTGACCTGCTTTGCATTTAGTTTAGGGCACTTATTTCCCGGCGATCCACTGGTCAATTTCAGTGGCATCAGCCAGCCAGACGATGAGCTCATGCCCGTTTTGGTGCAACAGTACCGGCTCGATGATGGTTATTTACAGCAATACATTGCTTTTTTACAGCGGATTTTGCAAGGGGATTGGGGCTTGTCACTGGCCAGTCAACAGCCGGTCTTGCACGAACTGAAACAAGTGTTCCCGGCCACCCTGGAGCTGGTAGCCTATGCTTTGTTGATCTCCTTTGTACTGGGTGTACCGCTTGGCCTTATGGCGGCAATTAAAGCCAACCACTGGTCTGGCAAAGCCATTTCCACCATCGCTTTGCTCGGCTACTCCCTGCCCATTTTTTGGTGGGCCTTACTGATGATTATGCTGTTCAGTATTGGTCTGGGCTGGTTTCCAACCTCCGGGCGCATCAGTGTGCTGTATGAAATCCCTGCGGTGACCGGTTTTATGCTGCCAGATATCCTGTTATCTGGTCAAACCTACTGGCAAGCAGCGCTGCAGGATGCCATCCGCCATCTGTGGTTACCCGCTTTTGTACTGGCGACCTACCCCACTACTGTGATGATCCGCTTTACCCGCGATGCCATGCTGAATGTCTGGCAACAAAGCTACATCAAAACAGCGCGTGCCAAAGGATTAAGCCGCAGCCAGGTGCTGTACCGTCACGGATTGCGCAATGCCATGCTGCCGGTTATGCGCCAACTGGGCCTGCAATTTAGTACCCTGGTGACGTTGGCGATGATTTCTGAGTTGATATTCTCCTGGCCAGGCATTGGTCTTTGGCTTCTCGACAGCATCAGTCAGCGCAACTACCCTGCTATCCAGGGAGGCTTGCTGGTGATCTCCAGCCTGGTGATTCTGGTGAATATCCTGATGGATGTGCTGCATACTCTGTTCAATCCACTGGCAAGGAAGCAAGCCAATGGCTAAATTTCAATGGCTGCATCAGAAAACTCAGCATGGCCCACTAAGTCAGCTTTGGGATAGCTTCCGTCAACAACACGCTGCCGTTGTCGGGCTGATGCTGTTTGGCTTCTTTACTTTGATTGCCCTGTTCGGCCCTTTGCTTACGCCTTATGATCCTTACCTGCAAAATCCGGATGCATTGTTGCTGCCGCCATCCTGGGATGATTTGGGTGATGTGCGCTACTTGTTGGGTACCGATGACTTGGGCCGGGATCAGTTATCCCGGTTGATTAAAGGGGCCAGCTACACCTTTGGTATTGCCCTGGTCACCGCCCTGGGTGCTCTGCTATTCGGCCTGTTGCTGGGCGTACTGGCCGGGATGAGCAAAGGCTTTCGGGCCAGCGCGTTTAACCATGTGCTGGATCTGGCTCTGACCATCCCATCTTTGTTACTGGCCATCATCATTGTTGCCATTTTGGGGCCTGGGCTTGTCAATACCATCTGGGCCATTATGCTGGCCTTGCTGCCACAATTTGTGCATGGTATCCGCAATACCATTTTGCAACAACTGGAGCAGGAATATGTCATTGCCTACCGGTTGGATGGAGCCAACAACTGGCAGATTTTGCGTTATGTGATTCTCCCTAATACCTGGGAGCAACTGACGGTGCTGTTCAGTATGGCCTTATCCACCGCTATACTGGATATAGCAGCGCTCGGCTTTTTAGGCCTGGGGGCACAGGCGCCTGCTGCGGAATGGGGCCTGATGGTAGCGGATGCACTGGATCTGATTTATTTATCGCCCTGGAGTATTGCCTTGCCTGGCTTGCTGATTTTTATTGCAGTACTCAGTGTCAATCTTGTTTCTGATGGCTTAAGAACAGCAGTTCGCAAACGGCAGGAAAACTAATGTTGCTTTTGGATATCCGAAATCTGACACTGGAGCTGGAAACCAGTCAGGGCTTGATCCGGGCCGTGGACAGGGTCAGCTTAAGTTTGCGTGAAGGCGAAATCAGAGGGCTGGTCGGTGAGTCTGGCTCTGGCAAAAGCCTGATTGCAAAAGCCATCGTTGGTGTGCTGAATCAGCGCTGGCGCATCAAAGCCGATCGCTTCCATTGGTGTGGGGTCGATCTGCTGCAACTTCCCTTCGATCAGCAGCGCAAAATCATAGGCCGGGACATTGCCATGATTTATCAGGAACCAAGCAAATGCCTGGATCCAACCGCACTGATTGCAGAGCAATTGCATGAGTCCATCCCTAACCAACTGTTGAAAGGTGGTTGGTGGAACCGGGCCAGGCAAAAGCGTAAGAAAGCCATTGCCTTGTTGCATAAGGTTGGGATCAAAGAGCATCAGTCGGTCTTGGAAAGCTATCCATATCAGCTCTCTGAAGGGGTATGCCAGAAGGTCATGATCGCCATGGCCATAGCGAAAAACCCCAAATTGCTGATTGCCGATGAACCCACCACAGCCCTCGAAGCCTCTACCCAGGCACAACTGTTTCGCTTGATTAGTAGCCTGAACCAGCTCAAGGGCATGTCGGTACTGCTTATTAGCAATGAACTGGATAGCATCGCCCGCTACACCCACCGTTTGTCCGTCCTGTACTGCGGGCAGTTGGTTGAGTCCGGCGAAACAGCCCGGCTATTGGCGCAACCTTTTCATCCATATACCGATGCACTGATTAAGAGTGTACCGGAATTTCAACCTGATTTGGCTCCCAAAAGCCAGCTCTACGCCCTGCCTGGCAGCATCCCTACTTTACAGCATCTGCCAGTCGGCTGCCGGCTTGGCCCTCGCTGTCCGAATGCCAGAAAAGAGTGCGTACATACCCCGGCATTAGAACGCAAGCAGCACCACTTTTACAGCTGTCACTTTCCGTTGCAGTACAAGGAGCCACAATGAGTCAGTTACTGGAGGTGGTTAGCTTAAGCAAACACTATCGGAAACAACTTGGACTGTTCCGCCAAACGACAATTCAGGCGCTGGATAACGTCAGTTTCAGCTTAGGAGCTGCACAAACGCTGGCTGTGGTTGGCGAAACCGGCTCTGGCAAAAGTACGCTGGCTAAAGTACTGGTTGGGATTGAACAACCGGATCAGGGGGAAATTCGTTTGGCCGGTAAGGCGGTGACCTTAAGCCATTACCGCAAATACAATCATGTGATCCGCTACATGTTCCAGGATTCGGAGCGGGCTCTGAACCCCAGCCAGAAAGTGGGTAGCATGCTGGATCATGTGCTACGTTTCAGTACCGTGCTGGATGAACCTCAGCGGCAACAAAAAGTCCTGCAAAGTCTGCAGCAAGTGGGTTTGATGGATGAGCATATTGATTTTTACCCGCACATGTTATCCGCCGGACAACAGCAACGGCTCGCCCTGGCCAGAGCTTTAATCCTCGATCCCAAAATCCTGATCCTGGATGAAGCCCTGACGGTGTTGGATCCAACCCTGCGGGCACAAATCGTCAATCTGTTGCTGGAATTGCAGCAACAAAAAGGGCTGTCCTATTTATTGATCAGCAAAAATCTGAGGCTGGTGCGCCATATCAGTGATCACTGCCTGGTGATGCAACATGGTCAGGTCGTCGAAGCAGGTGAAACCGAGCAACTGTTAAACCAACCTCAGCATCCACATACCCGCAAACTTATGGGCCTGAGCTAAACAGCTGATCCATGTTCTGATTCTGTATAAAAAAACCCCGCAAATTTGCGGGGTTCAGCTTGTGGGTTACATGCTTAGAAACGTTCTTCCGGCATATCCAACCGTGGTCGCTTGATCTTAGCTTCCGACTTTAAGGCTGCCAGCATGGCTTCATAAGCTTGCTGGGCGTGTTGATTGGCAAAACGCTCCAAATCTTCAGCATCTGGCACCTCAGTAACTTCACTATCACGTACCGCTGTGACTGCAACTAATGCCATATCACCATTCATCAGCTCAGCCAGATCAGCACTTACCGGACGTGCTTCATTCGGACGCGGTAAGGCAAAGGCCTTGGCGCGAATTTCTGTGTCCAGGCTACCACCGAAGCGTGCCGTGTTGCTGGCCAGTTGAGGCTCTATACCAACAGCCGCTGCCGCCGCTGCAAAATCACCATCTTGCTGGAACTGGGCCAAAACCTGAGCCGCTTGCTGACGGGCCAGCTCAGAGCTTTGCTGACGACGTAACGAAGCCACTACTTGCTCCCGCACCTCATCCAGCGATTGAGTTCTGGCAGGCTGGTGCTCAGTCACCCGCGCTACCACCAAATGCTGTGCACCCACTTCGATTGGTTCACTGTTTAAGCCCTCACCGATAAAGCGTAAGTTAAACAAGCGCTGCAAAACCTGAGGATGATTTAAAGGCGCTGCCGCTTGCTGACGAGAGAACAATGCCTGGCGACGCAGTGGCAACTGAGTGACATCAGCAGCTTCTTGTAAGTTATCCGGCACATCAAAACTGACATCGGCCAGCAGTTGCTGTATTTCAAAGAAACGATCATAGGCACGTTCCTGTTGCAGCGCCTGGATGATCTCTGCCTGAACTTCAGCAAAGTCACGTACCTCTGATGGCTCAAAGCGGTGCAATTGCAGAATATGATAACCAAAGCTGGTTTGGACCACCGCACTTAGCTCGCCCGCTTCCGTCAGTGCAAAAGCCGCGTCCTCAAAGGAGGGCTCCATATCACCGCGGTTAAGCCATGGCAGTACGCCGCCTTCAGCAGCAGAAAAGGTATCATCCGATACACGGGCCGCTACTTCAGCAAAATCGGCACCGGCTTGCAACTCTGCTAATACCTGCTCGGCTTTGGCTTTAATGTCGGCATTGCTACCCATGCTTTCAAACAGAATATGCGCTACCTGACGACGCTCATCAGTGCTATACAGTGGCAAATTTGCGTTGTAAAAAGCACGTGCTTCTGCTTCAGTCACGCTGATATCTTTAGCTATTTGCTCGATAGAAAGCTCGATGTATTCCACCGCAACTTTTTCTTCGGTCTCATAACGGGCTAGATTGTCGTAATAGTATTGCTCCAGCATCGCATCGGTTAGCTCAACCTGATCAACAAAGTGCTCTGCCTGGAACTTAATGTATTGGATATCACGACTTTGCTGTTGCAGAGCCATTAAACGCTGCAACTCAGCAGGCGTGGCAAACTCGGATAAAATCAGTCCACGCACCAATTGCTGACGCACCATTTGATCGCGCAGCATATCGCGAAACTCGCCGGTTTGCAGACCGGCCTGACGCAGCAACGCCAGATAACGATCATTGTTAAAAACGCCACCAACCTGAAACTCAGGCATGGAGCGGATTAAATCGCGTACCGCATCATCGCTAACCCGTAAACCAAGCTGCCTGGCATATTGTTTTTGCAACGTCTCATCAATCAAGCGCTCCAGCACATCGGCACGAAAGCCAGCCATGTAGGCAGGATCCGATGCCAACATCTCAAACATATCACCAAACTGCTGCTCCATACGGGCGCGTTCATTTTGATAAGCTTGTTCCAGGGCAGCACGGGTTACCCCTTCGCCATTGACTTCAGCTGCTGGCGTTTCCTTGGTCGAACCAAGGTAACCACCTACCCCGGCCAGGGCAAACGTCAGGATCACCAAACCAAGAATGATCTTGGCGGTTAGCCCTTGTGAACCTTCTCTGATTTTCTCTAACATCGTGCCTTAATCTCTGTTTGCAACGCATCAAACTTCATCGTGAAGCTACGTCATAAAAAAAGCGCATCTTAACAGATGCGCCTTTCTGATTGAAGCCTTGGCGAAGCAGTTACCGACAGAACCTGGATTCTTTGCGACCACGCCAGTGGCGATGGTTAGGTACAGTCTGCTGCCTGGCTAAGTTACCCGGCGCGCCGGGTAACGCTCATTCTTAGTTGACAGCGTCTTTTAACGCTTTGCCAGGCTTGAATGAAGGAATTTTTGCTGAAGCGATCTGGATAGTGGCACCTGTTTGTGGGTTACGGCCAGTACGGGCAGCACGCTCACGAACAGTGTAAGTACCAAAACCAACCAGAGCAACAGAATCGCCTTCTTTCAGTGCATCAGTCACGGCACCGATAAATGCATCCAGCGCACGGCCAGCATCCGCTTTGGACAGTTCAGCACCAGCAGCAATTTTGTCGATAAGTTGAGACTTGTTCACAATATCATCCCCTTCAATTGTTATTGTTTTCAACAACTACACGTATTGATGTTGTAATTACGCGCTCTTGTTATAACAAGCATTCAGAGCGCTTGCAAGCAGAAGAGAGCTTCATACAACTTTTTTTCCACTTTGAGCCCAGCCCTTATCTGATAAGGGCTGGAGAACTTTCCCTAAGTTAGCACAGCCATAGAGAATGAAAAGCCTTTAATGGGCATTTTTTTCTATTTTTGCACTTTTTGCTGCTTTTTTTGGCAAGATCTCAGGCTGGAAGCGGCTTAGCGGCTCCTGCAGTGCCAGTTCCAGCACCTCATCTATCCATTTTACCGCTTTAATTTCCAGATCTGCTTTGACGTTTTCTGGGATTTCTTTCAGATCACGCAGGTTATCATGCGGGATCAACACCCGTTTAATCCCACCACGATGGGCCGCCAGTAGTTTTTCTTTTAAACCTCCAATTGGCAGTACTTCACCACGCAGGGTAATTTCACCCGTCATAGCAACATCTGCCCGCACCGGATTACCGGTTAAACTGGAGACCAGGGCGGTAACCATACCGATACCAGCGCTTGGGCCATCTTTTGGCGTCGCACCTTCCGGTACATGCACATGAATATCCCGGGTTTCGTAAAAGTCATCGTTGATACGCAATACCTCTGCCCGGCTACGCACTACGGTCATCGCCGCCTGAATCGACTCCTTCATCACATCCCCCAGTGAGCCGGTAAAGGTCAGCTTGCCCTTACCTACCACTGCCGCTGCTTCTATCGTCAGCAAATCACCACCAACTTCGGTCCAGGCCAATCCGGTGACCTGACCAATGCGGTTGTTGTCTTCCGCTTTACCGTAGTCATAACGCTGCACCCCCAGATAGCTTTCCAGGTTCGCTTGCTCAATCACCACAGTTTTGGTGTTCTTGCTCAACAGGATTTCTTTCACTGCTTTACGACACAGTTTGGAGATTTCGCGCTCGAGGCTACGCACGCCGGCTTCCCGGGTGTAATAGCGAATAATCCCGACAATGGCATCATCTTTAATGTCGATTTCATGCGGTTTTAAGCCATTACGTCCCACTTGCTTACTGATCAAGTGCTGCTTGGCAATATTCAGCTTTTCGTCTTCGGTGTAACCGGATAAACGAATCACTTCCATCCGATCCAGCAAGGGTGCCGGAATATTCAGGCTGTTGGACGTGGCCACAAACATCACATCGGATAAGTCGTAATCGACTTCCAGGTAATGATCGCTGAAGCTGGTATTTTGCTCCGGATCCAACACCTCCAGCAATGCAGCTGCCGGGTCGCCACGAAAATCTGAGGCCATCTTGTCAATTTCATCCAGCAGGAACAGTGGATTGCGTACACCTACTTTGGCCATTTTCTGAATAATCTTACCCGGCATCGAGCCAATGTAGGTACGGCGGTGGCCACGAATTTCAGCCTCATCTCGCACCCCACCCAGCGCCATCCGCACATACTTACGGCCGGTGGCTTTGGCAATCGACTGCCCTAACGAGGTTTTACCCACCCCTGGCGGGCCAACCAGGCACAAGATCGGGCCTTTTAATTTATTGACCCGTTGTTGCACCGCCAAATACTCAATGATGCGCTCTTTAACTTTCTCCAGACCGTAATGGTCCGAATCAAGAATTTTTTCAGCCCCTGCCAGATCTTTTTTCACTTTACTGCGAGTTTTCCAGGGTACATTACTCAGCCAGTCGATGTAACTACGCACCACCGTGGCTTCCGCCGACATCGGTGACATCATCTTTAACTTTTGTAGTTCGGCTTTGGCTTTATCAGCCGCTTCGGCTGGCATTTTCGCCTGCTCAATCTTGTTGCTCAGCGTTTCGAACTCATCGGGCGCGTCTTCCAGCTCACCCAATTCTTTTTGAATGGCTTTCATTTGCTCATTCAGATAGTACTCACGCTGGCTTTTCTCCATCTGTTTCTTAACCCGGCTGCGAATACGACGCTCGACCTGCAAGATGTCGATTTCGCTTTCCATCATCGCCATTAAGAATTCAAGCCGCTCAGTCACATCGCTGATTTCAAGCACCTTTTGCTTGTCTTCGACTTTGAGCGGCATATGGGCCGCCATGGTATCGGCCAGGCGGGCAGCATCTTCGATGCCGCTCAGTGCCGTCAGAACTTCCGGTGGGATCTTCTTATTTAATTTGATGTAGCCTTCAAACTGGTTGATGGCAGAGCGCAGGAACACTTCCTGCTCACGGCTGTCCACTTCCAGCGACGCTATCATTTCGATGTCTGCAGCAAAGCTATGCTCCGTCTCGGTAAATTCGAGCAAACGGGCGCGCTGGCTACCCTCGACCAGCACTTTCACCGTGCCATCCGGTAATTTCAGCAGCTGCAAAATAGTTGCGACTGTACCGATTTCGTACAAATCTTCAGCTTTGGGATCATCCTGGCTGGCATCTTTTTGTGCCACCAAAAAGATTTGTTTGTCATTGTCCATGGCGGCATCAAGGCATTTGATGGATTTCGCCCGACCGACAAACAAGGGGATCACCATATGCGGGTACACCACCACATCGCGCAGAGCCAACACCGGCATATGACGACGTTCAATCTGTTGTTCAGTCATTTTTCACTCTCGAGTAAGTTGCATGCAGCTGCAAAAGGATATGTATCTATATGAGGCCGGTTTTCAGAACTTCAATTGCTTGCTGCCGATTTCCTGCATCTGCATGGTTCAAGCCAGAAAAACTCGGGCAGCAGCCAGCTGCCCGATGAAGGTTTAATGCGACTCAGCGACCGCTGGATCTTTACGTTGGTAAATCAGTATCGGATCGGACTCACCGCGAATCACGGTGTCGTCAATCACCACCTTGCTAACATCTTCCATTGATGGTAATTCGTACATGGTATCCAGCAACACACCTTCGACAATAGAGCGCAGACCACGAGCACCGGTTTTCCGCTCCATCGCCTTTTGCGCGATGGCTTTAAGCGCATCTTCACGGAATTCCAGCTCAACACCTTCCATATCAAACAAGGAAGCAAACTGCTTCACCAGTGCATTCTTTGGTTGGCTGAGGATTTGCACCAGCGCATCGGCATCCAGCTCAGTTAATGTCGCGACCACCGGCAAACGACCGATGAACTCCGGGATCAGACCATATTTGACCAGATCTTCCGGCTCAACATCTTTGAAGGTTTCAGTCAGGCTGCGGCTGCTTTCTCTGCTTTTGACTTCTGCGCCAAAACCGATGCCGGCGCCTTTTGCTGAGCGCTGCTCAATCACTTTATCCAGCCCGGCGAAGGCGCCGCCACAGATAAAGAGGATTTTGGAGGTATCCACCTGCAAAAACTCCTGCTGCGGGTGCTTGCGACCACCTTGTGGTGGCACGGATGCAATGGTGCCTTCAATCAGCTTCAGTAAAGCTTGCTGCACCCCTTCACCCGACACGTCACGGGTAATGGAAGGATTGTCTGACTTGCGTGAAATCTTGTCAATTTCATCGATGTAGACGATACCACGCTGGGCTTTTTCCACATCATAGTCGCACTTTTGCAGCAGCTTCTGAATAATGTTCTCGACGTCCTCACCGACATAACCGGCTTCGGTTAGGGTCGTGGCATCAGCCATGGTAAAAGGAACGTCCAGCAGACGGGCCAGCGTTTCTGCCAACAGCGTTTTACCGCTACCGGTTGGACCAATCAGCAAAATATTGCTTTTACCCAGCTCAACATCTGGCTTATTGCCTGCATTACGCAGCCGCTTGTAGTGGTTGTACACCGCTACCGCCAGTACTTTTTTGGCATGCTCCTGACCAATCACATAATCATCCAGGTGATGGCGGATTTCATGTGGGGTTGGCAGTTTATCTGCTTCACGCTTGGGTGAAATATCCTTAATTTCTTCCCGGATAATATCGTTGCATAAATCGACGCACTCGTCGCAGATATACACCTGTGGTCCAGCGATCAGCTTGCGCACCTCATGCTGTGACTTGCCACAAAAGGAGCAGTACAACAATTTACCGCCTTTGTCACCGTCAGTGCGGTTATCAGCCATGTAACTTCCTCTTCCACTTCGCCCCCAGTAACACACTGAGCGCTTTGTATCCTAATACCATAGCAAAAATTTGCCGTTATTTCGCGTCCCGCTGTGTCAAAATTGCATCCACCAAGCCGTAGTCTTTTGCCATATCGGCCGTTAAGAAGTTATCCCGCTCGGTGTCATGGCAAATTTTCTCATAGCTCTGGCCGGTATGTTCCGCCAGTAAACGATTCAATCGTTCCTTTATACTTAAGATCTCACGGGCATGGATCTCAATGTCGGTAGCCTGGCCCTGAAAGCCACCCAATGGTTGATGGATCATCACCCGGGCGTTTGGCAGACAGAAACGCTTGCCCTTGGCACCACCGGATAACAGAAAAGCCCCCATACTGGCAGCCTGCCCCATACAGACGGTTGCCACATCTGGTTTGATAAACTGCATGGTATCGTAAATCGACATACCAGCGGTGACGACACCACCTGGTGAGTTGATGTAAATATAGATGTCTTTTTCCGGATTCTCAGACTCTAAAAACAACAACTGAGCACAGATCAGGTTGGCCATGTGATCTTCTACCGGCCCGGTCAAAAAAATAACGCGCTCTTTCAGTAAGCGGGAATAGATATCAAAAGAACGCTCACCTTTAGCGGTTTGTTCAATCACGATAGGAACGAGGGCGTTGATTAAATCCTGATGCGAAGTGCTGTGTAACGACATAGATGATTTCCTGATGACTGGCGCTGAAACGCCTGAAAATAAAATGGCCCGAACAAAACTGTCCGAGCCATTAAAACTGCGTTACCAACAGAAGTCAATCCTAGTTGACTTAGCTGGCAGCCTGTTGTGGATTCATGATCTCATCAAACTTAGCAGGAGCTTCTGTCACAGTCGCTTTGCTCAATACCAACTCGATGGCTTGATCTTCCAGTGCGACATTGCGCATGCTTTGCAGCAGTTCCTGGTTGTTGTTGTAGTACTGAACGACTTCCTGTGGGTCTTCGTAAGCAGATGCCACATCGGCAATCAGTTCCTGCACACGGCTGTCGTCGACTTTCAGCTCGTTGGTTTTGATGATTTCACCCAGCAACAAACCGACTTTTACCCGATCTTTCGCCTGTTCTTCAAACAAAGAAGCCGGCAGCTCAGGCAGTTGCTTTGGATCCATGTTCTGGCCAAAGCGTTGCATGGCTTGTTTACGCAGCACGTCGACTTCACCGGCAACCAGCGATTTAGGCACTTCCACTTCGTTGTTGGCCAGTAAACCTTTGATCACCTGATCTTTCACTTTACCACGCACGGTTTGCTTCAGCTCACGCTCCATGTTCTTGCGAACTTCGGCTTTCAGCGCGTCTACAGTGGCTTCGCTCAAGCCAAACAGTGCAGCGAACTCATCGTTCAGCTCAGGCAATACCTGCTTTTCCACTTTCTTCACAGTCACTGCGAAGCTGGCAGCTTTGCCTTTTAAATTTTCGGCATGGTAATCTTCCGGGAAAGTCACTTCCAGCGTGGTTTCTTCAGCGGCTTTCTTGCCAATCAAGCCATCTTCAAAACCTGGGATCATGCGGCCCTGGCCCAGTTCCAGAGTAAAATCAGAGGCTTTGCCGCCTTCAAATTCTTCACCGTCAATGCTGCCAACAAAATCGATGATGATACGATCGTTTTTGGCTGCTTTGCCTTTTTTCTCAGCCCAGGTCGCGTGTTGCTTACGCAGGGTTTCCAGCATCTTGTCCAGATCTTTGTCAGTGATTTCCACTACTGGCTTGCTGACTTCAATTTTGTCCAGTGCCTGAACTTCGACTTCTGGATACACTTCGAAAGTCGCAGCGAACTGCAAATCTTTGCCTGCTTCCAGCGCCTGTGGAGCAAACGTAGGAGAGCCAGCAGGGGTGATTTTCTGTTCGATGATGGCTTCGTAGAAACTACGCTGCATTTGCTCGGAAGCAACTTCCTGCAATACCGCCTGACCATAACGCTTTTGAATGATGGATACTGGCGCTTTGCCTGGACGGAAGCCGTCGATACGCTGGCGCTTGGCCAGATCACGCAAACGGTTTTTGACTTCGGACTGAATGGCATCAGCCGGCACGGTAATGGTTAAACGGCGCTCTAAACCCTGAGTGGTTTCCACAGAAACTTGCATCTTGTTACCTCAAAATCAAATTCAGGCGCTTGATGTCACGCCGAAAAAAATCGAGTCTGATTCTCGCCTGAGCCGCAGCTCAACAGACTTGTAGTTGAATAGGACGCGGCATTATAGCGAGCGAAAAACAGCAAGTCGAGCCCCCTGTTCCAGTTTCGTCATTTGCCCCTAAAATCAGGGCTTCCAGATAACAACAAGCCGCCCGTGGGCGGCTTGTTGTAACTGAGCTCAACCTGTTATCGGGTCTGGCCCTGGCCGGTCACCACAAAGCGCTCTGTAGTCAGTGCTTCTAAACCCATTGGGCCGTATGCATGCAGCTTGCTGGTCGAAATACCAATTTCAGCACCCAAACCGAGCTCGCCACCATCCGAAAAACGCGACGAAGCATTGTGCATCACCACAGCCGCATCGACCTGATTGATAAAGGTATCGGCGCTGGCCTGATCCTGAGTACAGATCACCTCGGTATGGTAACTACCAAACTGATCGATATGCGCCATGGCCGCAGTGAGATCGTCCACCACCCGGATGGCAATTTCCGGTGCCAGATATTCCTGGCCAAAATCATCTGCCGCAATCGGCTCGGCGCCATCAAAGTAACCGATACTGCGCTCACAGGCATGCACTTTGACCTGATGAGCACGGAAGGCTTCAGCCACCATCGGCAAAAAGTCGGCCGCCTGATGCTTATTGACCAACAGGCATTCCAAAGCATTGCAGACGCCAGGGCGCTGTACTTTGCCGTTTAATAACAGCTCCAGCGCCATATTCAGATCAGCACTTTGATCCACGTACAGGTGGCAGACACCTTTGAAGTGCTGGATCACAGGCACCCGGCTGTTGTCGGTGACAAAGCGGATTAAACCTTCTCCACCGCGCGGGATCACCAGATCGATGAAATGATCCTGCTGAATCAAGTCCAGCATCAGCTGTCGATCCGGGTCTGGTACTATCGTAATCACATCCTCTGGTAACTGATGCTCGGCCAGTGCCTGGTGCATGGCTTTGGCAATCGCCAGACTGGTTTGAATCGCTTCACGGCCACAGCGCAAAATCACTGCATTGCCGGATTTGAAACACAAGGCACCAGCATCGGCGGTGACATTGGGCCGTGCTTCGTAAATCATACAAATCACGCCTAAAGGAATACGGCGCTTTTCAATGCGAATGCCATTGGGACGCTCTTCAATAAAGCGTTTGCTGCCCACCGGATCTGGCAAATGAATGATTTGCTCGATGGCCGCGGCCATCGAATCAATCCGCTCTGGTGTTAAGGTCAGACGATCCAGCATGGCTGCACTAGTATTGTTGCTTTTGGCCGTTTCCAGCTCAGCTGCATTGGCAGCTAAAATAGCCGGGGTAGCAGAGCGAATGGCATTGGCCATACTTTGCAACACGTAATTCTTTTGTTCCGTTGATAAATGCGCAACGGCTTTGGCTGCTTTAGCAGCCTGAGCGGCAAGAGTCGCCGCACTAGTTCCCAAACTAAGGGTACTCATAATCTCTCCAATAATGTCATCTCATCACGATGAATCACTTCGTAGGTGCTACCCGGCAGGATATCCCCCAGGTGCTCTGCGATTTCACTGGTCTGCTGACCTTTGATGCTAAATAGTTCACGTGCACTGTAACGACTGACGCCTTTGGCAATGGATACTTTACCACTGCCACAACGAACAATCACCGCATCACCAGGTTCAAATTCGCCCTGCACATGCACGATACCACTGCAAAGCAGGGAAGCCCCCTGATGGCGCAGTGCTTTCATACAGCCATCATCCACCCAAATTTCGCCTTTGGCGCGCAGGGTATGGCGCACCCAATGCTTTTTACCGGACATCGGATCTTTGTGACCATGAAAAATGGTGCCCGGATTAAAGCCATCCAGCAATCGGGTAAAGGTATCCTGCATATGGCCATCAACAATCAGGGTATCCACGCCGTGGGTGGTGGCCTTTTCGGCCGCCTGCACCTTGGTCCGCATGCCACCTGTGCCTACGCTCGAGCTGGCCCCGCCGGCCAGGCTGTAAATGCGCTCATCAATGGTCCGTACTTCCGGGATCAGCTGGGCTGATGGATCCTTGTTAGGATCAGCGGTAAAAAGCCCGGTAATGTCCGAACAAATGATCAGCGCATCCGCGTCTGCAACAGTGGCAACCATAGCCGCCAGGTTATCGTTGTCTCCCACTTTGATTTCTTCAGTGGCAATGGTGTCGTTTTCATTCACAATGGGCAGCACCTGATGGTCCAGCAAACGCCGTAAGGTATTGCGCACATTAACGTGACGCACCCGATCACTGAGATCACCATGGGTGAGTAGTACCTGAGCACAAGGAAAATCAAAACAGTTGGACCAGAAATTCATCATCTGGTTTTGGCCAACCGCTGCCATAGCTCGCTTTAAGGCGATGGGGACCCGGTGATGATTGAAATTAAAATGATGCCTGCCTGCAGCAACACTGCCTGATGAAACCAGGATCACCTCAATACCGCGGTCGCGACATTGACGGATGAAATCAGCGATGGGGCCTAAAAACTTTTCACTGCAACCGGCCTGGGGATCGGGGGCAATTAATGCACTACCGACTTTGAGCACTATCCTGCGCCAGGATGGGTTCAACATAACTCCTCCGTTTTTGAAACCGCGGCTATGATAGCAAATTTTGTAACTCGGCACCACCGGCTTTCAGAAAGCCCTCAGCGAATAAGCAATATAACCCATAGAAATATCCATATTAAACATATATTTATTCAAACTCCCTCTATAAAAGCTTGTTTTTCAGTCAAAACAACTCTGTTCTTCGCTTAATTATTCTGTAATAAAATTACAAGGAACCGCAGCATCACGGCTGCGGTTTTGGAGGATGAATAGGCTCAGCAAAGCAGGAAAAGCTTAGCCACTTCAGTAAAAAAGCAGTTACAGCACAAGGCTGCGTTGCTCTGCCAGCCCCATCGACAGCAACAACGGGTCCTGTTGCTGGCGGGCACTGAAATCAGCTTTGCTGCCAAGCCCCTGCCAGTTCAGCCGGATCAGGCTTTGTGCCACGGCGCCCCCTAAACTGCTGCCCGGGCCAAGCAGGATCAACGCATCGGGGGCAAATTCTTTCATCGCCACTTCAATCGCCAGGCTAAAGTCGTAGCACCCCTGAACCTGACGATCCAGCGTGTAGCGTTTGAGCGCTGCGGCCTCGGTGCTATAAGGCTGCCAGATGTGACCACAGCCGTCGATTAAAGGCAGCCTGGGCCGGTCAAAAGCACTCTCAGGGATCGCTGCCATGGCTTTGCTGGCAGCAGCAGCCATCAACGGTGAGTGGAAGGCGGCATGGCCAGGTAACAGCAGCGGGAAGCGCTCATCGACCTTGGGTAACCGGCTTAGCACAGCTTGCATCGCTGCTTCGCTGCCAGCCAGCACCGCATAGCCGCCAAAACGAATCGATTCGAACAGCTCACCGGCATAGTCGGCCAGCAGCGCCTTGACCAGCGCAATTTTTTCCGCGTCGGGTTGCCACTCGCTGTTGACCAGTGGGTAAATGCACTGACCTCCTGCTGCGCCAGCGGTGAGTGTAGCCATCTGGCAAACATACTGCATTGCAGCCGCCGGATGCCAGACACCGGCGCAGCCAAGGGCTGTGTACCAGCCCATCGAATTGCCGGTAATAGCCACCACCTCGTACTCTGCCGGATTGATGCTCTGATAATCCAGCAGGCCGGCACTGAAAATAAGGCCGGCAGCGTTTTCTGCCTGTTGATGCAGCCGACTGGCATAATGCGCCGCACCATCCAGCTCAGCAATGCCAGTTAGACCAAGCTCAGCCCGCACTTTATCGAGCTCAGCCAGCACAGCGGCTTTATCGCCATGCCAGCGGCCAATGCTGCCAAGCTCAGGCTTGTTGTAACTGCCCCGTCCCGGGCAAACCACCACAGCGGTTTTTTTCATGCTCTGCGCTCCTGTGGTTGTAGCTTTTCCTCTGAACCCAGCATGCGCTGGATGCTGGCCATGATCTGCTCTTTTGAAGGCAACACCTGATAGGCAGCAGCCCCGAGTGGAATAAAGCTGTCTTCGCCCGTGATCCGTTCCATCTGAAACTGTCCGGGTTTGGCTTCATGCAGCAAGGTCATCAGCTCCTCACTGACTGAGCCGCGGCGTCGGCATTCATCAACCATCAACAACTTGCTGCAAGGTCCGATGGCGCTGAGGATGGCATCCAGCTGCAATGGGATCAGGCAGCGAAGATCCAACAGCCGCAGTGCATAGCCTTTGGCTCGCAAATCCAGTTCGGCCTGGCGTGACAGATAATAGCCATTGCCGTAGCTCAGAATGCAGAGCTCATTACCATCGCCAAACACCGCAGGCTCGCCTAAAGCGGGCAGTGGCGTATCCGGGCTTGGGTAATCACGCAGCCACAGGCCATCGCCCGGCTGCAGCAGATCCCGCGTCATATAAAGCGCAATCGGCTCCAAAAAAACCACCAGCCGCTTTTGCTCGTGTGCCAGCCGCACCGCCTGGCGCAGCAGCAAAGCCGCATCTTCGCCATGGGACGGGCACAGTAGAATAAGACCAGGTATATCCCGGAACACCGCAAAGGAGTTGTCGTTATGAAAATGACCGCCAAAACCTTTCTGGTAAGCCAGGCCGGCAATACGGATCACCATGCCATTGTGGTACTGGCCATTGGAGAAAAACGGCAGAGTGGCCGCCTCACCCCGAATTTGATCCTCGGCATTGTGCACATAAGCCAGAAACTGAATTTCCGGCATGGCGACAAAGCCCTGCTGCGCCAGCCCTATTGCCAGCCCCAGGATGCTTTGCTCATCCAGCAAGGTGTTGATCACCCGGTTGTAGCCAAAGGCATGCACCAGATGCTGGGTTACGTTGTACACCCCACCTTTTTTGGCAATGTCTTCACCACAGAGCACTATCTCGGGGTATTGCGCCATCAGATCATGCAGCGCCCAGTTCAGCAGCTTGGCCAGATGCTGCGGTTTGCCTTGATTGTGTTTATCAAACGCAAATAAATCCTGGCGCAGAGCCGCATCCGGTAGCGCTGGCAATGGTTGAACTGGCCGCTCTGGTGCGATGGAGGCCATCACCGCGGTAGCTGAGGTCAGTTTTGGCCGGCTGCTGGCCTGTTCGGCAATGCGCTCAAGGCGCTGATCCAGTGCCTGCACCCAATCGCTTAGCTCGGTCGGGTTCATCCAGCCCTGCTCAAGGATCTGTGCCGTACTAAACAGCAAAGGATCCAGCTCCAGCTCATCGGCAATGCGTTCTTTTTTGCGATAGGCCACTTCCGCATCGGAGCCGGCGTGGCCAAACAGCCGTACTGTGGCCAAATGCAGCACAGCCGGTTTGCGGTAGCGCCGCACATAATCGGCGGCTTGCTGCGCCACCTGATAGGTGCCGGCCAGATCGCGGCCATCGGCATGAAAATATGTCAGACCGGGTCGGTTGTTCAGGTTTTGCTGCACCCAACCGGTGGGAGTTGGGGTGGAAATACCCAGCCCATTGTCTTCGCAAACAAACAGCACCGGCACCGGCACCTGCTGAAAAGCAGCCCAACAAGCGGCATTCAGAGCTCCCTGGGTGGTAGAGTGATTGAGCGAGGCATCGCCAAAGCTGCAGTAAGCAATGCTGTCATGCGGCCAGCTGCCGTCATGCTGCAAGCGCTTGGACAGCGCAATGGCAAACGCCGTCCCAACGGCTTTGGGCAAGTGCGACGCTATGGTGCTGGTTTGTGGTGGTATATTTAGCGCCAGGCTGCCCAGTACCTTGTGGCGGCCACCGGAAATAGGATCCTCGGCCGAGGCGGCGAACGACAGCAGCATATCGTACAGCGGCGTTTGGCCTGCTACCTGCTTGCTGCGCTGAATAAAAAAGGCACCGCTGCGGTAATGCAAAAAAGCCGGATCGGTTGGCCGAAGTGCTGCTGCAACGGCGGCATTGGCTTCATGTCCACTGCTGCCGATGGTGTAAAAACTCTGCCCCTTGGCTTGCATCAGCCGCGAGCGTAAATCCAGCAAGCGGCTTTGCAGCTGGCTTTCAAACAACTGAAACAACAAGGCTGGGGCTAAATCGCCCCGGCTGGCAGCAACTTCGGGTAACTGCTGCTGCTCGATACGCTGCAGATAGGTCTGCAGCCAGGGATGCGCTGAACTGGCCATCGGAACTCCTGTTGGGTTTTACCGGGGCCGCAGCCCCGAAGCGCTGTTAGCCAAAGGCCTGCAGGCCGGTCTGAGCACGGCCTAAGATCAGCGCATGCACATCATGGGTGCCTTCGTAGGTATTGACCGCTTCCAGGTTCATCACATGACGGATCACATGGTATTCATCGGCGATGCCGTTGCCACCGTGCATGTCGCGGGCCTGACGGGCGATGTCCAGCGCCTTGCCACAGGAGTTGCGTTTAATCAGTGAAATGGTCTCCGGTGCCAGGGTACCGGCATCCATCAGGCGCCCAGCCTGCAAACAACTCAGCAGCCCAAGACTGATGTCGGTTTGCATATCAGCCAGTTTTTTCTGCACCAGCTGAGTGGCTGCCAGTGGCCGGTTGAATTGGGTACGATCCAAGGTGTACTGACGGGCAGCGTGCCAGCAGAATTCGGCGGCACCAAGCGCGCCCCAGGCAATGCCATAACGGGCTTTGTTCAAGCAGCCAAAGGGGCCTTTCAAACCACTGACATTAGGCAATAATGCCTCTTCGGTGACTTCCACCTGATCCATCACGATTTCACCGGTAATGGAAGCACGCAGCGAAAACTTGCCTTCAATTTTCGGAGCGCTCAGGCCTTTTAAACCTTTATCGAGCACAAAACCACGGATTTCACCGTCCAGTTTGGCCCAGACCACAAACACATCAGCAATCGGCGAGTTGGTGATCCACATCTTGCTGCCGTTTAGCAGATAGCCACCATCGATTTTTTTGGCGGTGGTCCGCATGCTGGCCGGATCTGAACCGGCATCCGGCTCGGTCAAACCAAAGCAACCTACCCATTCACCGGTGGCGAGTTTAGGCAGGTACTTTTTACGCTGGGCTTCGGTGCCATAGGCATGAATGGGGTGCATCACCAGGGAGGATTGCACACTCATGGCACTGCGATAACCGCTATCAACCCGCTCTACTTCGCGGGCAACCAACCCATAACAGACATGGTTCACACCAGCGCAGCCATATTCTTCCGGTAAGGTAGCCCCCAGCAAGCCGAGCTCGCCCAATTCCGTCATAATGGCGCGATCAAACTGCTCGTTACGATTAGCCAGCAAAATGCGCGGCATCAGCCGCTCCTGGCAATACTGATGCGCACTGTCGCGGATCATTCGCTCTTCTTCGCTCAGCATGTCGGATAAATGAAAAGGGTCTTGCCAGTTGAATGGAGCTCTGCTCATGGTGTGTTTTCCTTAAAAAACAGATCGGTTACTAGCCAGATTAGCCAGCCTTGTTATAAAGTTAAAATATATTATTTTGGTATCAGGTATAGTTTTAAACTATGGATATACGCCATCTGAAGTATTTTATCGCGGTGTACGAACAAGGCAGTGTCAGCGCCGCCTCACGCCAATGCTTTGTAGCCCAGCCGTCGCTGTCGGCCGCCATTCGCCAGTTGGAGCAGCAACTGAATGTCACTTTGTTTCTGCGCCAGCCCAAAGGGGTTACCCCCACCGAGGATGGCGAGCGGCTCTATGGCCATGCCTGCCGGCTGCTGGGACAGTTTCAGGCGCTGCAGCGCTCTTTTACCGAACCGGTCGATAAAATTCGTTTTCGGCTTGGGTTAATACGAGCGCTCGGCGTTGAGCGAATGAGTGATTTACTACGACAGTTCAGCCTGCAATTACCCGGCCTGGAGTTGCAGCTGGTGGAGCCGGATGAGCCTTGTGATGCCCGAATTATCAGTCCGGAGCTGTTAAAAAGTGGTGAGCAATTTCAGCCGATGTACCATGACCACTTTCAGCTGGCCTTGCCAGCCGGTCACCCTTTGGCGCTTAAACAACGGATCGATTTGCAGGATTTCTCCGGGCTGGCCCTGATTAAACGTACCCCTTGCGAGGCCTGGCAAAAGTTGTATCCGGAGTTGGTGCGCCAGGGCATCAAACCGGATATCCGGGCCGATATTCATACCATTGAGTATGCGCTTGGTTTGGTATCGGCTGGAGTGGCTTGTGCCCTGGTGCCGGATTTTGAGCAATTGCAACAACGGCAGGATCTGCTGCTGCGCCCTATTGCCATAACAGGGCTGGAACGGCGGATAGGCCTGGCCTACAGCCCGATGCAAGCCAGTGGTTTGGCACTGGAGACGTTATTACGGCTCTGCCAAAAGCTGGCAATCCCCCTTGCAGACCAAACGCTAAGCCAGAATGAGGCCTAAGGTGCAAGCGCCCGGGGTTACGGACATTTTTCCGGGACACGCTGTGAATCCATCCCTGGACGCTCTTGACACGCCGTCCGGGCGTGTCAAGTTCCCGGAAAAATTCCATCCCCCCCCGGACTTAACCAAGTCCTGGTGTTGTATTCAAGAAAAAAAGATTGTACTACGATGAGCAATAATCGGTGATGCAGGATTTGAACCTGCGACCCGTTCTGATAGAGAGTACCCAAACCAAGTGCGCTATTGCGATGGAGAAATGGTCGGTGATGCAGGATTTGAACCTGCGACCCGTTCGGATAGAGAGCACCCAAACCAAGTGCGCTATTGCGATGGGGAAATGGTCGGTGATGCAGGATTTGAACCTGCGACCCCTTGGACCCAAACCAAGTGCGCTACCAAGCTGCGCCAATCACCGACATTTCGAACGAGTTGGGGTGGATGATGGGGCTCGAACCCACGACAACCGGAATCACAATCCGGGGCTCTACCAACTGAGCTACAACCACCACAATATAAACTTACTTTGCACCCAAATGGCGCGCCCGATAGGATTCGAACCTATGACCCACGGCTTAGAAGGCCGTTGCTCTATCCAACTGAGCTACGGGCGCACATGTCAAACGCCTACGCGGGAGTTTTGTGTGCGGCAACGCCGCTTTAAAAAATGGTCGGTGATGCAGGATTTGAACCTGCGACCCCTTGGACCCAAACCAAGTGCGCTACCAAGCTGCGCCAATCACCGACTTTGCTGCATCGCTGCAACGGGGCGGAATATTAACGCCCGGACAAGGTATCGTCAAACCTTTTTTTAGTCCAGCCCCCCGATTGCTGTTTATTTATACCAGCCGGCTGATAAAAGCCAAATCAGTACCTTGGCAGGTACGCAAACCACTATCTGTCAGATCAGCGGCAAGTATCTGGTCATCCGGCGGTGGGTATGAGAAAATAACAGCATTCACTTATGCTGAGAGAAGTTATGACCGCCCAGTTGATCGATGGTAAAGCCGTCGCCCAGTCGATAAAAGCCAAAGTCGCCGCCAAAGTACAAAACAGAATTCAGCAAGGCAAACGTGCTCCTGGACTAGCCGTGGTGCTGGTAGGCCAGGATCCTGCTTCCCAGGTGTATGTTGGCAGCAAACGCAAAAGCTGTGACGAAGTCGGCTTTCGTTCCTTTTCCTACGATTTACCGGCTGACAGCTCAGAGCAGCAACTGTTGGATTTAATCGACCAACTGAATCAGGATCCTGATGTAGATGGTATTTTGGTGCAGTTGCCTTTGCCCGCTGGCCTGGATGCTTCCGTCATTTTAGAGCGCATTCATCCGCATAAAGATGTCGATGGCTTTCACCCTTACAATATCGGCCGGCTGGCCCAGCGGATGCCGGCACTGCGCCCCTGTACCCCCAAAGGCATTATTGCGCTGCTGGAAAGCACCGGTCAGAACATTAAGGGCTTGCATGCGGTCGTGGTAGGTGCTTCCAATATCGTTGGCCGACCAATGGGATTGGAGCTACTGCTGGCAGGATGCACCACCACCATCTGCCATCGCTTTACCCGCGATCTGGAATATCATGTACGCCAGGCTGAGCTTTTAGTGGTTGCCGTGGGTAAACCAGACTTTATTCCGGGCGACTGGATTAAACCAGGTGCCCTGGTGATTGATGTCGGCATCAATCGGCTGCCATCGGGCAAGCTGGTAGGCGATGTCGGTTTTGCCGCAGCCGCCGAGCGTGCTGCTTTTATCACCCCGGTACCCGGCGGTGTTGGCCCTATGACGGTCGCCTGCCTGATTGAAAACACGCTGGAAGCCTGCGAGCGCTACCACGACCAGCCTTAATCGGACTACAAAAAAACGCAGCGACTGGCTGCGTTTTTTTCAGAAAAGCCCTTTGTTTAATGCAGCCGGCTAAAACGCTGTACTAAGTCTTTTAAGTCATGGGCAGTATCCTGCAAGCGGAACACACTTTCGGCCGCTTGCTGGCCTTTACCGGTACTATCCTGCGCCAATTCCGAGATACTGACCACCTGGCGGTTAATATCATCCGCTACATGCGCCTGCTGTTCCACAGCGGTAGCCATTTGCATCGCCATAGCAGCAATGCTGTTAATGGCCTGACTGATGCCATCCAGCATCTTTTCTGCATCGCCCACCATAGCCACGCCTTTTTCTGCATCGCCTTTCCCTGACTCGGCCACCTGCACCGCAGCATCCGCTTTGCGGGTCAGCTCGGTGATAATGCCATGAATGTCTTTGGTTGACTCGGTAGTGCGCGCCGCCAGTTGCCGCACTTCATCGGCAACCACCGCGAAACCCCGCCCCTGCTCGCCAGCCCGGGCTGCCTCAATAGCCGCATTCAGAGCCAGCAAATTGGTTTGATCGGCAATTTGTTCAATGATCTGAGCTGCTTTGGCAATGCTACTGGTTTGAGCTGCCAGCTCCTGTACCGAACTGCTGATCTGATTGACCGACTGCTGCAGATGGACGATGGCGCCACGGGTATCGCCGGCAATTTGCAAGCCGGATTGCGCCAGCTTGTCGGCATCATCCGCCTGAGAAGCCGTTTCCTGCACATGCACCGATACTTCGGCAATGGTGGTGGTCATTTCATTCATCGCCGTAGCCACCTGCTCGGTTTCCTGCTGTTGCCGGCCAATCTGTTCAATGGCTTGCTCAGAGGTCGTTTTGGCGTCGCTGGAAAAGTCGAAAACCCGCTCAGCAGCATCTTCAATCCGGGTCAGTACCGTATTCAAATGCGCCTGTTCGGCCAGGATAGCGACTTCAAAGGATGCCTCAACCCCCTGACTGTCACTGTAGGATTGCATGGCCAGAGGATCGCGAAAGGCCTGCGGTAAAAGGGCATCCAGCCGGCCAAGCCGGGCGCTGCACTGCCACTGCGCAATGGCATAAACCAGCACGGTGGTCAACGCCAGAGATAGCGCCGCAGCACCCACGCCAAACAACTGCCAACCGCCAAACGCCAGCACTAAAGCAGCTGCCGGTGCCCAACCAAGCTCTGCCCAACGTTTAGCACGCGACAACAAAGGATTGGTGCTATTACCTTGTCGAATACGTTGATATAAGTCTTCGGCCCGTGCAACATCCTCGCGATTCGGACAAACCCGTACCGACTCATAACCAATCACTTTGCCGCCTTGATGCACCGGTGTAACGTAGGCATTCACCCAATAGTAGTCACCATTTTTACAGCGGTTTTTCACCAGCCCCATCCAGGGCTTGCCACGCTTTAAATAAGACCACATCGTCTCGTAAGCTGCTGGTGGCATATCCGGGTGCCTGACAATATTATGTGGCTGACCAATCAGTTCTTCGCGGCTAAAACCGCTGATTGCAACAAAGGCATCATTACAGTATTGAATAACACCTTTGGTATCGGTGGCAGAAATCAGCTTTTGCTCTTTCGGGAATGTCCGCTCTCGTTGTGTCACTGGCTGGTTGTTGCGCATACACCTACCTATAAGTTGGCCTTGATTTTCTTCGCTGGATCAACAGTATACCACCTTTTAGGTAGTTTGCTGTACCCAGGTTGCTGCATTAAGCCTAGCTGAAATAAACCAAGCCACCAGTTTAGCTGGTGGCTTGGCTTTGAGAGGGATATGCGAAATGCAGGAAACTCCGCTAATTACGACGCCAGCTGGTTACTCCGTTTTTATCCTCCAACACAACTCCCATCGTGCTTAACTTATCGCGCGCCGCATCGGCAGCCGGCCAGTTTTTATCCGCCCGGGCCTGATTGCGCTCGGCAATCAGCGCTTCGATCTCTGCTACATCATCTTGCTGCTGGCCTGCGGTACCACCGCGTAAGAATGCCTCGGCATCGCCTTGCAAAATACCTAAGACGCCACCCAGCATATGCAGCAGGCTGGCCAGTTGGCGCGCTTTTTCTACATCACTCTCTTTGCAGCGATTGGCTTCACGCGCCAATTCAAACAGTACCGGCAAGGCTTCCGGCGTATTAAAGTCATCATCCATCGCTTGCTGAAAGCGCTCGACATACTGAAAGCTCTCGTCATCACTCAGCTCGACCTCTTCGGCTGGTGGCAACTCACGCAGTACCGTGTATAAACGGCTGAGTGCCGCATGTGCCTGTTCGAGGTTCTCGGTACTGTAATTCAGCTGGCTGCGGTAGTGGCTCGAAAGCAAGAAATAACGTACCGACTCGGCATTGTACTTCGCCAACACTTCACGCACCGTGAAGAAGTTGCCGAGCGACTTGGACATTTTTTCTTTATCCACCTGCACCATGCCGGTGTGGATCCAGGTATTGGCGTATTTGCTGTCATGGGCACAGGTCGACTGGGCAATCTCATTCTCGTGGTGTGGGAACTGCAAATCCGAGCCACCACCATGAATATCAAAATGCGAACCCAGATGGCAGGCACTCATGGCCGAGCATTCAATGTGCCAACCTGGCCTGCCTTTGCCCCAGGGAGACTCCCAGCTGGGCTCACCCGGCTTAGCTGATTTCCATAACACAAAATCCAGCGGGTCATCTTTGTTGTCATTGACATCCACCCGGGCACCGGCCTGCAGCATCTCCAGGTTCTGTTGACTCAACTTACCATAAGCATCGTACTTGCTGACATCAAACAGCACATCGCCATCCTTGCTGACATAGGCATAACCTTTGTCTTGCAGTGTCTGGATAAGCTCAATGATCGGCTGCATATGGCCGGTGACGGTTGGCTCAATATCCGCAGGCAATAAACCAAGTGCTTCGAAGTCTTCGTGCATCGCCTTGGTAAAACGCGCGGTGAGTGCATCGCAGCTTTCGTTGTTTTCCGCCGCCCGCTTGATGATTTTGTCATCCACATCGGTGATATTGCGCACATAGGTGACCTCGTAACCGGAAAAGCGCAAATAGCGGTTGATCACATCAAAGGCAACATAAGTCCGGGCATGGCCGATATGGCAGTAGTCGTAGATCGTGATACCACAAACATAAAGTCCCACTTTGCCTTCGACCAGTGGCTGAAAGGTCTCTTTTTGTCGGGTAAGGGTATTGAAGATCTGCACTCGGGACTCCTGCCTGCTCTTTGAACGAAAGCGCTAGTTTAGCATCGCACCGCCCTTTCGCGCTATGTCGCAGCAGGCAAAAAAAGGCTACAATGACTTTTTTTCTTAGAAGGAAGATCCCATGGTTCAATTGCATACCAATTTTGGCGTTATTACGCTGGAACTCTTCGCCGACAAAGCACCTGCCACGGTGGAGAATTTTTTAAGTTATGTAAAAGACGGCTTTTTCGATGGCACCATTTTTCACCGGGTGATTCCGGGCTTTATGATTCAGGGTGGCGGCTTTACCAGCGATATGCAGCAAAAGCCCACCAAAGCAGCCATCAAAAATGAAGCCAACAACCAGGTAGCCAATACCATTGGCACCATTGCCATGGCCCGTACCTCGGATCCACACTCAGCCACCTGCCAGTTTTTTATCAATGTGGCAGATAACGACTTCCTGAACTTCCGGGCCGAAAACAGCCAGGGCTGGGGCTACTGCGTGTTTGGCAAAGTAAGTGCCGGCATGGATGTGGTGGAAAAAATCACGGCGGTACAAACCGGTCGCCATGGCCCTCATGCCGATGTTCCTGCCGAGCCGGTGGTGATCGAGCGCGCTGAGCTGAATGGTTAAGCCGCACACGCTTTTTATCGCCGATCTGCATTTAAGCGCTGAGCGAGCCGATATCACCAGCGCTTTTTTGCAGTTTCTTCAGCAGGATGCCGTGCAGGCGGATGCGCTCTATATTTTGGGCGATTTGTTTGAAGTCTGGATTGGCGATGATAATCCGGAGCCACTGCTCTGCGAGGTTGCCAGCCAGCTAAAACAGTTAAGCCAGCAGGTACCGGTGTACTTTATTCACGGTAATCGTGACTTTTTACTGCGTGAGCGCTATGCGAAAAGTGCCGGCATGCAGTTATTACCGGCCCACAAGGTGATTGAGCTGTACGGTACCCCTACCCTGATCATGCATGGCGATAGTCTCTGCACTGCCGATATCAAGTACCAGAAGTTTCGTCGCTGGTGGGATCAACGCTGGTGGCAAAACCTGATGTTGTCGTTACCACTGTGGTATCGTCAGCGTTTGGCCAAAAAAGCCCGCCATAAAAGTGCGGCCTACAAAGCAACATTAACCGGTGACGCAAATCAGATTATGGATGTGACCCCGGAGGAAGTAGTACGAGTGATGGAGGAGGCGGGAGTTCGCCATCTGATCCACGGCCATACCCACCGACCCAAGGTGCACCAGGTACCCTTAGCGCAGGGCACAGGCCAGCGTTATGTGCTGGGTGATTGGTACCAGCAAGCCAGCTATCTGAAAGTCAGTGCCGACGACTGGCAGCTGTTCTTTCAGGATCTATAAGACCCTGAACGCAAAGCAGCCAACCGTCGGAACTGGCGGCTCACTTAGTTGTAGCCTAGGATAGCGGTTGGCTCTAACTCTGGCCGCTCACTAAAAGGTTTATTACCAGCCAATAAGGATGGTGCCTCGCCAAAATGGCCACGCGCTGGTTGATAATGGTCTTTCGACTGGTTTGAGCTGCGGGTAGTCTCTTGCGATTGTGGTAGTGCATTCATGGTGTGTCTCCTTCACCTTTAGCGTACACAAGCATCATAATCCATCGATGCTGAAGCTAAGCTTAATCGACAACCGCTCATTTTTCAAGCACTGCTGCCATTAGGCTGCAGCCGGCACCCCACTATGAAAACGAAATTCGGCATCGGGCTGTAAAATCAGTGTCGCTTCAATCAGCGCCAGTTGCTGTACCCTTTCATCAATTGGCTCTGCACTGATTTCAGCCGCCAGTTGCAGATAATCCTGATAATGGCGTGCTTCAGAGCGCAGCAAAGAGATATAAAAGCGCTGCAACTCATCATCCAGCAAGGGGGCCAGAGTGGCAAAACGTTCACAGGAGCGGGCTTCAATCAAAGCACCAATGATCAACTTATCGACCAGTAAACCAGGATCACGGCTGCGCACATGCCGCAATAAACCCGATGCATAACCTGCTGCACTCAGTGGCTGAATGGCAATGCCGCGCTGACGGATAAAATCGAGTACCTGCTCAAAATGATGCAGCTCTTCTTTAATCAGCCGCACCATTTTATCCAGCACTTGCGACTGCCAGGGTGCGGTGCCCTTAGCCGTGAGCTGGCCTATCAGTGCATTTTTACTCTGACTAAAGTTGCCATCCCCTACTTTGCGATAAACAAAGTCTTCATAGGGCTTAAGCCAACCGAGCAAAGCCTGAGCTGAAGCATCATCGGTGGCATAGCGACGGATCAGCAAGGCTGCACTTTGGGCTGCTTTTAATTCACAGTGCATATGATCAATCAGTAATGCTGGTAATCGATCCGGTAAGGCCGCTTGTTCAAGCCAGGCATCTGGTGTTCGGCAATGCAAAAATTGGTGAATAGGTGCCAGCAAGTTGGCAAGTTCAGCAGTATTCATTCGGTTACAAAGAAGCTTTAGAAAAAGGCATTATAGCGATTTCCCCCCGGTGCAACCAGCGTTTAGGTCTAGAGAACTGATCCGGATCAAATTTTGTGCAACATGACTTGACGGCCGGGCTAAATTTGGCCATAACTGAACTATACCTAGTAGGTACTCTGGTATAACCCAATTGGTACAACAGTGCTGATTGCATAAGACGTAGGCAGTGTGAAGGATAATAATTATGATATTGAACCACCTATGGGGACTTTATGCCCACCCGAAAGAAGAGTGGCATACCATCGACCAGCGCCATGAAAGTTTTCGTTACAGCCTGGCGCACATTTTGATTATTGCGCTGATTCCATCCATCTGTGCTTATTACTCAGCCGTGCATATTGGCTGGAGTATTGGTGTGGGGGATACCATTAAACTAACCTCGGACAGTGCCCTGATGCTGTCTGTTGCCATGTACTTTGCCTTGATTGGCGGTGTTTTTGCGCTGGCCTTCCTGGCACATTGGATGGCGCATACCTTTGGCTCTGAGCCCACCTATACCCAAACACTGGAACTGGCGGCTTACACCTCTACGCCTTTGTTTATGGTGGGGTTTGCCGCTCTGTATCCAGAGCTATGGTTTGTGATGCTGGTTGGTTTAGCAGGACTGGCATACTCGGTCTACCTGCTCTACGTTGGTGTGCCTATTCTGATGCACATCCCGGAAGAGCGAGGCTTTATCTATGCCAGCTCTGTGGTCACCTGCGGTTTAATTTTGCTGGTATGTGTGCTGACCGGCACCGCCATTTTGTGGAGTTCCGGCTTTGGCCCAGCCTTTACACACTAGTTAACTGCCACAGATACAACAAAAGCCGCAATTGCGGCTTTTGTTGTATGAAGCGAAGGCTTAATCGGCTTCGTTGTAGGTTTCCAGGTTGGTTGCCATCGCCATGGCAGCATTACGATTTTTTGCTCCATCGCTACGCTGTTGATCCAACCGGTTCAGGTAATCCTGATCGATATCGTTGGTAACATAAACCCCATCGAACACCGAGGTTTCAAAGCGCTTGATCTCCGGGTTGACCGTGCGCACAGCGGCAATCAAGTCTTCCAGCGACTGGAATATCAACCCATCTGCACCGATGTTCTCACAAATACTGTCGACATCATGACCATGTGCAATCAACTCATTGGCTGATGGCATATCAATGCCGTACACATTAGGAAAACGTACTTCTGGTGCAGCAGAAGCAAAGTACACTTTTTTAGCACCGGCATCGCGGGCCATTTCAATGATTTGCTGCGAGGTAGTACCCCGTACAATGGAGTCATCCACCAGCAACACATTTTTGCCTTTAAACTCTTGCTGGATGGCGTTTAATTTGCGGCGCACTGATTTTCTGCGCTCTACCTGGCCAGGCATAATAAAAGTACGACCAATGTAGCGATTTTTCACAAAGCCCTGCCGGTAAGGCAAGCCCAGCTCATGGGCAATCTGCAGCGCCGCATCATTGCTGGTTTCCGGAATGGGGATCACCACGTCGATGTCCAGATGCGCCCACTCCCGCTTAATTTTCTCACCCAACTTGGTGCCCATAGCGACCCGTGAGGCATAGACCGAGATATTGTCAATGGTTGAGTCTGGCCGGGCGAAATAGACATACTCAAAAATACAAGGGCTGTAGCCCGGATTCTCGGCACATTGCTGGGTGAACAGCTCACCATCTTCGGTAATGTAGACGGCTTCACCTGGATACACATCCCGCATCACCGTAAAACCATCCGCATCCAGTGCTACGCTTTCCGAGGCTACCATGTATTCGGTACCCGCTTCCGTCTCGCGCTTGCCAATCACCAATGGGCGAATGCCGTTCGGATCGCGAAAGGCTACCAGACCATGGCCAATGATCAGGGAGACCACGGCATAGCCTCCCCTGACTTTGCGATGTACAGCTGTGACTGCCTGGAACACGTCCTCGGCGGTCAATGCCAAGGTGTTGTTTTGTTGCAGTTCATGCGCAAACACATTCAGCAGGATCTCGGAGTCCGAGGTGGTATTAATATGGCGCCTGGCCCGTCGGAAAATCTCTTCAGTCAGTTGCTCTGAGTTGGTCAGGTTGCCATTGTGTGCCATGGCAATGCCAAAAGGGCTGTTGACATAAAACGGCTGCGCTTCAGCAGTGCTGGAGGAGCCGGCCGTTGGGTAACGGACATGACCAATGCCAATATTGCCAGACAAGCGCAGCATATGGCGGGTATGAAACACATCTTTCACCAGGCCATTTGCTTTACGCAAACGCAAGGTGTTGTTATCCACCGTCACGATGCCAGCGGCATCCTGGCCCCGGTGTTGCAACACCGTCAGGCCATCGTACAACGCCTGATTGACCGGATACTTACCAACAATACCAACAATACCACACATGGAATTTTCCTCGCCTAAAACTAATAACCCACGACAAACAGGTATTAGGGCTGTTGCATAAAACTCGAGTGATGCTGCAAATAATCGAAGAACCACTCAATGATAAATCGGAACTCAGGGATCAATAGCGAGCTCTGCCACCAATCGGTTTTGCCGGCACCGGTAAAGGCATCGACAAAAAACAGCACTGCGCTAACTAACAGTACACCACGTAAAGCACCAAAAATAAGACCCAGCACCCGGTCTGTTCCACTTAAACCGGTGGATTGGACCAGCTTGCTGATAAGAAAGTTGACTAAAGCTCCCAGGATGAGGGAACAAACAAAAAGGATGGCAATGGCCAGGGCGTTGCGCAGGATCTCATCATCCAGGCTGGTAAAGTAAGCAGCCAAATGCGGGTAGTAATAACTGGCAATAAAAAAGGCAAGGATCCAGACGATCAAAGAAACCGCTTCTTTGACAAAACCGCGCACCAGACTGATCACTGTTGAAAGCGCGATGATAGCCAGAATGACAAAATCAATCCAAACCATGAAATACCAAAGGATGTCTGATCACGGCGCGCATTCTATCAAAGTCACCAGCCCTTGCCTAATTATTTTCCAGCGGCTGGTAGTTGCTGATCACCAGGCGATCATCCCGGGCAATGGTTCTAAGCTCTGTTAAGCGTTGTTCCAGCACTTCTCGGCGCAGATCTGGCCCTACAAAAACACTGGTCAGCTGAACACCCTGACTGTTGGTGACCTGACGAGTGTAAGTACGAAAACCAGCATCGTTCAGGCGCGTGACCAGCTCTTCAGCATTTTGTGCCCGACCAAAACTACCAACCCGCACCGTCCAGGCCCGCTCCGTCAGCAGTTGTGAGGAGGTTTCTGCTACCGCTGTCGCCGGACGCGCAAGGCTTGCCGAGCTTTCCCCAACCGTGACCTGAGCGTAGGCTTGGGAAGGCAATTCGTCACTATCAGCGCTGCGGCTTTGGGTTTCAGCAGTTGTATCTGCATCTGCAGGCTCAATATCCAGCGTTGGCTCCGCCAAAGCTTGCTCACGCCGGGCAATCACCGCGGCACTATCCAACAACTGCTGCTCCTGTACACCCTGAAACTCAGGGCGGGCTGGGATTTGCTCGAAATCATCTTTCAGCACCTGTTTTTCACCATCCAATAAGTCCGGTAAAAACACCACGGCTGCAATCATTAAAATGCAAGCGCCCAATAAGCGTTGTTTAAAAGCTCGTGTCATTTCGCCTCCGGTAAAGCGGTGCTTAGGCCAAGTACCGCTGACACAGTAACAAATGAACCAAACACCAGCAATAAATCATCCTGCTGCAACTGTTGTAGAGTCTGTTCAAACCCGCTCTGCACATCGTTAAAGCAGCTGACCGAGCAGTTGTCTGGCAGAATGCTCAACAATAGTTCCGCTGCCGCGCCTCGCGGCCGTGGCAAGCTAACTAAAACCCAGTGATCGATCAATTCAAGCAATGCATCCAGCGCTCCTGGTTTTATTTTGTCCGTCATCATTCCACAAAGCGCTATCAGCCGGCGGTGCCCTATTCTCAAGGTCTTTAATTGCTCTGCCAAATACTGAATGGACTGGGGGTTGTGCGCCACATCCAGCAACACGGCTGGTTTTTGTTGCAACCAGTGCATGCGTCCGGCTAATGAAACTTCGGCCAGTGCCTGAGTAATTTGAGCAGGCATTTCCGACAGCAGACCCAGTTGTTGCAAGGCCATCAGCGCCGTCGCAGCATTTTGTAGAGGGATCGACAGCAGTGGCAGTTCAGTCAGTGCAACTGAGGCACTGTGCCAGCTCCAGCTATTCTGCCCTGCTTGCCAGTGATAATCCTGACCAGCACGCAGTAGTTGAGTTCCCAGACAAGCAGCAACGTCAACTACACTGGCTGGCAATTGTTGCTCTGCCACCACGGCCACCTGATTTGCCCGGAAAACACCCGCTTTCTCACGGCCAATGGCCTCGCGGTCTGGTCCAAGCCAGTCTTGATGGTCCAGATCGATGGTGGTAAGAATACTGAGCTCTGGCTCGACAATATTGGTTGCATCGAGGCGACCACCCAAACCGACTTCGATCAGGGCTATATCTGGCTGGAAATCTTTGATGAGATAAAATGCAGCAAGCGTCGTGAACTCAAAATAGGTCAGTTCAATATCCTGGCGCAGCTGTTCAATAAACGCCAGTGCTCTGATCCAGTCGGCATCGGTGGCATCCTGCAGATTGAAACGCAAACGCTCGTTAAACCGTAATAAATGTGGCGAACTGTAGACAGCAACCGTCAATCCCTGTGCCAGCAGCAATTGCTCCATGCAACGGGCGGTGGTGCCCTTTCCATTGGTACCGGCAATCAATACTACCCGGCCAGGCAGTTGCTGCAAGCCAGCTCGCTCTGCCACCTGGCGGACACGTTCCAGGCCAAGTTCAATTTTATGTTGCGGGTGTTGCTGCTCAATAAAGCAAAGCCAATCGTCCAGAGTTTGACACGATTGGCTGGTGAGGGAGGTTAAGGTGCTCATAATTCCCTGAGCAGTTGACTTACTCCTGTTGTGGAGCGGGCAACTGCATAAATTTAGCCACAAGTCGGGCAATTGTATCGCGCATTTCGCGGCGGTCAACAATCATATCAATAGCACCATGGTCCAGCAGAAATTCGCTGCGCTGGAAACCTTCCGGTAGCTTTTCCCGCACGGTCTGTTCAATCACCCGCGGACCGGCAAAACCAATCAGCGCTTTTGGCTCGCCAATATTGATATCCCCAAGCATCGCCAGACTGGCAGAAACCCCGCCCATGGTTGGATCCGTCAGTACCGACACATAGGGCAGCCCTTGCTCACTTAACTTGGCTAACGCTGCACTGGTTTTCGCCATTTGCATCAAAGAGAGTAAGGCTTCCTGCATCCTGGCGCCACCACTGGCAGAAAAACAGATGTAGGGAACCTTGTGCTCGATCGCATACTCGACGCCTTTCACAAACTTGGCACCCACTACTGATGCCATCGAGCCGCCCATAAAGTTAAACTCAAAGGCTGATGCAACTACCGGCATGCCTTTCAGCTGGCCATGCATCACCAGCATGGCGTCTTTTTCACCGGTTTCTTTTTGCGCCGCAGTAATACGGTCCTTGTAACGTTTGCTGTCTTTAAACTTCAGCAGATCCTGCGGTTCTAAATCCGCCGCCAATTCCGTGGCCGTGTTGCTATCAAGAAACATGGTCAGGCGATCACGGGCACTGACCCGCATATGATGATCGCACTTCGGGCAAACGCCAAGCTGCCTGTCCAGATCAGCCTTGTACAAAACGGCATCACAAGCCGTGCATTTGGTCCAGACGCCCTCAGGAATATTGCGGCGTGCAGAAGTCGAAGTTCGGGGAAGGATCTTTTCTAACCAACTCATATCGATTCCTAATCGGCTTTCGGTGTTCACACCATAAAGCCTTACTTATTTGGGCTGAAATGCACCGAAATTCTGAAAACGGTGGCTATTAAAGCATAAAAACGGCGCATGTTAATATAAAAAACTGGTCTTAGTAGTCAGTCCAGTTGTGCCGGTAAAAACAGTGGCCCTGGCTCAGTCACTGGTAGCTGATATGCTGCAGGATAGTCTACCGCGACCAGATAAAGACCACCAGCTTTGGCTGTCGCCGCCGCTTTGGTCCGATCTTTAGCAGCCAGTAATTCAGCCAACCAGTCGACTGGCTGTCGTCCCATACCCACTTCAAGCAATGACCCGGTAATGTTGCGGACCATATGATGGACAAAGGCGTTGGCTTTGATATCAATCACCACATAAGGCCCAACACGTTGCACATTCAGATGATGAATAAAGCGATTCGGACTTTTCGACTGACACTGGATGGCCCGAAAAGCACTAAAGTCATGCTCGCCCAGCAAGCACTGACCAGCCTGGTGCATTCGCTGTGCATCCAGTGGCTGATGATAGTGGCTTAAACCAGCCTGCAAAATGGCTGGCCGGTAGGGCTGGTTCAAAATAATGTAACGATAGCGCCTGGCAGTAGCAGAAAAACGGGCATGGAAATCATCCGGCACCTGTTTCGCCCAACGCACACTGATGCCCGCAGGCAAGTGACTGTTGGTTCCCATAATCCAGCCTTTGTCTGAACGCTCCGCGCGGCTATCAAAGTGCACTACCTGCCCGGTAGCATGAACCCCTGCATCGGTTCGACCAGCGCATTGGGTCAGAATGGCTTCATCAGCAACCCGGGACAAGGCTTGCTCCAGATGCTGCTGTACGCTGGCCACTTCCTGCTGGCGCTGCCAGCCATAAAATGCCGAACCATCGTACTCAATTCCAAGCGCAATCCGCATGCACACCTCATTCAGCCACATAAAAAACCAGGCGCAGCGTTTCACCAGCCTGGTTTTATAAAGTGGGCATTATAACAACCCGAATCGCTGCTGCCCAGCAAGCGGTGTTACTGATTACTGCATCAGAGCCTAATCCGCTGATTTGCTCTGCTGCAATTGCTTGACTTCCTCTTTCATCGCAGCCGGTGCATCGGAGTTGAGTAGTTCTTTAATCACTTGCCCGGCACTGTCCTGATCGTCTATTTCCAGATAAGCCCGGATCAAATCCAGTTGAGCGGCGTATTCGCTGTGCTCATCGGCAAGCTCAGCCTGATCCAGCACCTGCTGGTAATCCTCCAAATCCAACGCCATGTGTAAGTCTGGCGTTTGAGCTGAAGCAGCACGTTCATTGGCTTCTGCCAACAATCGATCAATATCCTGAAAATCGTCGTCAGAAACTTCACCTACCTCAGGACCAGCGGCACTATCTGGCAAATCAGCTGCCTCATCACTCTGCTCAGAGACACGCTCCGCCATCTGTTCCAATTCTGATAACAAGGCGTCAAAATCAGTTTCGTCATCCTCACTCAGCTGCACCTCACTACCAAACTCATCGGCTAAGTCCGTCTCATCCTGTGCTTGCAGCAAATCATCATCAAAGCTGTCGTCCTGATCGGCTGCTGGAACCTGAGCAGATTCAATTCCTTCAGCAGCATCATCGTCCTCAACCACAGCCGAAGCGGTCAACGCCTCGTCGTCCAGGTCAGCTTCTATCCGACTGTCTGTTTCAGAGCCAGTGACGTCTTCAGTCAACTCCAACTCAGGGTATTCATCCAACACTTCACTCGGATTCTCGACCGAGCGCGCGGCAGCTGAAGGTGGGCTCACTGAGTCATCATCGAGATCAGTCAAGTTAGGGGTTTCAAGTTCACTGCCATCGACCGTCTCTGCCGGGAAATCATCTTCTAAATCAGCAAAATCAGTCAGGTATTCAGCCTCTGTCTCCGCTTCACGCTGAAGTTCATCTTCTTCAGACACCATCAAATCGTCATCCTGATCGGTCGACAACTCATCTGGCATCGCAACAGCACTGTCGTCCTGTTCAGAGTCTTCACGCAGTAACTGCATCAGCGCATCCTGTCCTGTTTCACCGGTGACATCTTCCAGTTCGGTATCGTCCAATTGCACACTGCTCGGACTCTCTGACTGCGGCTCTGTGCCATCTGCTGCTAGTGCGTCGAGCAGTGCGTCTACATCTTCAACCACGTCATCGTCGTCCTGGTCGAGACCTGCCGAGGCTTCAGCAGCCAGGCTTTCTTCTACCAAACTTTCGGCAAAAGCATCCAACTCTGAACTATCAAAGCTTTGTTCTGACTCCAGCGCATCTGCGGCTAAAGCCTCATCCGACACGACCTCATCCGCTTCATCATCCAGCAGTGACGATGGCTCCGGTTCCAGTTCGTCATTCAACGGATCTGGCTCCGTTGCCTCAGCAGCTTTCGCCTTGGGGGTTTCCTGCTCAGCTGGTTCGTCTTCTGGTATATCCAGCTCTATCTCTTCCAGTATCTCATCATCAAAATCATCCGTACTAGCGGATTGGGTATCAGCTTCATCATCGGCCTCAGCGAAGAGTGAGTCCAGGTCGGTTCCTGACAGGATGTTGTCGGGGTCAAACTCTGCCGCATCGTCACTCAAGTCTGTGTCAGACTGAGATAAGCTGGCATCCTCCAACAAACTTCCTTCATCCAACAAAGAATCCTCTTCGAGCAAAGAGTCATCTTCGAGCAAGGCGTCATCATCCAGAAAATCATCAGACGCCCCTATACTGCTGTCGTCCAGCAAGACTTCATCATCCAGCAGATCATCGCTTAAATTGACCGGGCTATCATCCACATCCTCACCGAAAGCATCATCCAGCAAAGAGTCATCCAGACTAAAGAGTGAGTCATCCATATCCAGGCTGTCATCCACCTCTGGCAATGGTGACTGATAGTTACTGGTAGCCTTGGGCTCGGCTGTCGCCGCTTCGATAGTTTCCTGAGCACGTTTACTCCGCCGCTTGATCCAGACCAGTAGCCCCAACAAGATCCCAAGCGCTGGCACCGAAGCCGCCAGCACCCAGAATGCCGGACTTGTGACTAGTTGCTGCCACCCCGAACCGCTTTCAAGTTGCTGCATGGCTTGTTGCTCGGCCATCCACTCAGCCTGTAAGCGGACCATCTGCTCCAGCTCGCGCTGTAGTTCTGCATCCTGAGCCATTTGTGCTTTTAACGCATCCAACTGCTGCTGGACTGAGTCCAGGGTATTTTTCAAGCCCTGATTTTCCTGCATGATGCCTTCCACCAACAGCATCGACTCACCAAACCGATAGCGCAATTGCTGCAATTGTTGCTGCTGCTCTTGCTCCAGCCGCTCCACCGTTTGCTGCAGTTGCTGACTGACTGCTGGTTGTGCTGCCTGGGCAGGCTCGGTTGCCGCTGGCTGACTGGCTCTGGCACGTCTGGCCCAGCTCTCATCATCGGCGGTTGATTTTTGCCGCGCTTGTACCGGATCAACCGCACGAATTTCACGCAGTGAGGGCACATCCAGCATGGCACCGGTACGAAGGTGATTGAAGTTGTTGTCTAAAAAGGCTTGCGGGTTTTTCAGGTAGATCGCATACATCACCTGATACATATCAGCTCCATCCGGCCGCACTTGCTGCGCTAAGCGCCAGAGTGTATCCGTCGGTGTGATTGGGCCAAGTTGCTGCACCCGGCTTTGTTGATCCGCAGATCTTGGGCCGCGAATAGGGGTGCTACCATCATTGGCAATCGCCAGCGTCGGTAAATTGACAAGACAAATCAGAAAAAAAATTCGCCAGAGCTGCATGTATGCTTCCTAATCCAACCGGCACCTGCCGGGCTTTCGTGGCTGTCTGATGCGTTAAAATCGGCCACCAGGGCATCGCTACCCTGAATCACTGAAAAATTCAGACAGAATCTACACGGGGTCTATCTAGTAATCTATGCAAAAACCTATGCAAACAACATTCCATCTCGTCTATAACGGCACTATAAAGCAGAACTTTACCAGCTGCCAGCCAAGCGGGATTTAGAAATGAAAAAAAAGCCAACACAAGGTTGGCTTTTTTCAGGCAAAACGCTTACAGATAATCCCGTATCAAGTGCTCTGCAATTTGAATGCTGTTGGTCGCAGCGCCTTTGCGGATATTGTCTGCTACCACCCATAGGTTTAAGCCAAGCTCATGCGAGATATCTTTGCGTACCCGGCCAACAAAAACCTCATCATGGCCGGCCGCATGACTCACCTGGGTCGGGAAATCTTCATTCTGCTCCAACAATACCACGCCAGGAGCATTGGCCAGTAGTGCTTTGGCTTGATCCGCATCCAGTGGCTGACGGGTTTCGATATGGACCGCTTCAGCATGACCATAAAAGGCCGGTACCCGCACCGCCGTGGCATTGACGGCAATGCTGTCATCCCCAAAGATTTTCTGGGTTTCCCAGTGCATTTTCATTTCTTCTTTGGTGTAGTCATTATCCAGGAACACATCTATCTGTGGGATCACATTAAACGCGATCTGACGGCTGAACTGGCCTTTTTCTTCAATCGGGCGGCCATTCATTAATTGCGCTGTCTCATGCGCTAAGGCTTCAACCGCTTGCTGGCCTGCACCACTGACCGACTGATAAGTTGCTACATTGATACGACTAATCCCAACCGCATCGTAAATCGGCTTTAAGGCGACCAGCATCTGAATGGTGGAACAGTTCGGGTTGGCAATGATGTTGCGATTGCGAAAATCAGCCAGAGCGGCAGCATTCACTTCAGGCACCACCAATGGAATATCGGCCTCGTAGCGGTAGTGCGAAGTATTGTCGATCACCACACAGCCGGCATCAGCCGCTTTAGGTGCATAAATTGCTGACACACTGCCGCCTGCGGAAAATAATCCAATTTGTGCCTGAGTCCAGTCAAATTGCTCTACATCCAGTACAGTCACTTTCTTGCCGCGAAAATTGACTTTGCTGCCAGCAGAGCGGCTGCTGGCCAAAGGGAATAACTGATTGACCGGAAAATCACGCTGTTCCAGTAGTTCGATGAGGTGCTGACCAACCAGGCCGGTCGCACCCAGCACGGCAACATTGTACTGCTGAGCCATAATATCTGTTCCTCTTGTTACGCTTGCCTAAAGCCAATTTGATACAGCCAATCGGGCACCTTGGTGCCATAGAGCGCTATGCTGCTGCACTCTCGCCGGGCCGGATAGTGTTTACGAAGCCAGTCAAACCCTTGCTGATGAATGTGATGACGCAATAAGGCATCATCACGTCGCACATCATATACCAATCTGAATAGATTTTGGACATCTGGAAGCCCAAAATTTTCAGTTATTTGTACCGCACTGATCGCCGGCAAGGGGCAAAAATCACTCAAACGATGCGTCACAGGCATGTCCAGCAGCTGACACAGTTGTTGATACAGCTGTTCGGTGCCTCTGGCTTTGCCTTCAATGCTGTGACCGGCAATGTGCGCTGTGGCGATGTCCAGATAAGGAAGTAGTGGCAATAAAATAGTCGGCTCCTGCTCCCAAACATCCAGCACCAGTGGCCGTTGCCGGCCGCTTTGTGCTTCGACCAGCAGTGCCTGATTGTCAAATACCGCCCCACGGCAGGCATTCAGTAAAGCGCAGTTGGGCTTGAGGCGCGCTAATGTATCAGCATTAATCAGATGATGGGTCGGGTGCGGCCCCTGCCTGGTATGTGGCACATGAAAACTGAGTACATCCGCCTCAGCGAGCAATGCTTCCAAAGGCTGATGCGGAAAGTCGGGCTCGCTCTGTGCCCGAAGCGGATCGCACAGCAAGACCTTGCAACCCAACAGTTGCAACACATCAGCCAGCGGCTGGCCAATATTGCCCACCCCAACAATACCAATGACTTGCTCTGTCAACGACCACTGGTAACGCTCCGCCAGGCAAAATAAACTGCTGACAATGTATTCCACCACAGCCCGGGCATTGCAACCTGGCGCACTGCTAAAGGCAATGCCGCGCTCTGCCAGATAGGGTTGATCGACATGATCCGTGCCAATTGTTGCGGTACCGACAAAACGCAAGTGACTGGCTTTGGCCAATAAGGCCGCATTCACCTGAGTGATGGAGCGCACCAGCAGTACATCCGCATCCTGCAGTTGCTCTGGCTGCAGTTGGCGGCCGGAAAACAACCGCACTTCGCCAAAACCGGCAAAGAATTGCCTGGCATAAGGCATGTAGTCATCAGCATAAATAATCATCTGAGCGCACTCCATAAAAAAACCACCGGCCAGCGGTGGTTTTGTACCCAAGTCTATCCAGGTTCACCAGTGGCTATTCTACCCATGGTAACGTTTCATCACCAGTGTGGCATTGGTGCCACCGAAACCAAAGCTATTCGACATTACGCTGTTCAGCTCGCGCTTGGTCATTTCGGTAACAATATTCAAACCTGCAGCGGCTTCATCCAACTGGTCGATATTAATGGAAGGAGCAACAAACTGGTGCTTTAACATCAACAATGAATAGATGGCTTCATGCACGCCCGCTGCGCCAAGGGAGTGACCGGTCATGGCCTTGGTCGCACTGATTGCAGGTGATTGACCGGCAAACACTTCCTGAATCGCTGCCAGTTCTTTCACATCGCCAACCGGCGTGCTGGTACCATGGGTGTTGACATAATCAACCGGGCCATCCAGCTGCTGCATCGCCATTTGCATGCAGCGCACTGCACCTTCACCACTGGGTGCTACCATATCAAAGCCATCCGAGGTGGCACCATAGCCCACCACTTCAGCGATGATATTGGCGCCACGTGCCAGGGCATGCTCCAGCTCTTCAACCACCACCATGCCGCCGCCACCGCTAATCACAAAGCCATCGCGATTGGCATCGTAGGTACGGGATGCTTTTTCCGGTGTCTCGTTGTATTTGGTCGATAAAGCACCCATGGCATCAAATTCCATTGCCAGGGTCCAGTGCAGCTCTTCACCGCCACCGGCAAAGACCACATCCTGTTTGCCCAGTTGGATCAGCTCGACCGCATGACCGATGCAGTGTGCGCTGGTGGCGCAGGCAGAGCTGATGGAATAATTGACGCCTTTGATTTTAAAAGGCGTGGCCAGACAAGCGGAACAAGTGCTGGACATGGTTTTAGGCACTGCGTAAGGACCAACCCGTTTTACCCCTTTCTCGCGCAGGATATCGGCCGCTTCCACCTGCGTTTTTGAGGAGGCGCCACCGGAGCCGGCAACCAAACCAATACGGGGGTGAGAAATCTGCTCGGCAGTTAAACCTGCATCAGCCATGGCTTCTTGCATGGCAATGTAGGCATAGGCAGAAGCATCGGCCATAAAGCGCATGGCTTTACGATCAATCAGACTGGATGGGTCGATTTTCAGATTGCCCCAGACTTGTGAGCGTAAGCCCAGATCGGCGAACTCCTGCGAAAACGTAATGCCCGAACGCCCAGCCTGCAGCGATTCCAACACTTCTTGCTGATTGTTGCCAATGCTGGACACAATGCCCATGCCGGTAATAACGGCTCTTTTCATGGTTTACTCCTGTCTCGGTACTCGCAGTACCGACCCTGATTGCACTATAATTGCTGGCTATTTTACGAATTTTTGCCGGCCAAGTGGTCCGCTTTCAGCGAACACTTGTACACTGACTGCTATTTTGTCGTCTTGCCAGCAAAACTACAAGTCCATTTTGTCAGGGGTCTGATGAAAGTTGTCCAACACGCCAAAATTCATTTTAACGAACAGGGTACCCCTGTCGCTGAACGCTTTGATGATGTTTATTTCTCCAATGAGGGAGGGCTGGCTGAAACCGACTATGTGTTCTTAAAACACAACGGTTTGCCGGAGCGCTGGCGCCATCACCCGGCTGCTTTTTTTCATATTGCCGAGACCGGCTTTGGCACAGGCAGTAATTTCCTGTTGGCCTGGTTGCGCTTTCGCCAGCATCGTCAGCAACACCCGACCGCAAATTGCCAGCGGCTTTATTTCACCAGCTTTGAAAAATTCCCACTCAGCCGATCGGACTTAAGCGAAGCTCTGTCTGCCGTGTCTGAGTTTACTGCGTTGGCGCAGCAACTAGTTGCGCAGTATCCGGTGGCAACGCCAGGCTGTCATCGGCTGGTCTTTGACCAGGGCGCTGTGGTCCTGGATTTATGGCTGGGTGACGTACTGGAGACCTTACCTGAGCGAAATTGCTCGGTTGCGGTCGATGCCTGGTTTTTGGATGGTTTTGCTCCCAGTAAAAACCCGGATATGTGGCAACCCGACTTGTTTGCGCAACTGGCCAGGCACAGCCGAACCGGCACCACAGTCGCTACCTTCACTGCTGCCGGCGTGGTGAAGCGGGGTTTATTGGCAGCAGGCTTTTCGGTGAGTAAGGTCAAAGGGTTTGGCCGTAAACGTGAGATGCTGATCGCTAGCTACACCGAAGCACACTCAACACAACAGACAGATCAGTTTTCGCAGCAGCCAGCAGACGAAGTCACACTTATTGGGGGAGGCATCGCCGCCGTCTGCCTGAGCCTTGCATTGCTTCAAAAAGGCGCTAAAGTCCGCTTGCTGTGCGCTGATGCTGAGCTGGGGCAAGGTGCCTCAAAAAACCGCCAGGGAGCACTCTATCCAAACTTGCATGCTGAGATGAGCAGCGCCAGCCTGATCCAGGCCAGTTGCTTTGACTTTGCCCGTCAGTTTTTCTCGCTTAGCCAGCAGCACTTTGACTTCCCACTGGATTGGTGCGGTGTGATGCATCAGGCTTGTACCCCTCAGTTGCAAAAGCGCCTGAGCAAAATGTCGTCTTGTTGGCCTGAAGATTTGGTGCAGAGCCTTTCAGCCAAAAGCGCCAGCGAAAAGGCCGGCTTAGCACTCCCCTTTGACGCAATCTGGTATCCAAGTGCCGGCTGGCTCAGCCCACAGCAGTTTTGCCGGACTGCGGCCGGTTATTTGGTCACTCAGCCAAACATGACCATCCAGTATCACTGGCCCATCAGGCAACTGGAGGTCCTATCCGATGGTTGGCGATTGCACAGCAGCAAACAACCACCTCTGGATGCGAAAACGCTGGTGTTGGCGCTTGGTCATCAAAGCAATGAGTTGCTTAGTGAAAACCCACTGCCACTGCGTGGCATTCGAGGCCAGGTCAGTTATGTCCAGGCCGAGCCACTGGCAGCATTAAAAACGGTGCTTTGCCACAAGGGCTATATCACACCAGCATGGCAGGGACTGCAAGCCATTGGCGCTACCTTTGATCGAAGTCGTAGCAGTGATGAATGGCTGGCGAGTGATGATGAAGCCAATCTGGCTTTGGTGCAGCACAGCTTACAGCAACCTGCATGGATGAGCTCCGTCCGCGTCATTGAGTCCAGAGCAGGCGTTCGGGCAACGGTGCCCGACCATTTGCCGCTTTATGGCAGCTGGCAACTGGCAGGTAAAAACTGTCAGGTACTGACCGGCTTTGGTGCCCGGGGACTGTTGTTTGCACCATTGCTGGCGGAGGCCTTAGCTTCGGATCTGATGCAGGAGCCAAGCCCACTGCCGTTGAGCTGGCAACAACTTGTCGCGGCCAGCCGTTATCAGGAATAAGCCATTGTCTGTCTGAAACTTGGGCCTGCAGCCTATTTACCGCAAGATAACACTTGTTCAATCTGAACCTTGGTTTTAGGATGAAAGCAGAACATAGCTTAGATGGCTGGCGGGAGTGTCCCAATGATTAAAACGATTCGCTTGATCCTGGCCGAGGATGATGAGTTTTTGCAGCAGCTACTGCAGATGCAATGCGAAGCTCTTGGTGCTGAGGTCACCAGCGTCTCCAACGGTGAAGAAGCCATCAGCCTGGCTCTTACTTACGAGTATGATGTGCTGTTAATGGATATTCAGATGCCAGTGTGCGATGGCATTCAGGCCATGACACTGTTGCGCCAATTAGGTTATGAGCGCCCGATTTACGCGATGTCTGCCGATCACATCACTGCCGATGGCTTTACCGGTGTACTGACAAAACCCTTACAAGAAGCCGATTTGCAGAAGCTGTTGCAACATCAACCCCCTAAAGCACCAGTTGCGCTGGTGATTGCACCAGAGTTGATGCAGCAATTTTTGCAAAGCCTGCCCTTGTTGCTGCAAGAGTTTGCGCGCTGCTACCAGCAACAGAACCGGGCCGAACTGCAGCGGCTCAGCCATAAACTGGCGGGCTCTGCCGGCAGCTTTGGTTACCCCGCTATCAGCGAACAAGCAAAGCAGCTGCAACTGGCTCTGCTGCAGCAAGAGCCCGAAGCTGTTATTGAAGAGCGCCTTGCTCGCTTGCAGCAACAGCTGCAGGAGGTCATGCATGGCTGAGCGTAAAATACTATTGGTCGATGATGTTGATTACACCCGTCAGCTGCTGCGCAACAACATTATGGCCATTTGTCAAAGCGGTAAGATTCACCATAGAAACTTCACTTTTTTTAACGCCGGTAAGGCCTCGGCCGCCATGGACTTGTTTAGCATGCAGCTGCCTGGCATGGTGTTCCTGGATATCGAGCTGCCCGATGCATCAGGCCTGGAGCTGTTGAAAAAGTTTAAAGCGTTAAAGCCAGATTGCTTCATCGTTATGGTAAGTGGCGTAAGCACCCTGGACAATGTGAAACAAAGTATGGCGGATGGCGCAGCCAGTTTTATCGTCAAGCCCTTTACCGGTGATAAAATCCTGGCAGCCCTTCGATTGTATGAGCGATACCTGACACAATAACGATCAATAAGAACCAAAAGGAAAATCCGATGCGACTATCTCCAGCAAAGTTGGCGTTGTCTTTTATCATGCTATTCGCCACAGCAGGCGTTCAGGCGGCGGTTAATTTTGACCAATGGCAAAAACCGCAGGATGCCCGTGAGTTTGCAAGACTGGACGATAAACTGCCAGCAGTGCTCAGTTACTTTAGCCAGCAAAGTCAGCAAGCACTGCAGCAGTTTTATCTGCAGCAATTGGGGGAACCAACCAGCCAGCGGCAGCGGTATGGGCAGTTAGAACTGCACTACCACCAGTCTCAGCAACGTATTCGGATTATCATCTCCGAGCAACAGCAGTGGCGACAGGTAGATATGATGGTGCTGCCTGCCAGTGACTAGGTACTAAGGCCGGGTCATCTGCACCACCACTCTGCGATTGATGGCCCTATCCTGCACGCGTTGGTTGGGAGCAACATTGCGCCGCTGACCAAAGCCTTCGACCTCAATACGATGCTCAGGCAAACCGGCTTCAACAAAAAAGCTTTTGACCTTTTCGGCCCGACGAATCGATAATTGCTCGTTCATCCAGCGGCCGCCGTACGTATCGGTATGCCCCTGTATCTGCACCACTTCAATGGCATCATCATGCTTCAGGTACTCAGCAATAGCTGCCAGGCGGCGCCTGGACTCGCGGGTGAGTTGATCGCCCCCAACTTCGTAACTCAACACGGTAAAAGCAATATCATCAAATCGATAGGGCAATAACAACGAGATACAGTGGTTGAAGTCCCGGTAAACCGTTGGAAATTGCACCGGATTTAAACTGGCCACTACCTTGTTGTCTGGCCGGTACCAGTCGGAGAAGTAAAATGTGGGCTGATAGCCACGCTCCAGCTCATGCAACATAGCCCAGGCAGACTCTTTCGGCAGATCCCCGTCAAACTGTTTCAGCAAACGCATGCTGGCAATGGCTCTGGGCTGTTCTCCCGGCCGCCAACGCGGTGGTAATGACAACACTTCTGCCAGCGCATAGGCATCCGGTTGTTGCAGCATTTTGAGTTCAAACCAGAGATTCACCTCTTTGCCAGCCTCGCTATGAAAGACCGCTTCGCCAAAACCCGGGATCGGATGACTGATCTCACAGCGCAGCGGTGTATTGTGCCGCAGTTGCCACTCGGATTGCTCCAGGGCGGCAGAATATTGCCGGATATAGCTTTGCCCGGCAAAAGCCAGCTGAGTACACAGCAGAAATAGCAGGGTTGGCAACAAAAACCGCATAAGCGACATCCTTGATGAAGATTCTGAGTAAAAACCTAGCAAACACCGTGCCGACACGAGATCTATACCGGATCTTTTGGCATAATAGCACTTTCAGCATAGCAGGCGGGTTCATGGCGCAAACAACTTCTTTACTGGCACAGCGTTTTCGGGGGTATTACCCGGTAGTGATTGATATTGAAACTGCCGGCTTTAATGCAACAACCGATGCACTGCTGGAAATAGCGGCCACCCTGCTGACGATGAATGAAGATGGGTTACTGCAGCCCATGCAGACCCTGCATTTTCATGTTGAACCCTTTGCCGGAGCCAACCTGGAGCCAAGTGCTCTGGCCTTTAATGGCATAGATCCTTATCAGCCGCTGCGCGGTGCAGTCCCTGAGCGTGAAGCCATTACCGAGATATGCAAAGCAGTGCGTAAAGCGCAAAAAGCCGCTGGCTGTCAGCGCTCTGTGATCGTGGCACACAATGCAGCTTTTGATCAGGGGTTCTTTAATGCCGCCTGTCAGCGCATACACCTTAAGCGTAACCCCTTCCACCCTTTTGTCTCTTTTGATACCACCAGCCTGTCGGCATTGGCCCTGGGACAAACGGTGCTGTCAAAAGCCTGCAAACAGGCTGGTATTGATTTTGATAACAAAGAAGCCCACAGCGCCTTGTACGATACCGAGCGAACGGCCGAATTGTTCTGCCATATCGTCAATCAGTGGCAACAACTCGGAGGCTGGCCTTTGGCTGGCGACATCGAGCCTTCCGCTGCTGTGCATAGCGATCAACCGACATAAAAAAACCGCCGCGGCGGTTTTTTTATTACTCACGGCACTCACGCTGTGGCTTTACTCGCCAGCAGTTTCGCCCTGGCTGTGCTTAGCAGCGGCTTCTTTGATCAGTGGCTGCAGCTCACCACGTTGAAACATTTCCAGAATAATGTCACAACCACCGATCAACTCGCCTTCTACCCACAACTGTGGAAAGGTTGGCCAATTGGCATAAGCTGGCAGCTCGGCACGAATATCCGGGTTCTGCAGAATATCCACAAAAGCAAACTGCTCACCGCAGTTGATCAATGCCTGGGATGCCTGAGCTGAAAACCCGCAACTCGGCAGTTTTGGCGATCCCTTCATGTACAACAGTATTGGGTTTTCAGCAATTTGCTGCTTAATTCTATCCAGAGTTTCCATAGCATATCCTCGTATCTGTACGGTATCTATTCGGCTGTGCTGACATTGTACCTTGTTCCAAGCTGAAATTCATGACCTGCCCCTTGTTTTTCGGCTCACTGACCCAATCTTGGTAGACAGTCGTAACAAAGCTTCTGCTCGCCCTAGCAGGTACACCTAGGGGCTTTTTGGAACCGGTTAAAACTTGAGTATTTTACTCAGGTATTGTAGTCTAATCCGTGCAGACACTCTTAACAACGTGAATGGAGAATAAAATGGCTTTCGAATTACCCGCCTTGCCGTACGCAAAAAATGCGCTTGCGCCGCATATCTCTGAAGAAACGCTGGAATACCATTACGGCAAGCACCACAATACCTATGTGGTTAAGCTGAATGGACTGATTGAAGGCACTGACTTTGCTGGTAAATCGCTGGAGGAAATTGTTCGCACCTCTGAAGGTGGCGTGTTCAATAATGCCGCTCAGGTGTGGAACCACACGTTCTACTGGCACTGTTTAAGCCCAAATGGTGGCGGTGAGCCTGCGGGTGATCTGGCTGCAGCCATCAATGCGAAGTGGGGCTCATTTGCCGACTTTAAAGCTGCGTTCAACGATAAAGCCGTCAACAATTTTGGTTCCAGCTGGACCTGGCTGGTGAAAAAAGCCGATGGCAGCCTGGATATCGTCAATACCAGCAATGCGGATACCCCACTAGCCCATGCTGGCCTGACGCCAGTAATGACCGTTGATTTGTGGGAACACGCTTACTACATCGATTACCGCAATGCCCGCCCGACCTACCTGGATGCGTTTTGGGCCTTGGTGAACTGGGATTTTGCCAGCAAAAACTTCGCAGCCTAATTCAACTTAGCACTATCAAGCCCGGTTTTAACCGGGCTTTTTTAATCCAATCCCGCAGCACGCCGTACATAATACAACACCATTGCGCTGTATTTGAGCTCGATTAAATCCATCTTTTTGCGATGAATTCTGAGCGAATTTATTTTTTAGTGTCTAACCTTAAAGTAACTGGTACCTATTTTCGTCAGCTGATCGGAGGTGCATATGAGCATTGTTGAGCACTATAAGTCCAGATACGAAGCCACCAAGGAAGAGGAATACAGCATTCAGGAGTTTCTGCAGCTGTGCAAAAACGATAAAAGTTGCTTTGCCAGTGCCGCTGAACGCTTGTTGCTGGCTATTGGTGAGCCGGAACTGATTGATACCTCGAACGATCCCAAACTCAGCCGTTTGTTTTCAAACCGGGTCATCAGTCGCTACCCTGCGTTTGCTGACTTTTACGGCATGGAAGACGCCATCGAGCAAATTGTTTCCTACTTAAAGCACTCAGCCCAGGGATTGGAAGAAAAGAAACAAATTCTGTATCTGTTGGGGCCGGTCGGCGGTGGTAAATCCTCACTGGCAGAAAAGCTTAAGTACCTGATGCAGCAAGTTCCTATCTACTACCTGAAAGGCTCACCGGTGTACGATCATCCACTGTGCCTGTTCGATGCCGATGAAGATGGCCAACTGCTGGCAGAAGAGTTTGGCATCCCACGGCGCTATTTATCCACCATTATGTCCCCCTGGGCCAGTAAGCGGCTGCATGAGTTTAATGGAGATATCAGTCAGTTCCGGGTGGTCAAGCGGCATCCATCCATTTTGAATCAGGTTGCCATCGCTAAAACCGAGCCGGGTGATGAAAACAATCAGGATATTTCTGCCCTGGTTGGTAAAGTCGATATTCGTAAACTGGAGCATTTTGCGCAGCATGATCCAGATGCTTACAGTTACTCCGGTGCCTTGTGCCGGGCGAATCAAGGCCTGATGGAGTTCGTTGAGATGTTCAAAGCACCGATCAAGGTGCTGCACCCACTGCTGACAGCAACCCAGGAAGGCAACTACAACGGCACCGAAGGTTTAGCAGCCCTGCCCTTTGATGGCATGATTTTAGCCCATAGCAATGAGTCGGAATGGCAAACCTTCAAAAACAATAAAAACAACGAAGCTTTCCTCGACCGGGTGTACATTGTCAAAGTGCCCTATTGCCTGCGGGTATCCGAAGAGCAAAACATTTACCACAAGCTGATAGACCATTCTGAGTTGCGCGAAGCCCCTTGCGCTCCTGGCACCTTGTCTTCATTGGCCCAGTTTGTGGTGCTATCTCGGCTTAAAGAGCCGGAGAACTCCAGTCTTTATTCCAAAATGCGGGTGTACGATGGTGAAAGCCTGAAAGATACCGATCCGAAAGCCAAATCCTATCAGGAATACCGGGACTATGCCGGTGTCGATGAGGGCATGACCGGTTTATCAACCCGCTTTGCCTTTAAAATACTCTCCCGGGTGTTTAACTTTGACTCAACCGAAGTTGCGGCAAATCCGGTGCATTTGTTTTATGTACTGGAACAACAAATTGAGCGCGAACAATTCCCAGCAGAGATGGCAGAACGACTGCTGGAGCACTTGAAAGGCTACCTGATTCCTAAATACGTGGAATTTATCGGCAAAGAAATTCAAACCGCTTATCTGGAGTCCTACTCCGAGTACGGACAAAATATCTTTGATCGCTATGTGATTTATGCCGACTTCTGGATCCAGGATCAGGAGTACCGCGACCCGGAAACCGGCCAGTTGTTCGACCGGGCATCGCTGAATGCCGAGCTGGAAAAAATTGAAAAACCAGCCGGCATCAGCAATCCGAAAGACTTCCGCAATGAAATCGTCAACTTTGTGCTTAGAGCCAAAGCAAAGAACAATGGTAAAAATCCGGTCTGGACCAGCTACGAGAAGCTGCGCACGGTCATTGAGAAGAAGATGTTCTCCAGCACCGAAGAGTTACTACCCGTTATTTCGTTCAATGCCAAAACCTCAACCGAAGATCAAAAGAAACACGACGATTTTGTCAATCGTATGATGGAGAAAGGTTATACCCGCAAACAGGTCCGGCTATTATCGGAATGGTATCTGCGGGTGCGCAAATCGCAGTAAAGACGCTACCGGAGGCAGTATGGTGCATTTTATTGATCGACGACTCAATGGCAAAAACAAAAGTGCTGTCAACCGGCAGCGCTTTTTGCGCCGCTACAAGCAACAGATCAAAAAAGCCGTGTCCGATGCCATCAGTAAGCGCAGCGTTACCGATATCGACAGCGGGGAAAGCATCAGCATTCCCGGCAAAGACATTACCGAACCCATGTTTCACCATGGTAAGGGGGGGCATCGCGAAATTGTCCATCCGGGCAATGACCAGTTCAGTCCAGGTGATCGAATTAAGCGACCAGACGGAGGGGGTGGTCAGGGCAGCGGCCGCGGTGATGCCAGTGCCGATGGCGAAGGGGAAGATGATTTTGTTTTTTCTATCTCCAAGGACGAGTACCTGGATTTGCTGTTTGAGGATTTGGAACTACCCAATCTGAAAAAAAACCAGCTGGATAAACTCACCCAATACAAACAGGTACGGGCCGGTTACCGGGCTGAAGGTGTGCCAAGCAATATTGACATTGTCCGTTCACTGCGGGGCTCGCTGGCCAGGCGCATTGCCATGTCGGCGGATAAAAAGCGTGCTCTGGCAGAGCTGGAGGCACGGCTGGAGGCTTTGCAAAACGAAGCCGTGCCCGATCAGCGGAAACTAATGCAACTTGAAGCAGAGATTACGCATTTAAAACAGCGTATTGCCGCCGTGCCTTACATCGATAGTTTTGATTTACGTTACCGTAACTATCAAAAGCGACCAGAGCCTACCAGCAAAGCGGTGATGTTCTGTCTGATGGATGTCTCCGGCTCGATGGATCAAGCCACCAAAGATATGGCAAAACGCTTTTATATTCTGCTTTACCTGTTCCTAAGCCGCAGCTACAAGAATGTCGATGTGGTCTACATTCGCCATCACACGCAGGCCAAGGAGGTGGACGAGCAAGAGTTTTTCTACTCCCAGGAAACCGGTGGCACCATAGTCTCCAGTGCCCTCAAACTAATGCATGATATTGTGCGCGATCGTTACAACCCACAGGAGTGGAATATTTATGCCGCTCAAGCTTCCGATGGCGACAACTGGACCGATGATAGCCCCTTGTGCCAGCAAATCATGGCCAATCAGATTCTGCCGCTGGTACGTTACTATGCTTACATCGAAATAAGCACCCGTGCGCATCAAAGTCTGTGGCAACAATACGAAACCCTGCTGCCACAGTTTGATAATTTTGCGATTCAGCCCATAAGGGAGCAAGCCGATATCTATCCGGTATTCCGGGAGCTATTCCGCAAGAGTGTAAATAGAGTTAATACCTAATTTTCGCCCCTTCTCCGAAAACTAAGGCCAGTTGTGGCAATATGTCGATCATACCCGCATGGCCGAATATGTATCGGTATTGCTTGTAGACGTCACATGGTGAGGAACAGATGCCACTGAGAGCAGAACTCCAAGGGGAGACCTTGTTCTCCCACAAGATGTCCCCTGCTGAATGGGACAAGCTGAAAAAGTCGGATTCAAATAAACTGTTAACTCTACCTTGCTGCAATCAAAGAGCGGTCGTTAAGACCAGTCCCCTTGGTACTCAGTTTTTTGCTCATTACCGGAAGTCTGAAGACTGTATTTCACAGCCTGAAAGTAAGGAGCATTTGCGCTTAAAAGCCATAGTTTCAGCTGCCGCAGAATCTGCCGGTTGGACCGTTACGACGGAATACATGGGCCACAGTAAAAACGGCGACAAATGGATCGCTGACGTTTATTGCACAAAAGGAAAGGCCAAAGTCGCTCTCGAGATCCAGCTCTCGCCACAAACAGCAAAAGAACTTAAAGTCAGACACAAAAGATATTTTGATTCAGGGGTTCGCGCTGCTTGGTTTATGAAAGACAGCGTTTACGTCAACTCAGGCCATTGTTCGATCCAGGCCTTTCCAAGGTTCCAGATAAAGCACTTCATGGACGACAGGTCAACGCCGCAGATGGCAGACTATCCATTATCGGTAGCTGATTTCGTTAAAACCTTACTCACTGGAGGGCTAGTCTGGAAAGAGGATAAAGACAGCACCCTTCTTTATTACATGGAATCTAACTGTTGGAAATGCAAGGTAAAGCTTCATATTCCCATAGGGATGGGCGACACCATGAACTCTAATTTTGATAACTATATTAAAACAGTGCCGAATTGCTCCACCTTTTACAGCGATCTTGTCGCAGAAATCGGCAATGATGGACTTAAAAGCCTTGGTCTTACAGCCATAGGGGCCCACCCCAATATGAAAGGCAATGCCCCAAAATTTCCTTACTGTGTTGAATGTAATAATTGCGGCGCACCACAAAGCAACTGTTACACTCTGGAGAATTACCACGACTGGGCAAGAAAAGCTGAGGAAGACAGATGCTCGATCGTGCTTTCCACATACTCCCATAGTGGTCGATACGAATTAGCACCACTAAGCAAGGATAAGTGAGCTCCCGGCATCGACTGGGGGCCCCCATGTTGACTTTCATCCCGGTTCTCCTCTCGGGTGATTAATGGAAAGGGCACAAAATCCCTCGCACAAGTGAAAGATCGCGGCGCGAATGACCCACGACGGATCGGCCCGGAAGGACCCGTCCCCGCGACCTGTCCCCTCGCTTCCTGAGCGGCGTTCTCCGCGAACTTCTCCGCGTTTGAATATGAGAACAAGGGGCGAGACCTCGCGGCCTCTGTGCGTTTCTGGGGGGTTTCCGTGGGGGCTTTTATTTGTCGGAGGGTGGAAGCAAGGCGTCGAGCTTCTGGACGAGGATCGCCTCGTAGGTATCAGCGACAAGCCGGGAGAGTGTCTCCTCGAACTTGAGCCGCTTCTGATACTCTGGACGCTGGATTCCCACAAGGACAACGGAGAGATCGTCCCCGCGACTTCCCCGCTCCATGACGAGGGTTTGTCGGGACCCGTCGGGGGTAAACAAAAAGAATTTACCGCCGGGACGCCGGGCTTCTTGTAAGATGCGCCGGGCGTAGCCTTTCGGGAGGTTCCCTCGAGCGTCGACACGAGCTCCAGACCCCGGGACGAAGTACGTCGACGAGCCTCGAAGACCCCCTTTAAGGCGAGGGGATCAAGCTGCCCTCCGGGACCCTCTGATTGCGGCAGGGGTGGAGGGGGAGGAAATCGGGCCATAAGCTCGAATACGTGAGGGGGCGGCTAATGTTCTTTGGATGCCAAAGGTCGCTATTTGGATAACAGACACGATCCGCCATCCGACATCGTGGGAGACCCTCATCGCCTCAGAGATACGTCGAGGGGTCAAGTCTCCCGGCAACGTGCAAAGGGTCTTGATAACCTTTGACAGCGAAACGTAAGGTCCTTTCGTTGTTGAACGTCGATCCTTCAGACCAGCCGCTCTGATCGCACCTGTAAGCACATCGTCCAACCAGATAACCGCTCGTCCCTCGTCAAGGTAGACTGAGGACGGAACGTCATCTAAGGGATTTTTGACAGTTAACGGAGGTCTGCCTCGCTTTTTCTGTGGTGGTTCGTCTTCAGTTTCAAAATGAAGGTCGTCAACATCGATAAAGTCATATAGATCAAAGTCTTGAAAGCTCATAATTAATTTATCTGGTAATATAAAGGGATCATAAAGACAGCCCCAAACACCCCCTAAAAGACCCCCCTCGATTAACCAAGGCAGGACTTAAAGACAGGAACGATGGAGCACTTAAAGAAGGACGGATCAGTCTCAGAGGTTCGAGGGGCGGTCCCTAGGGTGGGTTGTTGGTGGAGATGAAACAAACAACCTCACTTAAAGGCGTCTTAAAGTCTCATCTCATAGACAGGCTTACCAACTCCGCATGATCTCCCAGATGCTCGGGGTCTTGGATCTTCTCCTGACGTCACGCTCATAGACTTGTATCTCTTTCCGAGCCTTCGCAACTAAAAGGCGGTAAACCTTCGATGCCTCTTTGTCGGTCAGCTCATAGGCCCTAGCGATCCAGTCCTTCGACCCCCTCATTAAGATAAACGGCATGTAAGGCCCAAAGTCGCTAATCATGACCCTGAGGCCCTCGTCTCCTGCTCTGAAGTCGGAATCGACGTCGCCGGGTCTAAAGGTCACTTTACAAGCCTGAGCCTCGGCCAACGCTATCTGTAAGTTAGTTGTCGTTACTTTTTTCTTGTTGAAAAACATTGTGATGTCTCCTTTTGGTTAAGCCCCGGAGAAAGTCCCCGGGGGCTAGTCTTTGGGGCGTCGCTTAGGCGATCCCTGTTACCTTGACGAAGCTCTCCTGATTCAGGACTTTAGCGTCGACGTCAAACAGAGAGCGGATGCGGGTCGCTCCAGTTTCTGCAACGTGTTGCGGTGTGTACGTATGCGCTAGGAAGCTGATCTCGTTACCTGTGACAGCCTGAAAGTCGCTATACCGTCCTGCGATCAGGGTTCCCGAAGGCATGAACTTAGAGACCAGCATTTGAGGCGCTGGAATCGACAACGCCGGATGGGCTACTGAGGCTAACTCTTGGCGGAACTTCTTCGCGACATTTGGGGCCATTACCACCGATAAAGCGTCTTTGTCTAAGCCGTTGCCCTCCAGAATCTCGACGGCCTCACTAAGAATGACCAAGCCAGTCTTAGAGGTGCCCATTAAGCTCTGATCGACAACTTGCTTCACAAGACCATCAGGGGCGTTCGGGTTCTTAGTCTTGTTGCCAGCAATCAGGGCTTGTTCGACAGCGTTCTTAATTGCGATGGCTTGTCCGATCTGAACCTGTGGCAATGCTTGAGGGGCCAACTTAATGATCCGACGGCTGGCAAGCGAGAAGGCCCCGACCGTGTGGATCTCATAAGGGAAGTTGATCGTCGTTGCGGTGTGCTCCGGGATCTCTGCATTCTCGCCGAGCCAGACAGTCCCGAAGTGGGAATCAAAGCCGGAAAAGAACGGGGTCCCCTCAAAGTTGCCGCTCATATCGAACGAGGTCCCGGCACGACCAAGGACGCCAGACGCCAAGATCATATGCTTCCATGTGAAAGGGTTTGTCTTGGCGGCGTTGGCGGTGGCCTGACTATTGGTCGTATTCATTTCGCGACGAAGGGCGGCCCGGGTGGCAAGCGGCAATAAGGCTTGCTCGTCGTGGGTCAAGACCGCGTCGTCAAGGCGGACCGTTAGGGTCGAGGGTGAGCTCAAGCGGTAGCCTTTGATCTGATCCGTTGCATCGTCAAACATTGGGATCTGCTCTGGCTGAGCATTGGCGATCAGGTCTGAAAAGTTACGGTTTTGGATAACTTTGTGTGGCATCGTTTATGTCCTTTTGGATTGGTTGTTGTGGTGGTCTTGCGGGGCGGAGCATTGCGCTCCAGTGGGACAACTGAGGGCTCGGGGAAAGCCCCGGGGGGATAGTTTTCGGAGGCTTACTCCTCAAGAACCAGACCTGAGAGAACCTCGAGATTAGCGCCAGCGGCGATTAAATGGGGCTGCCCTTGCCTTGGTATTACTGACAAGTAACCGAGGGCCCTAAGGTCATTCAGGGCGTTTCTTAACGATGATCGGGAGACCCCGGACAGGGCCTCAAGACGGCCCAAAGGCTCAGAGCAGAATCGACAACTGCCGATGCAATTCAGGACAGCCAGAAGAACTGATTTATTGTTCTGGGCCTTGCGTCGCTCTTTGAGGTCTTTGGGTACAGTCTGGAGGAACTCCGCCGCATTTGTGAGGCGGATTCGTTGCAGAACATAAGGGCTAGGCATTGCTGATGCCCTCATCGGCTTGCCTCGGCTCGCTGAGGGCGTTTAACAGGCGATCGGCTATTGCCTCATATTCTGCATTAGCGGCTTGGGTGTCATGCTGGCGCATCTTATGGGCAAATTTACGAGCTGAATTAAGACGAACCGCGACGACGGCCCTAGGTGCTCGCTTAATCTCCATTAGCCAGTAATGCAGCAGCATCTCGAAGGCAATCAGGGGGCTGACATTATGGCCTGAAACGAAACGGACATCGCTCATCAGCTCTTTGAGGGCTTTCCTCGAAGACTCGCACGTCAGGGGGATGTCGAGGATCTTCTCGTCTTTGTCCTGACGGCCCATCTTTGAGAGGCGGACAGCGGCTTGAGGAGTTTTTAGCTCGCTCTGAACGTCGATAAGTTTTTTCATGGCTTGGGCTCTTATGGTTGGTTGTAGGGTTAACGGTTGTTCACGGCGGCTTTATGACCTTCTTTCACGAGGTAAGCGATCGCGACGGATAAGCTCGGGGTCATGCCCGTAAGTTCAGACAGTCGCGTCTGCGCCTCGAGAATGAATCGCTCAGTTTGCTGATCTGCACAGACGACAATTCGACGACGTGTCGAACCGTACTCTTTGCGCATCTTGTTGGTGGATTTCATGGCGAGTTACTCCGGTATCATTGAGTTAAAGGAGGTATGCGAATTGGCAAAAAAAGACGTGGCACAGAATGTTAAGTGCCCGGCAGCTTTCCAAAGCTCGGGAAGTCTTACACCGGGGCTTGATTGCCCACAAGGAAGGAGAAGACCTTGAGGACGATTCGAGGGGTGTTCGTTCTCTTATATGAGGTGACCGTGTGGGAGGCCCCGTCCTGTAAGAGCTCGAGGAGTTGTCTTTAAGGGGGCCTTAAAGCTTCCCTTGTGGAGATGTTCTAGGGGTGTTCTTCTCTTATATGGGGGGACTGTTGGAGGCCTCGTCGTTTCTTCCTTACAGAGACGAGGAGATCGGTCCTCTCCCACTCCCGGGTGAATAGAGAGAGACGTCCGAAGAGTGTCTTTAAGATTGTCTTTAAGGGGTCTTAAAGGATGTCTTAAAGTTTCACTTTGGGGATGTTTCCCGGGGGTGTTCTTTCTCTTATACGCAGGGACTGTTGGAAGCCCTTACAGGAAAGGGCCGAAAGAAACTCTAAGTTGACACTTTTTCTTGCTTTAGTTGCGCCAAATCGAAGCCCAAAAGCGGACCGAGTGCCCGAACTTTAGCCTGTTCCCGGAGCAGGTATCTTGTGGCCCAACTAGATCCCTCGGGGGCCGTTTGGAATGCTTGCCGACCAACCTTCGTTATCAGCCCTTTCGCGCACTGTTCCTCGTATTCTTTGTGCTTAAGCTTTTCGATCGCCTGATAGAGGGCTTGACGGGAGATCTCTAATTCCCGAGCGATCTCCGCTTTGGGACGCTTCTTCGCGATCAGCTTCCTCAGGCGAATAAGTTTTTCTGGGGTCAACTTCCGATCAGCCCGATGCCTCGAGAAGCGGCCCTCATGGAACGAAAACCAAGCCTCCCGCACTACGCTTGTGACCTTGAGAATGTTAGAGCAAGGACAATCGAGTATGTATTGATACAAGTCCGCAAGACTAAGCTCCTCGACCTCCATAGAGCCGGGCAAGTCGTTGCCAGCGATTAACATTGTGGACATCTCAAAGACTCTGGTAAGGGCGACTTGTGGAATGAATCGGTTGAGCAACCTTGGGACGACCTTGTCTCCGTCTTTCATGCTTACAACGTAGGTACTATGCCGCCCGTATTTAATCTTAAAAAACTGCATCTCGGTATCTTTCCATTTTACGGGCCCCACCAAAGGAGCCCCCTCGCCGTTTCCCTTAGGCGGCCTTAGCCACTCGCTTTACGCCGACGAACACAAGCGAACCGATAACAATGTGAGGAAGCCCTTGAGAGACGATCTCAGCGGCTTTAATCGGGTCCTCCAGCTCATCCCATTGATAAAGAAAAACGTCACTCTCTGAGACGTTCCGGAGGTCATTCGGAGAGGCTCCCCACAGCATATCCGGGACGAGTTCCTCGGGGTAATTCGCGGCGGCTAACTTAGCGTCATCAAATAGGTAAGGATCAGTAAAGTACATTTGGTTTTTTCCGTGAGTATCGAACGAGGCCGCATCCTAACAAATGAAAAATAACGATGTAAATCAGTATTTTAAGATCCAAAACTGGGATTATCCCGAAAGTGGTCCTTGTGTCCGGTTCCCAAAGGTCGGAAGGAGGCTTTTCTCGGGGACTGACGGGGGGCTTGTGCCTTAAATTATCCCCTTGGGGCTTGCCTAAAAAATTTAAGGGACGTCGGGTAACTTGGGAGCCAATAGGGGGAACCTTAAGGCCGCGCCACTCATAACACGGCCTTTGAATTGCTTAGCTTAGCTGTCGACTGGTCTTTCCTTAAAGGTCCCCGTTATAACCATAGCCGCCGCCTAATTGGATCGGATACTCGCCAGTCGGATCTTTGAAAATCTTCCCGATGGTTTTGTCGGGTGACTTGAGGGCGATCTCTTGCCAGCTCAGGACCTCCGCTCGAATATCGCCATCCAAAATGCTCCCATCCTGAATAACGGGGTTAATGCCGATCTGCCGGAATAAAGCATTCAGCTTTTCAGAGGCTCGGGGATCGCCCTCAATGACCTGATCCATGAGATCCGGACCGTCGCCGAGGAGGAAGTCCATCATTCTCTCGAAGACCCCATCCTCTTGGTTTGTCTTGAGGAGTGCCTTCTCGATTGCTGTTCGCTCTGCCTTTGCAGCTTTAAGCCTCTCCGCGACTTCGTCGAACTGATCATCTCCTAACTCGTCAACCAGTTTGATCCAGCGTTGGATCTTTGCGTCGGCTTCCTTGAGCTTCCTCTCGAGCTCGGCTCGCTGGTCCTTCTCGTCAGGGCTTTGAGCCTTGAGATGGAGCACTGCATCCAATGCTCTCACGTAAGTAAACAGTAAGGAGGCCCGATAGCTAAATCCTTTCCGGTTTGAGCAACCATCCGCCCTAGCAGCTCTGCAATAGCCAGTCCTCCCGGTCTTTGTCTTGATCCATCGAATATAGCCGCCACAAGTCCCACACTTAACAATACCATTCAGGGCGCTTAGCCACTCCCCTGTCGAGCCCCTCGAGGTCCGCCTCCCGGTAAGGATCTGCTGCGCTTCGTTAAACTGACTAAGGCTGATCGCTGGCTCATAAATAGACAGTCTCCTGTCATTCGTTAGATCATGAAAGACCCCGATTACCGCCTCATTTCGCAACAGGTGACTAATACCCTCGGCCCTCCACTTAGAGCGACCGTTCGCACTAGGGATGCCCCTCGCGTTCAGTTCCCGGGCAATCGCCTGAGACCCTTTGAGCTCCTCAGTCTGGAGACGGAAAACCTCGCGAACGACCTCCGCTCGCTCGTTCAGCCTGCCCTCTTTATCCAGCCAAAACGGACGACGCATAGATGGAGCCTTACCCTCACTCGCTTGTTGTCGCTTCGCTAGCCAAACGTCTTTAGCTCTCATCGACTTAACTTTCGATTCGTCATGGCCACGCTGTAACCTCAGGATCAGGGCTAAGAGGTTATGGAAGTCTGTCGTCAGGTTCTCGCGGCTGTACCTCAGACCGTCGTCGAGTGTCACGATAACCAGACCAGCGGAGACGAGAGATTGGATCAAGCTGATAGCCTCGAGGGCATTTTCCCGGGTGAGGCGGCTTGTTTCCTCGATCAGTAGGTAGGTTCCCTGTGGTATAGCGCCGGACTGCACCCTCTCAAGGAGAATCGAGAGATCGCCCTTTGAGCGGTTCACGCCGTGGAAGCCGCTAAGCCCCTCGTCAAAGTATCTGTCGGTTAACTCTAAGCCGTGGACCTCGCAGTATTTTTTGGCGGCTAACTCTTGCCGCTCGACGCTGCGTCCTTCTCCTTGAGCTATACTGGAAAAACGACCGTATGAAATAGCAACAGGATTTGTCATGAGTATTTTTCTCCGTGTAAGCATTGGGATTATATTACGACTTACACTAATACCAAACAGTGAGCTCTTTAAAAAACAAGCAGCTTAGTTTTTCAGCGGAGGTATATGATGGCCAAAGCACAACGTAAACCTACACCTTTGTCAGATGGGCCTGACTGGACCTTTGAGCTGCTGGATGCCTATCACCAGAACATCGCCCGGGTGGCAGCTCATTATGGTCTGGATACCTACCCCAACCAGATCGAGGTGATCACCGCCGAGCAAATGATGGATGCTTATTCCAGTATTGGGATGCCACTGGGCTACCATCACTGGTCTTACGGCAAAAAATTCATTCAAACCGAGCAAAATTACAAGCGTGGTTACATGGGGCTGGCCTATGAGATTGTGATCAACTCCAATCCGTGCATTGCCTACCTGATGGAAGAAAACACCATCACCATGCAAGCCCTGGTGATGGCGCATGCCAGCTATGGCCACAACTCTTTTTTCAAAAACAATTACTTGTTTAAAACCTGGACCGATGCCTCCTCCATCATCGATTACTTGCTTTTTGCTAAAGAGTACGTCAGTCGCTGCGAGGAGAAATATGGCATTGCTGAGGTCGAGGAAATCCTCGACTCTTGCCATGCACTGATGAATTACGGGGTTGATCGTTACAAACGGCCACAGAAAATTTCGCTGGAAGAAGAGCAAAAGCGCCAGGAAGAACGCGAGGCTTACCTGCAATCCCAGGTCAATGATTTATGGCGCACCATTCCAACCAAGCCGGTAACAGAAACCGAACACAAGCAACGCTTTCCCTCGGAGCCTCAAGAAAACATCCTGTACTTTATTGAAAAAAATGCACCTTTATTGAAACCCTGGCAACGTGAGCTGGTGCGAATTGTACGTAAAATATCGCAGTACTTTTATCCGCAAAAACAAACCCAGGTGATGAATGAAGGTTGGGCCACCTTTTGGCATTACACCATTTTGCAGCACCTGTACGATGAAGGAGTAGTCAGTGAGCGCTTTATGATGGAGTTCTTGCATACCCATACCAATGTGGTAGCGCAGCCGCCCTACAACAGCCGCTATTATTCTGGGATCAACCCCTACGCTCTAGGCTTTGCCATGTTTACTGATTTACGCCGTATTTGCGAACAGCCTACTGCTGAAGATAAGGAGTGGTTTCCGGATATTGCCGGCTCAGACTGGCTTGAGACCTTGCACTTTGCCATGCAAAACTTCAAAGATGAGAGCTTTATTAGCCAGTACTTATCACCCAAAGTCATTCGCGACTTTCACTTATTCGCCATTGTTGATGATAGTCAGGATCCCAGCCTGGAAGTAGCTGCCATTCACAATCAGGAAGGCTACCGCAGCATTCGTCAGATGCTATCGGCGCAGTATAACTTAAGCCAGCTGGAACCAAACATTCAGGTGTACAACGTGGATGTGCGCGGTGATCGCTCACTCACACTGCGCTATGTACCGCAACAAAATATACCGCTGGAAGAAAAGAGTACTGCCGAAGTCATGAAGCATCTGCACCGGCTGTGGGGCTTTCAGGTGAGCCTGGAGCAGCAGCAAGACGATGGTGTGATTAAAGAGTTGTGCCGCTGCCCGGTTGCTTTATAAGGCTTCTGGCTGTTCTGCAGGCATTTTACTAGCCAGCGTGACACGATTGCGACCATTCGCTTTCGAAAAGTACAAGGCTTTGTCAGCTTGTTCAATCCACTGTCGGTGGTTTTCCATCGCTTTGGCAGACTGAGCAATGCCGATACTGACCGAGCATTGAATGCTCAATTCATGGTGTCGTATGGCCGTTTTCTCCACCGATTTTCGCAGTCGCTCGGCAAAGTAAACCGCCTGTTCTTCAGGGGTATCAACCAGAAGCACAGCAAACTCTTCGCCACCATAGCGCCCGGCAATATCGGTTTCGCGCAGGTTCTTTTTCACCAACTTGGCAATTTCCCGAATCACCTCATCACCGGCAGCATGGCCATAGTCATCATTCACCCGTTTAAAGTGATCGATATCGATCATCAGTAAACTACTGACATGTTGATGACGTTGAATGCGCTTGTATTCCTGCACCAGGGTATTTTCCCAACTACCGCGATTATGCAGCTGGGTTAAAAAGTCCGTTTTCGACAGCTGATGCAACCGATGATTCATTGACTCCAATTCCAGCCTGCTAACCGCTACATCGGTGACATCGTAAATAATAAGACACAGATTAGTCACTTCACCGCGGCTATTGGTAAGCGGAAAGATAGTACTGTTTTGGTACATAAACTCGGCGGAGCCGGTGATAGGCCGGTAATTGCGGAATTTGAAAATATAGGGGCGCTGCTCCCAGATGGTAAAGGCACGATTTTTCAGCAACAACACTGGATCGCATTTACGACGCAGCCAGTCTTCGTCTATTTCCGGAAACAGATCGAACAGATAACGATCGCGTACCTGGCGGGGGCTCAAGCCGCTATGGCTTTCCATAAAGCCATTCCACACCTGGATACGATAATCACAATTCAGCACCACTAAGCCGACATCCACCGTCTGAAACATATCCATCAGCCAGTGGATCTCAGAAACTTCAACCTGTGCATCTGACATAACTAATCTTCCAGTAAGAACGCGACTTTGTGTTTCAATGTTTTCAGGCTATCTTCAGTAAACAGCAGCAACAAATCACACATGATGTTGTAATTTTCAATGCCATAGCTAATTTCAATTGCCAGGGTTTTGCGCCAGCGGCCCGAGTTGGCTTTAATCAGCTCACTGACTGCAGCATGCTGACCAAGCACCACCGGATGGCCCTGACTAAAGCTCATATCCAGTTGTTCTGCCAACCCCTTTAGGACTGAACCGATCAAGATATTGGCAATATCCATCAACAACTCTAACTCGACCTGATGGGTCAGTTTGCCGTGATAATTCATCAGGCGGGCGATGTCTTTAAAACTAGAGTCGGTTAAAATTAGCAGTGCCTCACCAGAAACACCACCCCCGATAAAGCCCTGACAAACGGCTGAGGTACTGCTTTCTTCTTCAACCGAAGCCAGCGCCATATGCAGCTCACTCACTTCAATTAAATTGACATTCGGGATAGGAAGTTTAACGAAGACATTGAGTAAACGAGCCAACAAGTCTCCGGCCTGACCCATGGCCACGTTAGTAAGCTCCTGAAACACGTCTCTGAGCTCAGCATCAACCTCCACTGTTTGCTGCAGAGGTTGAACAGACACTTTAGCCTCCGGCATCGACTTACGCTCTGAGGCCACCGTATCCAACAAGGGGGCTATTTTGTTGGCATCGACCGGCTTTTTAACGAAATCGGCAGCTCCCAGCTGCATCACCCGCTCATAAGCTTCAGGTTGCACATCGCCGGAGACCACAATCACCCGAATCGTCGAGTGCATTTCTTTTAAAGCAGACAGCACCTGATAACCATCCAGCACAGGCATATTCAGATCCAGAAACAGCAGATCAATCGAGTTGGACTTAATGACTTGCAGAGCTTCAGCCCCATGAGCGGCAAAATGGATAGCACTCTGCCAGCTATCAGGCAAACAACGTGCCATTTGCTTTCTGGCCAAATTAGAGTCATCGCAAATTAGCACGGCAGGGATCATAGGCTCTTCATTTTTATTTGTGTTTGATTATAGTTTATACGCTCATTCTACAAATAGCCATCATCTAAACCCAGGGTTCTGTGTTAGGCTAGCTCTTTGCTTAAGGAGGTCCCTTTCATGAAAACAAGCTTATTGAACGTCTGTATCCTGCTCAGCGGTTTTGTGCTGAGTCATACAGCACAAGGCATTGATCTGACAGAACAGTTGCCCAGTCGGTTGAGTGATATCCGGGCCGGACAACAGCAGGTTGTTCTATTGGGTCATCCGGTCGAGGTGGGCCAAAAAGCTCCCGCATTTCGGGTAGTCAATCAACAATTTCAGGCCGTATCACTGCAGGACTTTGCCGGCAAACCGGTGCTGATTAGTGTGGTACCAAGCATTGATACCGGCACCTGCTCGCTGCAAACCAAACGCTTTAACGATGAAGTAGCCGGGCTTCCAGCCGATGTGGTGCTGTTGACCATCAGTACCGATTTGCCGTTTGCCCAAAGACGTTTTTGTGAACAGGAAGCGGTGGACCAATTGCAGGTATTATCCGATGCTGTCTGGCGTGATTTTGGCAGCAATTATGGCTTACTGATTAAAGATATGGGCTTATTGGCCAGAACGGTACTGTTATTTGATAGTGATGGGGTGATCCGCTATATCCAGCAAGTGAAATCGCTGACAAACGAGCCGGATTATCAGCAGGTACTGGATGCGCTGGCCAAAATGTTGGCGAACACTTAGCCAGTAAAGAAACGACAAGCTACTCAGCAAAAAGCGATGCACTGGCATCGCTTTTTTGTATCACCGGCTCGCTTGTAGATGCAGGCGCTATGCCAGCAAGGTCGTGAGCTGCGCGGCAATGGCATCCACTTTCTGAGTACCATCCAGGTGATGGTAGTGGGTTTTACCGGCACCAGCTGCAGCACGGTAAAAATCTACCAACGGTTTGGTTTGATCGTGGTAAATTGCTAACCGCTTACGAACGGTTTCTTCGGTATCATCGGCTCGAATCACCAGATCTTCTCCGGTCTGATCATCCTTGCCTTCTGCTTTAGGCGGGTTGTACACAACATGATAAACCCGGCCAGATGCCGGATGAACCCGGCGACCGGCCATACGCTCGACAATCACATCATCCGGTACATCAAATTCAATCACATGATCAATGGCGATACCCTGAGCATCCATAGCTTCTGCCTGTGGAATGGTACGCGGGAAACCATCGAGTAAAAAGCCCTTGGCACAATCCGGCTCTGCAATACGCTCTTTCACCAAACCGATAATGATGTCATCCGACACCAACTGGCCAGCATCCATCACTTGCTTGGCTGCCAGACCTAACTCGGTGCCTGCTTTGATGGCGGCTCGCAGCATGTCGCCCGTAGAAATTTGCGGGATGCCAAACTTGTTCATCAGAAACTGAGCCTGAGTCCCCTTACCGGCACCTGGGGCACCCAACAAAATAATCCGCATACAACACCCTCATGTGTTCTAAATTTTTCAAATATGGACGGTCTGGATCTTTACACAATGATGGCATTGAAACAAGAATTTTGTCCTGTGACTGGCAGTTACTCTGCTGCGACTGTCTTTTAGTCGAAGTGCTGCAAGCAGCATTGATGCTGATAAAAAAGAGCCTGCACATCAGCAAGGCTCTTTTTTTAACGGCAATTACCACTTTGGTCGAATAAAACAACCACAAGGTCAGACTTTAAAACGGCGTACAATACGTTGCATTTCCTCGGCCAGCTTCGACAGATTTTCACTGGCGATGACTGATTGCTGCATATTTTCTGAGGTCTGGTAAGAAATATCACTGATCTTGTGAATGTTTTTATTAATATCACGCGATACTGTGGTTTGCTCTTCGGTCGCACTGGCAATTTGCTGGGCAGTCTGATTAATCAGCTCAATGGCACTGCTTACCTGCTCCAGTGCATCACCGGCTTGCTGTGCCCGCTCGGATGTTTGACTGGTTGCATTGGCGCTTTGCTCAGATGCATTCACTGCTTTATCAGCCCCTTGCTGCAAGCGCTCAATCATTCCCTGAATTTCCAGCGTAGAGTCCTTGGTTCGGCTGGCCAGGCTTCGAACCTCATCGGCTACCACAGCAAAACCACGGCCAGACTCACCGGCCCGGGCCGCTTCAATGGCGGCATTCAGCGCCAACAAGTTGGTTTGTTCAGCGATGCTTTCAATCACCTGCAAAATATTGCCAATACTGTCACTGTTGGCTTTCAGTGAATGGATAATACTGACGGCTTCCTGCATATTGCCGCTCAGCGCATTGAGATCAGCTATGGTAGCCTGCACTACCTGACGCCCACCGACAGCAGCCTGATTCGCTGTTTGAGCTGCATCTGCAGCTTCCTGAGTATTGCGGGCCACTTCCTCCAGGGTCGTGGTCATCTCATTCATCGCGGTTGCGGAGTTATTGATTTCCTGATGCTGCTGTTCGATACCACCGTTGGTCTCATCGTTGATTTGTGCCAACTCAGTCGATGAAGATGCCACTTGCTCGGCATATTGACTGACTTCGGTCAGCATACTGCGCAAGTTTTGCTGCATCTGAGCAATATCAGCCAACAAGCTACTGCTATCATCACTTTTTAGCTGAATTGTCTGAGTCAGATCCCCTGCAGCAACTGCTTTTACCATGCTGGCAGTATACTCAGGCTCACCTCCCAACAAGCGGGTCACGGTACGAACGACCAGCAAAGTGATAAATGATGCCACTACCAAGACCACAATAGAGATCAGCAGAATTTGCCACAAGGCTGTTCTTATCGAAGCCATAGCAGCATGCTGATTGGCTTCCAGCACCAGACCCCAACCAAGCATCGGAATATAGTTGTAACTTCCCATCACCTGCTGCCCACGGGCATCCTGATAAATACCACTGCCGCTGCGCTGAGCAGCTATGGCTCGGGCAGGCTCAGTATCAAGGGCTCGGCTGGGGTCCGGAATCGCAGCCGAAGGCGTGATCCCCATACCCTGGCGATCCAAGACAAAAATTTCGGTGAAGTCTGTTCTTGGTAAAGCGGCAACTTGCTGATGAATAGTATTGAGTTGCACGGCGCCACGCATCACGCCAATAATCTGGTTGTTCTGACGAATAGGAATAGCGATGGTGCTAACTGTGTTGCCTGTTGCTCTGGAGACCACTGGCTCGGAAAAAACATCCTCACCTGCAATCGCGCTGCGAAACCAGGCCCGATCTGCCACCATAAAGGCCTCGGCTTCACTATCGGGTAACACTCTGGCCCGGCCATTTTCGTAACTTACACCGACCAGCCCCCGGCCATCCGGCATCACCACAAAAATGGTATCCCAGGTACCTTGCAATTGCGCCAAATCTCGCAGCAAGCCCTGAAGTACCGGCTTATTCAGCTGCCTGGCAGGTTCAACTGTGGCCAGATAACGCATATCATCTTGTCGCATGGTTAGCCAGCGCGTCATGGCTTCCGTGCCATTTGTAGCGTTAGCCTGCAATGACTCCATAATGGTTTCAACGCGAGAGCTGTGATATTGCGCATAGAAAAAGCTACTGATCAGCACGATAGTGACAAACAACATCGAGACCATCACCAAGGTCAGTCGCAGGCCAAAGGCCAGATTGCTCCACCAGTTTTTCATGGTTTATCCTCTGTATTTTTCCCTGTACCCAGCTGATTATAGTCAAGCTGACTACAACTACAAACTAATAACAGTTTATAGTTAAGTTTCTGTCAGGTATAAAAAAACGCGAGCTGCTAGCTCGCGTTTTTTTATACCTGATGGCACAGTATTAGCGTGTCAGAGATAGCAACAACTTATTCAAACGGCCGACAAAGGTAGCCGGGTTCTTTAAGCTACCGCGTTCAGCCAGTAAGGCCTGCTCCAGCAACACTTCCGCCCACTCCGTAAAGCGGCTTTCATCCTGCTCATCAGCAATATGTTTCACCAGCTCGTGCTCAGGGTTGATTTCAAAAATCGGTTTCACATCCGGCACTTTCTGGCCAACCGACTCCATCAGTTTCATCATCTGAGTGCTCATATCAAACTCATCGGTCACCACACAGGCCGGGCTGTCGGTCAGACGATGGCTGACTTTAACGTCTTTCACCTGTTCGCCCAGTGCCGTTTTGAAGCGCTCGACAGTGCTGGCAAAAGCTTCTTCGGTTTGCTTTTGCGACTCTTTGTCGGCTTCATCATCCAGTTTCGATAAATCCAGCCCACCTTTGGCGATAGAGCGGAATTTCTTTTGCTCAAACTCGGTCAGATGCTGCATCAACCACTCATCGATCCGATCCGACAGTAGCAGTACTTCAATGCCTTTTTTGCGGAACACTTCCAGATGCGGGCTGTGTTTGGCCGCGGCAAAGTTATCCGCCACCAGGTAGTAGATTTCTTCCTGGCCTTCTTTCATCCGGCCAATGTAATCGCTTAAAGCAACCGTTTGCGCAGCATCGTCATTGTGGGTGGAAGCAAAACGCAACAAGGCGGCAATTTTTTCTTTGTTGGCAAAGTCTTCCGCCGGCCCTTCTTTTAACACCTGGCCAAACTCAGTCCAGAATTGCTGGTATTGATCGCTGTCTTTGGCCAGCTTTTCCAGCATCTTCAGTGCCCGGCTGGTGCAGCCTTTGCGCAGTGCCTGGGTCGCTTTGGTATCCTGCAGAATTTCGCGCGAAACGTTCAACGGCAAATCGCTGGAGTCGAGCAGACCTTTGAAGAAACGCAGGTAGCTCGGCATAAACTCTTCGGCATCGTCCATAATAAAGACGCGCTGAACATACAGCTTTAAACCATGACGAGCTTCGCGGTTCCATAGATCAAAAGGTGCTTTTTTCGGGATATACAACAAGCTGGTGTAGTTGTTGCTGCCTTCCACCTTGTTGTGGCTCCAGCTGAGTGGCTCAGTCCAGTCATGGGAAATATGTTTATAAAACTCCTGGTACTCTTCGTCGCTGATGTCCGACTTATCGCGGGTCCAAAGCGCTGTGGCTTTGTTAATCGCCTGCCACTGTCCCGGTACCGCCGGAATGGTGTCTTCGTCGGTTTCGCCTTTTTGCTCTGGCTGCTCATCCTGCCACATCTCAACCGGAATGCTAATGTGATCAGAATATTTGGTAATGATGGACTGCACCCGATATTTTTCCAGAAACTCATCTTCACCATCACGCAGATGCAAAATAATATCAGTACCACGCCCTTCTTTTTTGCAAGGAGCCAGGCTGTACTCGCCTTCACCGGCCGACTCCCACTCTATCGCTTGATCTGCCGCTGCACCTGCTTTTAAAGTCCGCACAGTGACTTTATCGGCTACGATAAAGGCGGAATAAAAACCAACGCCAAACTGGCCAATCAGCGAAGCATCTTTGCTTTGATCGCCGGATAGTTGCGAGAAAAACTCCTTAGTACCCGACTTGGCAATAGTCCCCAGATTATCCTTTACTTCCTGCTCGGTCATACCGATGCCGTTATCGCTGATGGTGAGCGTTTTCGCATCCTTATCCATGCTGATCCGAACCCGCAGTTCGCCATCATCACCATACAAGCCAGGCTCAGATAAGGCCAGGAAACGCAGCTTATCGGCGGCATCGGAGGCGTTGGATACCAGCTCACGCAGGAAAATTTCTTTATTGGAATACAGCGAGTGGATCATCAGGTGAAGTAACTGCTTTACCTCAGCCTGAAAGCCATGCGTTTGCTTTTGTGCGGTCTCTGCCATAGCAACAAAATCCTCTTTCAATGGTGTAATAAACAAATGTTGCTTCAAGCCAGCTCAACGTCTGCAGGTTTGAAGCAACCGCCGGACCAGCCGGCGTTAGGATGCTGACTATATGGGGAGGAAAGCAGAGAGTTTCAAGGTTTAAAAACGTTTTCGGCCACTAAAGGCATGAGACAAAGTTGAGCCGTCCAGATATTCCAGCTCACCACCAACCGGCACGCCCTGCGCCAGGCGGGAGACGCTGATCTGCTGCCGATGACACATTTCGGCTATATAATAAGCAGTGGCCTCACCCTCCATCGTAGGGTTGGTGGCAAGAATCACCTCTTCGACATTCCCTTGCGCCAACTGCTGCTCCAGCCGATCTAAGCCCAGTTCCACCGGGCCTATGCCATCCAGCGGTGACAGTTGTCCCATCAAAACGAAGTAGCGGCCATCAAACTGGCCGGTTTGCTCGATCGCTTGTAAGTCTGCCGAAGAGCCAACCACACAAAGCAGAGAGGATTGACTGCGCGACGGATCACTGCAAATAGCACAGAGTTCCTGCTCGGAAAAAGTACGGCAACGTTGACATTGGCCAATATGCTCCATTGCATTTAGCAAAGCTGAGCCAAGCTTACGGCCACCTTCCCGGTTACGCTCCAACAATTGAAATGCCATGCGCTGAGCGGTTTTCGGCCCGACACCAGGCAGAGCTTTTAATGCATCAATCAGTTGCTGCAGCAAAGGCGTATTGGCAGTCATACAAGTCGCCTGGTTTAAAATGGCATCTTAAAACCAGGAGGCAGCTGCATACCGCCAGCAACCTGCGCCATCATTTCGCGGTTGGTATCCTCAACCCGGCGTACGGCATCATTGATTGCTGCTGCCACCAAATCTTCCAGCATTTCTTTGTCATCGGCCATCAGGCTGTCATCCAGATGCACACGCTTCACCTGGTGCGACCCTGTCATGGTGACTTTCACCATGCCAGCGCCCGACTCGCCAGTCACTTCCATATTGGCGATTTCCTGCTGCACCTTTTGCATTTTTTCCTGCATGGCTTGCGCCTGCTTCATCATGTTACCCATACCACCTTTAAACATGGTTTATCTCCTTTGATCTATTCTGAACACCCGCAAGCGCCCTACTCTTAATGGCCGCCAGCATACACAAAATGAATTTAATTCACCACCAAACTGTTGTCGATCCACTCAGCAGCCAAATTTGTCTGCAGCGTTAGTAAAGCCGGATCTGCAGCCATCACCCGCTGCACATAATCCCGCCTCGCGTCATCCAGCTGTTGTTGAATATCACGAGGACAGCCGGTCACTTCCGACTGGTAGACAATCTGTACTTCGTTCGCATCAGGAAATGCCGCCAGCACCAGTTGCTCGATACGACTACGAAACTCGGTAGTTTCGAGGTGCTGCTCTGAACTGGCTACCGTCAGGGTAAGGCATCCGCCCTCCAGATGAGGGACCGAGTGCAATAAGAACAAGCGGTACAAACCAGTTGCATTCACCTGTTCAATACGAAAAGCCCACTCATCAATTTCGTGCGCTGCACGATAGTGAAAGCCCTCAGCATCCAGCGGTTGAGCAAGCAGCTGCTGCGCCCTTGGGCGCTTAGACTTTTTTTCCGTAGAGACCTCTGGCGGCACTTCCAATACTGGTGTTGCAGCACTAGTGGGCTCAGCGTCTTGAGCCGGTAGCAGCTCATCTGCTGTTGGTGTTGCTGGCACAGGTTGCGTAGCAACAACCTCAGGCTTGCTCTGAGGCTCTGGCAGAGGTGACGTATTTGCTGATTGTTCAAACGAAGCTATCGCCGGGGTGTTGCCAGCACTCTTGGGCTGCACCCCTCGCCTGGCAATAATACTGGCTGTGATCGGGTCCATCTGCACAGCTTCAGGCTGTGCAGCCGTGGTTGGCTTCTCTGAGGTTTCGAGCTGTTGAGGCGGCTCTGGCAGCACCAAAGACTCAGCCACTTGCTGATACGTTTCACCCTTGGGTGTGACCGTACCACTTACTGGCTCTTTAGGCTGCACAGACAATGGCAGCATCACTCTGGGTTGCGGTACAGCTTGTTGGTGTGCGCGCTGATTCTGGCCGCCTACCCCTGGTGGCACTGATGCAGGCGCATCAGCAGCTTGTGGTACAAACAGCAGAGCCCGCAATAGTGCCATCTCAAGGCCAGTGCGCACATCCGGAGCATAAGGCAACTCACGCTTGCCACTGATCAGCAACTGATAATACAGCTGCAGTGTTTCAGCACTCTGGCTGGCAGCGAGCTCCGCCACAAAACCTGCCTGCTCGCCTGCCAACTCAGCAGCACCCGGCTGGAACTGGCTAATGGCGGCAAAATGCAGTAACGCCAGCATATCATCCAACAATTGATTGGGCTGACTGGTTTGCAGCATCAGTGCATCCAGCTGCTGGCGCATCTCTGCCACATCTTGCTGCAACACGGCTTGCAGCAGATGCTGCCCCCATTGCTGCGGCAGTAAACCCAACATGTCGCGCACCGCAGTGCTGGTAATTTGGCCGTTGGTTTGCGCAATGGCCTGATCGGTAAGGCTCAGAGCATCCCGAACACTGCCCCGGGCCGCTTTGGCCAGAAGCGCTAACGCTTCTTGCTCTGCCGATACCTGCTCTTGCTGCAGCACCATGGTCAGCTGTTGCAACAACTCAGCTTCAGTGAGAGCCTTTAAACTAAATTGCAGACAGCGCGATAACACAGTGACGGGAAGCTTTTGCGGATCTGTGGTGGCCAGTAAAAATTTAACATGCGGCGGCGGCTCTTCCAATGTTTTTAACAGGGCATTGAAACTATGCCGGGACAGCATGTGTACTTCGTCAATCAGATAGACTTTAAAACGGCCACGGGTAGGCGCGTACTGCACGTTATCCAGCAAATCACGGGTATCTTCTACCTTGGTGCGGGATGCCGCATCTATTTCCAGCAAATCGACAAATCGGCCTGCCTCGATTTCAAGGCAACTGCTGCACTTGCCACAGGGAGTAGCCGTGACGCCCTGCTCACAATTCAGACTTTTGGCAAAAATTCGGGCTATGGTAGTTTTACCGACACCCCGGGTGCCGGTAAATAAATAGGCATGGTGCAAACGTTCGGAGCTAAGCGCATTACTCAGGGCTGACTTGACATGCTGTTGTCCCAGCAGTTGGCTGAACTGCTGGGGCCGCCATTTTCGTGCCAGCACCTGGTAACTCATACGAATGCTTACTCCTCGTTTAGGGCCATCTCGACGTTATGATTGCAGCAATGCCTCAACAGATACCAGAACAGCTGCCAACCAGATCGTCATTAGTGACCATCATAATCAACCAGAGACAGCACTTCGAGGCCTAATTTCTCCAGGCGCTCAATACCACCCAGCTCTGGCAAAGCAATCACAAAAGCAGCCTGCGTGACCTCACCACCCAAACGGCGGATTAGCTGAGTGGTTGCCTCAATGGTACCACCGGTAGCCAGTAAGTCATCAATCATCAGCACCTTGTCACCCGGGTGAATCGCATCCATATGCAGCTCCAGAATATCCTCACCATACTCCAGCTGATAGCTCTGCGAAATCCGCTCACGTGGTAACTTGCCTTTCTTGCGCACAGGAACAAAAGCTACTCCCAATGCATAAGCTAAAGGTGCTCCAAAAATAAAGCCACGGGACTCCGTGCCAACAACCTTGTCGATGCCGTGATCAGCAAAATGCTGTTTCAATGCATCAATCACGCTAGCGAAGGCTGAGCCATCCTGCATCAGACTGGTGACATCACGAAATAAAATGCCTGGTTTCGGGTAATCAGGAACTGTCTTAATGACTTGTTTTAATTGCGCACTAAGGGCGGGAGTAATCATGGGTCTAGGTTATCCTGTATCAGCTTTGCTTTATCAAGAAACTGGGGTTAGCCAAAAATTTGTAGCCAGCGCACAATGGGCCCCTGCAACAGCAAGGCCACAAACACCACCAGAAAAACCAAAAACTGCTTCAGATTAAAACTTTCTTTAAAATTCTCGTCAGCCACTGGAATACCTCATCGAATGCGTTGGGACAGAACCCGTTATTCTAGCGGAAGTGAGCTGCTTGCACTATCCTTTTTGCCGCATAGTGCTGCCGAAATCTCGGTTGGTAGTCAATAAAGTAAACACTCATACTGACGTTGGTTTCTTTTCATCTGATGAAATTTGCTTGCAATTTGATGTACATCACATCAAACGGCTAGCAGGTCAGCCATACTGTTTCATATCATCCTAGCCAAGGTGTTGTATGTCCATCCGCCTGAATCAATTACGTACCCGACTGCTGGAAGAGCAGCAACAACTGCAGCAGCAGATTGCCAGCTTCCTGGCGGCCCAACCCAGTCAGGATTATCAGCAGTTGCACCTGAAGCTGGAGCAATTGCCCCTACCCCGTTGGCCAGAACTATTGCTGCACTGGCATACGCCAGAACTGCGAGGGCCAAGCAAACGGTTAGAAGCGGTACAAGCTGCGCTCAGCCAAATGGAGATTGGGCTCTATGGAATTTGCTGTGACTGTGAGAGCCGCATCGAAGTCGAACGGCTGGAGCTGGATCCAGCCGAACAACGGTGCGCCAAATGTAGCTTAGGTGTTGGGTAGCATTAAGGTTTTGGTACCAGGTCAAACGCAATAGTCATACGAGATTCACTGCTACTAAAAGGCACGGTACCATGCCAGAAGTACGAAGGAAACAACACCAACTGACCGACTTCCGGTTTAACATAACGTTCCACAGCCAGTTTAGGTTGGGTAGCCATGCCTGGCTCGCCAAACTTCAACCAGCCATCAACATTGCCCTGCTTTACTGTTTTCGGCAACTCCAGATAACAGGCAGAAGAGATCCAGCCTCTTGAATGCACATGATTGCTATGAAAACCCTGAGACTTTAATAAAACCGACCACATCCCATTAAATTGCCAGTCCTGCTTATTGCGTCTGGTTAGCGGGTGCTGCTTATCCATGCCAATATGTTGCAAGTACTGCTCAATAGCAGGTGCTATGGCTTGTGGAAATGCCTGAATTGCCGGATCTTTAAAACGCAAAATGCTGGGCTGTTGACTGCCATGACGAACAGACTGACCAAAAGGATGTGTCTTAAAATGGTGATGCGTTCGCACAGCTTGCTTGAGCTCTGCCAGGTAATCAGGTAACGAAGACCAACCTGGCGGAGTTTGTAACGAATAGGATTGCACCATGGATTGGTAATTACACAAAGCTTTATAGCGTTCATCCTGCGCCAGCTTAAGGGCAGTAGCCTGTAAAGCCAGTGCCAACTGATCATCTGGCTGCTGTTCAAGATAGGCATCAATCATCGGTAAGACCTGAGCAGCCTGCTCATTGGCCATCAAGGCGTAACAATACGCCATTAAGGCTGGGGCATACTGTGGAGCCATAGCATAGGCCCGCTTGGCATGCACCAGCGCCTGCTGATAGTCACCATGATCCAAAGCAAGATGCGTAGCTGTACTTTGCAATACTTCATCTTCCATAAACTGCAAAGTATCGGCCAAAACCTTGTAGCCAACCACAATATCCCCTGCGCCTTCAAACACCCGGGCCAACGTCAGCCGCAGCACCGGGTTATCGGGGTGTTGTTTAATGCTCGCAATCAAAGTAGCTACAGCCTGTTGGATATGACCAGTTTGCATCCAAATCAGTTGAGCAAGTTCTAACTGAGCTTCAGCCAACACAGGATCAATCGCCACAGCCCGGCGATAAGCCTCTTCCGCAGCGGAAAAGTGATGCAGTCCCTGCTCTACACGAGCCAATACCAACCAAGTAGCCGCGTGATTCGAACCAAGCTGCAAAGCCATGCGTGCATGATAACGCGCATCGTGCAGCAATTCTGCATCGGCATAGGCAGTCGCCAGGTTGTGTTCAGGAATAGGGTCCCGGGGTGATAACAAACATGCTTGCTTGTACAAAGCAATGGCCTCGTCATACCGTTGCTGTTGCTTGAGCTGTTTGGCCTGTTGTGTTAACGCTGATAATTCACTCATGATGCCAGAGGTCTTAACTTGGAATGCCGATATATGTACCACAACCGGGCTTATCGACCAAGTGAAAACCCCTATCCAGCAGCAGTGTTGACAGCTTGGCTGATGGCAAGTAAGTTAGCGACACAAGAATAGCGAACAAGGAATCAAGTCCAGATGTTTAACAACCCAGTACCAGTGAGCCCCGAGCAGCACAGTGCAATCAAAATTCGTCAACAAGGTACCATTGAGCACCTGGTAGACCGGCAATTTGCCCCGGTTTTTTTTGGAGAATTCAGTAAGGTTTCAGCCCACTACCCGATCTTTTTCGTTTATGAAGAACAAAGCAAACAATACCGGCCCATCGCGGTTTTTGGCTTGCTGGAAAAACAGAACCTGTTCCTGCAACAAGGGCGTTGGGACGCATCCTATGTACCGGCCTCATTACGCAGCTATCCATTTAGCATTGCCAGGGCTGAAAACACCGATGACCAGTGGATGGTCTGTATCCACCCCGAGTCTGAATTGGTCAGTAGTACTGAGGGTCAGGCCATCTTTGATGACAATAAACAACCGACCGAGTTTTATCAAAACCTAACCAATTTCCTGCAAGACTTACTGGCACATGAAATGGTCAGTGTTGAAATTACCACCCTCCTGCAACAACTGGACTTGTTTAAAGAGGAAGCGCTCAAATTTACCGACAGTTCAGGAAAACAAGGCGCATTAAATGGATTCCACGTAATTGATCATGAAAAACTGGCAGCATTAAGCGATAGCGACTTCCTGAAATTGCGTCAACACAATGCCCTGGATGCCATTTACCATCATTTAAGTTCTTTGGACCGGGTGAGCGATTTAGTGCGTCGCCTGGGCTAAGCTAAATAGTTTGTACTGTTTCAAAGCCCGCTAAGCGGGCTTTTTGTTCGCCTTAACAAACCATCCTAAGGTTTTACCTGCTAACTCAAATGGTTGAATGTGGTATTCCAGCTGCCTGGATTGCCACTGTGCGCGGCACAATGCATCCAACTGTTGGTAATCCATAGCAACCTGCTGCATGGCATCTCCTCGCTTTTGACTATCCAGTAACTCAGCTTCCATTTGCTCTAACCAGCTGATTAACTCTTCCAGGCGATAAGCATGGACCCTGGCGGCCATGTCGGCGCAATCCTGATAAAACTGTCGGATTTGCTTACTAACCAGACCGGTTTGCTGTAACAGCCGCTGTGCATGCTGCAAAGCCTGCATCAAAGCATTTCGGGCTGCTGCCATCTCGTTCTCCGTTGTTGCAGAGTCGTGCTGCACCACACGAAACCAGTGACTGGCTTTAGCAAAGAATTGCTCATCCTGCATCGAACGAATCATGCGGTTATTGCGGGCAGTTTGCCGGAAGATTTCACTGTCACTGTGATGCACCAGTAACAAAATAACACCATCAACAGCAACCAAACGGCCTGCCTCAGCAAAGCCCGCTTCACCACCATATTCAATACCAAACTGACTGGCCACTAGCTGCTGACTGCTATCAGCCAATGGCACTTCTGCTAAATCAGCTTGCAACGGTGCAATATGAGTAAAGCGGTTTTGCAACTGTTGTAAGGCTTGTGAGGAGCTATCCACAGCATACAAAGCTGGCTCTTGCTGACAGGTAACGAAAAAACGCACAAGTTGCGTAGTGAGATCGCCACAACCAGCAGCCAACTCAACCACAGAGGTGATGGTTTGCGGTGTATTGTGCAGCAATTGTGCTTGCCAGAATTGGCCGAGTTGGTCTTGTTCCTCATCGCTTAAAGGCAAAGCCGATGCACCACCCTTAGCCCAATACCTGTCCCAGCTTGCTTTCGTATCTATCATGTCACTGCCTGTCTAAACTCGTTGTAAAACAGAAATAAAAAGCCCTCACAAGGAGGGCTTTACATAGTGATTGCAACTATCAGAAGCGTTGCTGGATTCCGAAGAATACATAGCGACCAGTTGAGTCCCAGAAACCTGGGTCAGTGTTCGCAGACAGTGCCGCTGAGTAGTATGGTGGGTCATTATCCAACACGTTGTTGATACCGACACTCAGACGGGTACCTTCACCAACCATCCATTGAACGGTCAGATCCAGGTAGTTCTCAGAAGAGTGATTTTCTGGGTTAGCAGCGCGGCTTGGGTGGTTATCCACTTTGCCGAGGTGACGCCAGTTGGCAGAGATGGTCACATCCCATGGAGTCATCCAGGTTGCACGGAAGTTATGCTGCCACTTAGGTACCGGATCACACACACCACCCCATTTGCCAGCACACTCGTTCAGCGTACCACCTGCAACCGGCTGGTTATCAAACTTCTGGAAGTAAGTACCGGTTAAGGAGAAACGCATGCGTCCCATGTCGTTCAAGTTCATGGTGTACATGGAGTTGACATCGATACCAGTGCGTTGTAGGAAGCCGATGTTGACGTTGGTAGTAATAACGCGGCCACCATCTAACCACAGTGACTGGTTGCCAGGAGCACGTTGTACCAAGCTACAGAACAGATCATCACCGGTATCCAGACAGTTGTTTACTGCAGTGATCGCCGGGATAGTCCCAATGGCTTTTTCAACTTTGATATCGAAGTAGTCGAGAGAGAAGTCAAACCCATCGATAAAGCTTGGACGGAAAACAAAACCAACAGATTTGGTTTTGGACTCTTCTGGATCCAGATCCGGGTTACCACCACGCAAATCATTGTACTGGTTAGCCGGGCTATTCGGGATGGAGCCGTAACGATCAGCCGTCACGCCAGTGCGCTGACAGTCTGCCAGAGAACGTTGTGGTGTTTCACCGCCACATGGATCGGCGTTCCACTGGAACAAACCAGCACCTTGTGGTGCAAACAACTCACGGATGTTGGCAGCACGGGCTGCGATCTGGTAGCTGGCACGCAGTTTGAAGTCTTGGGTAATATCCCAGCCCAATGCATACTTCTGAGTAGTTGTGGTTTTACCGGTATCGTACTCGGAATAACGGAAACCTAAATCAAGTACCAGACTGTCTGCAAATGGAGCATCTTCTACCAGATAGATTTTAGCTTCAGAGAAAATTTCATCTACGCTAACAGAACCAGAAACCGGTAAGGTTGGACCGCCCTGACCAGCACCTTCAAAGTCGATAAAACCACGGTCAGGAGCAAAGCTCAGACTATCACGACGGGTAGACACACCTAACAACAGCTCAGCACCGTATTCAGCAAATGGTGATTTAATGCCGTAATCGGTTAAGTCACCCAGCACATAACCGGTGAACTCAGTCAAGCCAGTAGTACCACGTGAGAACAATGGCAAGGTCAGGTAATCGATCTGCGCCTGATCAATAGCACCTTCGGTAAACAGGTTGTAAGGCACACAGCCAGGATCTGTGCCATCTGTGGCTGAACGACAAACAGCATTGCCATTTGCATCTGTAACCACATCTAATGCTTTGGCTAAGCGAGACTTACTGAAGTCGTTGAAGTAGGTTTCTGAGAAGTTAACCTGAGCAACGTTGAAATACACATCGTAAGTCCACTGGTCATTGATCTCACCACGCAAACCAAGCACTGCCCGGTGTGAATTGTGCTCAAGATCATTGATCCGAGGACCACCTTCAATATTACGTTTAGCTACAAACAAATCAACAGAGTCATCTGCTGTTAAGCCTCGATTGCCACACAGCGCATTAAACTGCTGCGCAGACATCAGTGGGTTAGAGCATCCCAGGCTCACAGGAACAAAGAACGCACCTGACTCAGCAATTTGCGATACACTGTTGTTGTGGGTATAACCGACTTCAGCATACAACTCAACATTGTTGTTAAAGGCATATTTACCAAAAGCACCTAAAGCAACACGCTCATCCGGACGCTGGAAGTAGTTGACCGGACCATAGTTGTACAAGCGACCATCGTTAGGCACAAACTCAGAGCCTTGCACGATAAAGTCAAAAGTATCGAAATCAGAGAAGCGTGGGTCTGGTGCAGTACCTGAACCGCCACAACCAAAGCCATTGACTGAGCCTCCGGTCAGGGCACAAGCACTGAAATCACGATCGGATTGGAATACCGGCTTAATACGACGGTAACTACCGAACATGGTGACGTTGCCTTTACCATCGTCCGAGTTAAAGCCCATGATCAAGTTGTACATGTTGGAGTGACCATCACGTACATTGCCATCTGGCAGTTCAAAACCTGCATTGCGAACAGCCTGAGCTGCAGAGCTGCTGTTGCTGTTGTTATGCTGGTAGAAACTGTGCTGGTAATCGAACTGAATGCCTTCGAAGTCATCTTTCAGCATAAAGTTCACAACACCAGAGATTGCATCAGAACCGTAGGTCGCTGAGGCACCACCAGTTAACAGCTCAACATTTTTAATCAGCTGTGCCGGGATTTGGTTCAAGTCCGGTGAAGATGCCAATGGTGAGCCATTCACCATCCGACGACCATTGATCAACGTCAAAGTACGCTGAGAACCCAGACCACGCAAAGAAATGGTAGCTGTACCGTTAGCACCGTTGTTGGTGGTTGCGGCCTGTCCTGCAAACACTTGCGGTAAATCACTGACCAGATCTTCCGTACGAATGGTTCCGGCAAACTCAAACTCTTCAGAGGTAACCTGGGTAATCGGGCTGGAGGTAACCACGTTGGCAGATTGAGGAATACGGGAACCCGTAACCTGAATACGCTCAACGCGCTCAGCTTCTTGCTCGTCAGCGGCGGCAACTTGTGCAGTCAGAGCTGTCGCCGAGGCGGCTCCAAAAGCAATCGCCAAGCGCACAGCTTTGCTTAATTTATTATTCGTATACATGTATTTCTCCCTGGACCACTATGAATTAGTGATTCTATTTTTCACCTAAGCCAGAACTTTACGGCATCCGGCATTCCGCTTAAACCGGGGAAACCCCGATCCGTCACTCTTTGATGATAAACGCAATTTTTCGCCAGGGTCAACTAGTTTGATGAATGTTTTTCGGAGTTTAATGGTCTTGCTTTTGAAGGGAGGCTGATGTAGTAACAACTGGAATATCACGTGCAGGTAGCACAATCAGTGTAAAATAAATGATTTTTGCCTGTAAGTTCTATTTCATAAAATTTTAGCCTGCAATCAACACCGCTCATTTGTACAAAATTCATGACAGTAAGACAGAATCATCCAATAATTAATTGCATCAGCACAAGCAGCAAGTCGTGTTCCAATCCTGCATACAGCAGCTGCGCTCTACCCACAAAAAAACACCAGCCGAGGCTGGTGTTTTTGAAGTTGATTTAAACGCTAAATCAGAAGTTGTAAGTAATGTTGGCAAATACACGGCGACCAAGCAGGTCGTACTGCGAGTACAGCGGAGCATTACCAGTGCGCAACAGGCCAGAGGCCAAGCTCACTTGCGGTGGCTCTTTGTCGAACAGGTTACGAACACCAACCGTTACGTCAAAATCACCGAAAATCCGGCTGGCTGACGCTGTGTGATAGATAGTGGTTGGAGTATCGGCGATGAACTCATACTGAGCACCACGGTAGGTAGTGAGGTTGCCGTTGGCAAAGTATTTGTAATCATCGGTTTTACCGAAGTAGTTGGTGGTCCAGTTCAGACGCAGATCATCACGAATCAAAGTTACCCGTAATACACTGCTGTGCTTTGGATCACCCACATCACCCACGTACTGCGACGGCGTACTGGTAGAGAACAACTGGAATGAACGTTTCAGCTGAATATTGTGCTGATAATTCACTCGCAGGGTACCAAACGAGAAATCATTGGTGTAGTTAAAGCCAACATCCACACCACGAGCAATTTGATTTGCTACGTTGGTGTAACCACCAAACACTGTTTCAACTCCAAAGTCCAAGCCGTTCTGACCACCGTTACGACGAACGATTTGATTACACAGCGGCTCATTCGGGAAGTTTTCAGAGTTGTAACAGGTATTCAGAACGTTGGCCCCACCCACATTGCTGATTTGACCTTTGATATCATACTTGTAGTAGTCAATAGAGCCAATAAAGCTATCTGAAGCATTTTTCCAGACAATACCCAAGTTTTTATTTACGGAAGTTTCCGCGCCTAAACGACCTAAGCCACCACTGGTTACTGATGTAATTGAACTACCAGGAGTTGTGTACGTCGCAGGAACGACAGTAGCACAGTTATCAGCAACGCGCTGAGCAATAGTGCCTGCTTCCAGTCTATTTGCCCAATCCAAACATGGATCTACTGTCTGGCCCAGGAAGCCAGTTTGTGCGTCAAGATACAGCTCGAACAACGCCGGCGAACGGAAAGAAGTACCTTTCGAAGCACGAACACTCAAACCACCAGCCACTTCCCAGTGAGCAGACAGCTTGTAAGTGGTATCACTACCGTAGGTCGATACATCGGTCCAGCGACCAGAAGCAGTGACATCCAAGGACTCAACAAATGGCTTGTCGTGCAGTACCGGAATGTTTAATTCGGCAAATACAGCACGGGTATTAGATTTACCAGCCGTGATGCCTGCACCGGTTAAGCCCCAGGAGTTGCCATTACGGGTATGGAAGCCTGGAGTATCTTCAATTTCATCGGTCTGGAATGAAGCACCAACCGCTGTACCCACCATGCCCGCTGGCAATTCAAACAAGTCACCAGTGATGTAGCCTTCTACTGTTTGTTGCTTGTAAACCGTGTGGCCTACATCTTCACCAAACAGGAAGTTTCGCACGCTTTGGCTAGGGTTACCGTTAATCAGATCAGCATCCAGCCAGTTCATATTGATACAGGCTTTGTCCGAGAATTGGGTGCGCTCACCGATAGCACAGGTGCGCAGATTACCATCGGCATCAGCTTGCTGAGTGCGCTGGCCCATCAGCATGGAGTCACGGAAGATAATGTCGTTGGTATACCGGCCCCAGTTGTAACTGTTCTGATAAGACAGATCCCAGTCCCAATCGCCGATACTGCCTTCCAAGCCCAATACTGCACGGGTGTAGTGTACATCGGTTTCTGTGCCAAAATGATCGGTAATATTTACCGGCATCATGACAGCACCACCTTCCCAGCCATCCACCCGGCCACCCGGAATTTGTGGGAAATCAGCGTACCAGAACTGGCGCACGCTTTGCTGTTGGGTATTACGACGGTTGTGCAAAAACTCAGCGTACATACCCATGTTGTCGGTCAACTCGTAATCTACCTGACCATAAATAGACCACACTTCAGTCTCTGGTATCATTGAGCGTTTCTGGTTGAATGGATGAGCCTGGTCACCCCAGCCATCCGATTCACGGTCATATGAAACCGGGTACCAGCCAGCAGGTGCAGAAAAATTGTTTGCGTCTGGGTCGGTAATCAAATCAGCAAAAGTAGGACGGTTGAATTGCGCAAAAAAGCCATCATAATCGTACTGAGCTTTCACACCAGCGGGTACGTTGCTGGCGCCTGTTGCCCACATCCAAACTCCATACTGCGCATCAGCACAATGGTAGTTACCAGTACGCGGATCAATTGGGTCGCCCCGCTCGCCAGTGACCGGATCAAACAACAAACGCTCGGAACAAGCAAAGAAGCTACGATCGCCGCGCTTCAGCTCGCTATCCAGCCGGTAATCGGCCATCAGGCGGTAAGAGCCGCGATCAAAAGTACGGCCCAAAGTGGCGTTCAAATTAAAGCGCTCACCACCAGAGTTAAACGGTTGGTTAAAGTTAACGTTGATGCTGGAGTCATCGCCACGTTTGGTGATGATATTGATAACACCGGCTACTGCATCAGAACCATACAGTGATGAAGCACCATCTTTCAGGATTTCAACACGCTCAACCACAGATACAGGCAAGGTGTTCATATCAAAGGCTGCAACCTGACCACGGGTACCGGCAGGACCCGCACGACGGCCATTCAATAAGACCAGTGTACGGTTTGAGCCCAGACCACGCATAGATACAGATTCATTACCAGAACCACCGGCAGTAACATAACCCACCGTTAATGCAGAAGTAAGCTGGTTTGAACCAGATGCAATGGTAGACGTACGCAACAATTCACCCAGGTTGTTTAAACCTGAGTCTGCTACGACTTCTGAACTAATAATTTCAATCGGTGTCGCATTATCGAAACCGTCGGTACGGATACGTGAACCGACTACCTGAATACGCTCAGGTTTTTGTTCTTGTGCTTCTTCGTCGTTTAATTCTGCAACAGCAACAGCTGGCATAGCCAAAGCTGATACTGCTCCGAAAGCCATTGCCAAGCGCACAGCTTTGGACAATTTGTTATTTTTATACATTCATGTCTCCCTGGTTGTCGTACATAGCGACAATCAAATTTTGTGAGGTGTTTTTGAGCTTTTGAAAAAGCCTTGCTGAAATACCCTGTAACAAAAAAGCATTTCATCCCTGATGCTATACATTTCATCCCTATCAGGTCAACCTTCTTGCTAAAATTTGCGATGAATGCAGATGATCTGAGATGACTGTGCAGGCAAAAATAGCGACAATCTGAAGTAATAGTTACCAGTAGCTGAGCCAACCCCTAATAATGGGTACCCAGGAAAATCAAACACCTATGCTTACAACCAACATCCAGCAAAGTATCCGCTCTATTCAGCTTAAAATTAAAAACGCTTTACCCAACTACCGGGTACGACAGGGGCAAAACCAGCTGATCGCTGAAATTGCCCACACCATCGCTGGCAGCTACCACCGTCATCATCGCATTGCGCTGGTTGAAGCTGGTACCGGCACTGGTAAATCACTGGCTTATTTGCTGGCATGCATCCCTTATGTGCTGACGCACAACAAAACCCTGGTGATCGCAACCGCCACCGTCGCTTTGCAGGAACAGCTGGTACGCAAAGATTTACCATTTTTTCAGCAACACTCAGGGCTAGACTTTGAGTTTTGCCTGGTCAAAGGCCGCCAACGTTATGCCTGCATTGAGCGTTTGCAGGAGTTGCTGCAGCAGCCTGAACTATTTCCGGATAGCAGCGTTAAGCATCAGGCGACCGCCAGCAAGTTACTCAAAGCCTGGCAGCAGCGGCATTGGCTTGGCGATAGCGATAGCCTGCCATTTACTGTGCCGGATGCCCTCTGGCAACAGATCCAGGCCGATCCCTACCATTGCCATCGCGGCAGTCGGCGCCACCAACACTGCCCATTTCACCTGGCACGAGCTGAAATTACCGGCAGCCAGGTGCTGGTGACCAACCAGGCTTTTTTGCTGGCCGATTTAGAAGCAGGCTCAGCGCAGTTGCCAGCACCGGAAGACTGTGTATACGTGATTGATGAAGGCCATCACCTGGTGGAGAGTGCCCGCAGTTTTTTATCCGCCAGCGCTCCTCTGCTGCAGCAAGAGCTGTGGCTGGAAAAAGCGTTAAAGTTCAGTCAACGCATGCAGGCTAATTTACCCGAGTCGGCACTTAAAGCTGCCATCAAATTGCAGGAGCTGATCGATGATTACCGCCGCGATTACCAGCCGGTTAAACTGCAACTCCCCGCTTTTATAACAGCCTGGTTTAACGACAAACCGCAACATCGCTTTACCGATGCGGCTTTACCGCTGCTTTTAAGCCAGCAGGCTGAGTCATTGGCAAGATCCAGCCGCCAGGTGCTCAATCAGTTGGAACTGCTGCACCAAAAAGTTCGTGAGGCGATTGTAGAGCAGCAATTTCCCACCCGGGCGATCAGCAGTACCTTGCAGGATTTCTCGTCCTTTGATCAAAAATTCAGTCAGCAACAAGCGCTGTGGCAGCTGTGGGCCGAGCAGCAAGGAACACAGGTGTATCAGGCCCGGTGGGTGGAGCAACCTGAGCAACAGACCCAGCAGGTGATCGGCTATGCCAGCCCGCTCAGAGTGCAGGCACAACTAGAGCGTCTGCTGTTTCGGCCGGCGTTTGCCTGTGTGCTCTGTTCCGCTACCCTGACCGCACTCAACTCGTTTAACTACCCACTACGAGAGTTGGGCCTGGATCAGCTGGAAGGCGTGCGTACGCTCAAAGTAGAGTCGCCGTTCGCTTATGCGGAGCAAGGCCAGATTTTGCTGCCCAAAATGCAGCATGAACCCACGGCAGAAGGCTTCACTGCAGAATTGTGCCAGCAACTTCCCGACTTCTTACCCAAGGGACAAGCCAGCCTGGTACTCTTTGCCTCCTACTGGCAAATGAATGAAGTGGCAAAAGCACTTCGAGGCAAAGGCTTTGAGCTGCTGGTGCAGGGAGAAGCGGCCCGGCAAAAACTGCTGGAGCAGCATCAACAGAATGTTTCACAACAAAAAACCAGTATTTTATTCGGTACCCAAAGCTTCGCTGAAGGGTTGGATTTACCTGGCCAGCTGCTGACCAACCTGGTGATTACCAAGTTGCCATTTGCAGTGCCCACCTCACCGCTGGAAGAAGCGATGAGTGAAGCCGTAAGCAAACAAGGCGGCAACCCATTTTTACAGCTGACGGTACCGGCAACAGCAAAGAAACTGGTGCAGGCTTGTGGTAGACTACTGCGGCAAGAGCAGGACAGCGGTCAGATTGTGATTCTGGACCGTCGCCTGGTCAGCAAAACCTATGGCAAAGCGATGCTGGACGCGCTACCGCCATTTAAACGCAGCATTCACTATTAAGGATGCCTCTTTGTTCGCTGAATTTGCCATCGAACCCAGTGTTCTTGTTATTCTCTGTGCCGTCGCTTTTACCGCTGGCTATATTGATGCCATTGCCGGTGGCGGTGGCCTGTTAACCATTCCTGCATTACTCACCGCTGGTTTACCGCCGCATCTGGCACTGGGTACCAACAAGCTGGCAGCGACCTTCGGTTCGCTGACGGCTTCGGTGACCTATTATCGCAAACGGTTGTTTGACCCTGTGTTCTGGCGCCGCAGTCTGCTTTATACCGGCATCGGGGCGGCCTTAGGGACGCTGCTGGTCGATCAGCTCAGCAGCGCTGCACTGGAAAAGTATTTGCCGGTGGTGATTTTACTGGCTGCAGTCTATACGCTGTTTAACCGTATTGTGCCGGACGATCAGCTGGAGCTGCCCAAGCAAAACCGTCGCTTGTTCTGGCAACAACGAACGCAGGGATTGGCGCTGGGTTTTTACGATGGGGTAGCCGGCCCTGGCACCGGTGCCTTCTGGATGGTCTCTACCATGGCGATGTACCGCATCAACCTGCTACTGACCTGCGGTGTCGCCCGCACCATGAACTTTATCAGCAATGGTGTTTCACTGGCGGTCTTTTTATTGCTTGGCCATGTCTTTATTCTGCTTGGCCTGGCGATGGGGCTTTGTTTGATGGCCGGTGCCTGGTTGGGTGCTCATTCCGCCATCCGCTTTGGCAGCCGTTTTATCCGACCGGTCTTTATCAGCGTAGTGGTAGCGATTGCGCTGCGACTGGCCTGGCAGGCCTGGAGCTAGCATGTCAGCGCTTAGCGAGTTAAAACAGCGTTTGGCACAACTGCGCGAACAAGCCAGAACCCTGGATCAGGCACCGATGCCCGGCAAGCCTTTGGATTGGTTTCAAAGCGAGCTGTTCAGTTGCCATTCGCCTTACCTGACCGATTATGTCGATGAAGCTTTGCAGCAAGTAAAGCGGCTGGAACTGTACAGCTCTGACCAACAAAGTATAAGCACTGAGCACCAGCAGCGGTTGGCCGAACGCATCGCCGCTCAGTGCAATGCCCTGACCCGGGCCTTTGCCAACAGCCAAACCCGAAAAAACTTTAAAGTGAGTAAGCGCAAAGCCCAACAGGTAGTGCAGCACATCACCCAGTCCAGCCGTGATCTGTATCAGCAGCTGAGTCAGTACAAAGAGTTTGAGCAGCGGCTGGAAGATATGCTGCGCCTCGCTCAGCACCAAAACCAAGAGGTGCAGCAACAACTGGCGTTGCAAGCGCGCTTAGGCCGCTGTCGTCGCGCCATCAGTGAAGTAGAGCAGCAAATCCAGTTTCAGGAGCAGCACAAGCGTTGATATGACACTCCCGCTGATTTATCACCCCTGCTACAGCGCCTTAGCACTGCCGGAGCGGCATCGGTATCCTATTGGTAAATACCACGCCCTTCAGCAGCAGTTACTGGCATTAGGTGTACCAGACAGCGAATTTCATCAGCCCGAGGCCGTGCGTCAACACGAACTTAGCCTGGTGCATTGTCCGGACTATATCCGAAAGCTTTGCTCAGGAGAGCTGGATACCAAAGCAATGCGCCGTATTGGCTTTCCCTGGTCAAAAGAACTTATTCAACGCTCCCTCACTTCCATGGCCGGTACCCGGCTCTGTGCCGAGCTGGCGCTGCAGCATGGCATGGCGCTGCATTTAAGTGGTGGTTACCACCATGCCTTTTACGATCAGGGCTCCGGGTTTTGTTTGTTCAATGATCTGGCTTTTGCCGCAAAATCCATGCAGCAACAGGGGGTGAAACGTCTGCTGATTTTCGATCTGGATGTGCATCAGGGCGATGGTACTGCACGAATGTTGGCCGATGAGGCGGACATCATTACTTGCTCAGTGCACTGCGACAAAAACTTTCCGTACTTCAAACAACAATCGGATTGGGATCTGGCTTTGCCAGCCAATATCAGCGAACAAGATTACCTGGCAGAGGTTGAGCAGGCACTGAACTGCCTGTTGAACTGGTATCAGCCTGAGCTGGTCTTGTACGATGCAGGGGTGGATTGTCATCAGCAGGATGAGCTGGGCCACCTGCAGCTAAGCACCAAGGCTTTGTTGCAACGTGATCGCCTGGTACTTGGCAGCTGCCGGCAGCGTCAAATCCCGGTGGCAGCGGTGATTGGAGGCGGTTATCAGCGCAACCTGAAGGCTTTGACCCAACTGCATTTGCAACTGTTCAAAGCCGCCTTTGAGCTGGAAGCGAACTCAATCGCCAGAAAAATAGAAACCTAAACGCTTTTTCAAATCAGCAGGCAGTGCAGGTAACTCTGACTTTGGCAACAAGAAGGTTGCCATATGAAACAGATCGGTAAAAATACGATTTTTCTCGGTAGTCCGTTTTAAATAATCATGGCCGGAAGAGCCCCCAGTGCCAATTTTGGTGCCTAACATCCGTTGCACCATCATGGCATGCTTGTAGCGCCATATCGTCAGGTTTTCATCAATCTCGGTCAGGCAGGTCAGCAGCTGGAATGGCAGGTTAAACACCGGCTCCTCCTGATACAGGCTGATAAAAAGCGCGGATAACATAGCACGCTGACTTAACCGGAAAGCCCCTTGCTGTTGCAACTGCTGGTACTCGTCATTATCAAGTAAAGCCGCAAATTTCTGCCGGGTTTTGCCAATCTCTCCAAGCTGCAGCTCACGCTCTGCTTCCGCCAGCTGCTCGATACCGCGCACAATGCTTTCATCCCGGTCTAACATGCTTTGGGTAGCCTGCTGATACAACTGCCAGAAACTAAAATCACCGAACTCCAGAAAGGGCATGCGCTCCAGCCATTTTTCTATCAGCTCAAACAAGCTCGGCTGATGCTCCAGCGCCTGCAAGAAACTGCGATCTTTGTCATTCAGCCGGGTATAAAAGGAGTTTTTATCAAAGTCGATGCGGTAATCGCTTTTCAGCCCCAGGCCAATTTCCAGCATTTTAAATTGCACACTCTGAAAACCGGAGGCCGGTACCAGGTAATCCCGAAATGACATAAAATCCTGCGGGGTCATGGTTTCCATCACCGCAATCTGCTGGTTCAGTAGTTGCTGAATGCTGATCACCCGTTTCAGTTTATGCACAATGCCGGTCAGCTGCTCATCTTTCACTTCTTCTTCGGCAAAAACAGCCAGCACCGCCTTGAGTTCATGCAGGATTTGTTTAAACCACAGCTCATACACCTGGTGCACAATGATAAACAAGGTCTCATCGTGGGCTTCAGCGCCATAATGAGCACTCTCCGGTGCCTGGGCATTTAATAGCTGGTCCAGCTGAAGGTAGTCGCCGTAATAGCAAGGCTTTTGATTTTTCTGCATCTTTTTTATTCCACCACTTGAGTTGCTGGCATTGTAGCAAGCCAATCCAGTAGAACCAATGCGGTGGTTTTTTTCGCAAAAGCCGATTATGCTTGAGAGCAGTAGCGTCTGCTTTACAACCAAGAAGAGTAATCATGATTCTGAACGACGATATCCACAACTACTATGAGAAGCTGGTGATCGATTATTTAGCGCAGCAAGGCCTGGATCAGAACAAAGATCCCGACTATTTGGCCGACTTAAGCTGCATTATCCTCAATCAGCTACCGCCCCGCTATATCCGCTATGAAGTAGATATGGCCTTCTATTTGCCGCAAAGCGAGCGTTTTGAAATGCAGATGAAGGTACAGGAAGCTGTGCGCAAAGCAGTGGAGTTTCTGGATAACCAAGGCTAAACCGGTGGATGGTGGGTGGCAACCCCACCAGCCACATCCCGGCACATGCGTCATAAGCTGCGGCTGCTTCCTTCCGGACCTGACCGGGTTCACCTACTAGCATTGCGAGAGGACCCATGGGGTTACCATAGTGTGCCATCAAGATGGCAGGCGCGCATTATGCGCAAATCCTGCCGGGGTTGCAACCTCAGTTTGAATTCTGCTGATGGCTCAGCTCAGTTTTTAACCGCTGCAAATGCTGATTCAAACGTCGCTGGTTGTCCGGCCCAATGCGAATTAACTGTTTTTGCACATCGCTCATGGCTTCAATGTGTGGCTCGGCGAAGTGGTACATCACGCTGGGAAGCTCCAGCTCAAACACCCCATCCACCACAGGTTGTGCCAGCAAGTAATCGATGGCTTGCAATAAGCGCTGTTTGAACGGCTTATCGGGATAGCCCAGCTCAGCAAAAGCTTCATCCAGCAATGGTTGATAGTGCCGCAGCAATGCCACCTGGGTAGAGACAGGAACGCTTTCCAGCAAGGTCAAATAGGGTTCATAACGGCGAAAGCCAGCAGGGTCCAAAGTCAGTTGCTCGTCTTGTCGTCTTACAGCAAAGGGTTGTTCCGGGGTAGTGAACACCAGGTGGTCACTGCTGATTTGACCCCGGCTGACGTTATCGGTCAGCACGACCAGACGACGCAGCATATCTTCACGGACAAAGAGTCCGGCCAGACCGGGTTGCCAGGGCAGTTGCAATAAGGCTTGACTGACTTCGGCATCCGATTCATTCAGTGCAGGTAACTCAGGTTTTGGTTCTGGGTCGGGCTCAGGCAGAGCTTCCACCGGCGGTTCACTGGTCACCGCTTCAGGCGGCAATACAGGAATGATCTCAGTCAGGGGCTGTGGCTCAATAGGGTCTGGCACGTAGGGCTCAGCATCGGGTAATGGTACCAGCTCAACGGGTGGCATCGGCTCGGGTTCAGGTGCCGGGCTATCGGAGCGAAACAACAACCAACCAGCAATCAAAATAACCAGTACCACAGCAGCCAAACCCAGATAGTAAAGCTGCTGGCCAGGTGCCGATGCTTCCGATGATTCACGCTCTGTCATAATAGCCTCTTCGCTTGGAAAGTTGCATTCAATTCGTTGTCCGACCAGACTAAAGTCAGATCGTATTTGCAGTCTGCTCAGCATACAATAGCTTGAGATGTTGCAATAACCCTTTTTAGCCAGCAGCTTACCAAACAGAGCAGCAAAGCGAGTAAAAGTTCAGCCGAATGAAACAAACAGGTTCTGATAAGCGACGAAAAACAGCCTTGCTGCTGACCGGTGGTGGAGCCAGAGCTGCCTATCAGGTGGGTGTGCTCAAAGCCATTGCCACCCGCTACCCACGCAACAGCAAAATTCCGTTCGAAATTATTTGCGGAACCTCTGCCGGAGCCATCAACGGCACCGGTATTGCCTGCTATGCCTCCTGCTTTCATTTAGGCGTAAAAAAAATCGAGTGGGTCTGGCGGCACTTTCATACCAACCAGGTCTATTACTCCGATTATCCCCGAGTATTTCGTCATCTGCTGCGTGGTGCATTCAGTGCCTTTCAGGCCGATTATGCCAACAAACGCCCGGTCAGCATGCTGGATAACACCCCGTTAAAGCAGCTGCTTGGCAAGATCCTGGATTTGCAGCGTATTGATCGCAATATCATGGGTGGCTACCTGTCCAGCGTTTCCGTCACCGCCTCCAGTTACAACGACGGTGACTCCATTACCTTTTTTCAATCCGACAGTGCCAGTGACTGGCGCAGGGCCAAACGCTGCGGTCAGCGCACCTTGCTGGGTTTGCATCATCTCCTGGCGTCGGCAGCCATTCCATTGCTTTTTCCATCGGTACAGATCCACCAACAGTACTTCGGTGATGGCTCGGTGAATCAATTATCACCGCTCTCTGCCCCTATTCATCTGGGGGCAGAGAAAATTCTCATTATTGGTCTGGAGCAACCGCGCAGCCACGATTACAGCCAGCGCTTACCCCACCATCCGGGCCTGGCCACCATCGCAGGTCACTTACTGGATACCATCTTTGCCGATACGCTGAATTCAGATTTAGAGCGAATGCAGCGCATCAACAGCACCATAGCCACCATGCAGCAGCATGGCATTGAGACCAACCTCAAACCTATTGATAGCTTGCTGGTAAATCCCAGTCAAAACTTTAACCAAATTGCCAGCGAGCATTTTTTATCCTTACCACTGGCTGTCCGTACCATGTTCCGGCTGATGGGAATTGGCCAGCATTCGGACTCAAGCCTCGCCAGCTATTTATTATTTGAACAGGAGTATACCCGCCGGCTGATAGATATTGGCTTCGAGGATGGTATGCATCAATTGGATGCCATCATCGGGTTCTTGCAATCAGATTGAGAACAACACTGACGATTTCTTCGTCAAAAAAGTGTCAGCACTCAACAACGCTGAAACGATTGTCGGGTAGCTTATTGACTAAGTTATTGATGCAATTAACTATTAACATTTAGGCACAATTATTGCATTATAACCGTATTCCCTGAATCAGGAAGCGGTTATGAGCTTATGTCTACTTAACGAAATCAGTCTGCCAGATGCGCCCAGCTATGCTGCCGTCGCGACCGATGAGTACTGGCGTGCTCCTTCTGTACAGCAGCATCAATCCTTGCTGGCACAGTTGCAAACCACGCTTGATCTGCGTGAGCAGTTGCAGCTTTTCTCCATGGCAGCAGGCAATATTCTGCCGCTGACCGGTCTCGAGTTGCAGACCGCCATTGGTAATTACGGTGCTGCTGGCTCTGCCAGTGCTGACTATGAACATCGCAGCCTGCTGATGTTGAAAGAACAGTGCCTGGCAAAATTGCATTATTGCAGTGAGCACCCATTCACGCCGCTGATTTGCAGTAAGTTGCAAGCGCTGGAAGTGGAATGGCTGTACTCATTGCGAAATGCGCTGGTAGTCACGCGGTTACAGCAAATGGCACTGAAAGATACGCTCACCGGCCTCGGTAACCGCCGTTTCTTTGATGACAGCTTGACCAAAACCATTCAGCTCGCCAAACGAACACAGAGCCAATGCGCCGTACTACTGCTTGATTTGGATAATTTTAAACAGGTGAACGATCTCTATGGCCATAGTGCAGGCGACGATATTCTAATGGCGGTAGCCAAGGCCATGCATACGACCTTGCGGGCCACCGACTCACTGTTTCGGTTTGGTGGCGATGAGTTTGCAGTCTTACTAAATGATGACGATGCAGCCAGCAGTGAGTTGATTGCCAGACGGCTGGTCAAAGCCATCTCGCGCCAACACGATTGTCAGCAGCATCAGGTCACTGCCAGTATTGGGATTGCCCATTGGCAGGCTGAACAGACAGCTGCAGAACTGTTCGCTACAGCAGATAAAGCGCTTTATCAGGCCAAAGAAGCGGGCAAGAACCGCGTCCGGCGGGCCTAACCAATCAGCTGCCGGGTTGAAACCGGCACCACAAGGCCGCTTCGACTGGCGATACACAGCTGCTAAAGCCTGCCACCAGTTGCAGGGTACCTCCCTGCAGCACCAGTGGCAGATAAGGCCGCTGCCAGGGCGGGATCTGCCACTGCTTACACCACTGTTTTACAGGCTTGCTGTGCCTGGCACCAAACGGCTTGAAAGGCAGGCTAAGCTTGCCAAAACAAACTTCAAGCTCGGTAGTGGTTGTCAGCGGCAGCCAGTCATCGCCGGGTGCCTTACCCGAAGGATGAAAATACAAGCATCCCAGCCCCATCGGCAACTCAAGCTGAGCCTGCCCCTGCCAGAGCAGACCAGCGATTGGTTTGACTGGCAAAGGATCACACAAGTACAAAGCCTGTCGAAAACGCCTGAGCTGATACTGCTGCAACTGCAGCTTTGGCATGGCATCAGCTTTTGCTGCGATAACTTGCTGCTGCAAAGTAGTAAGCCAGGCCAGTTCCGGAGTTAACTGATGCAGTTTCAGCCAGGAGCGCAGCAAAGCATGTTGCTCTGACTGGTTTCTTCCTTGCAAAGCAGCCAACTGCAGTACCCGCTTATCTTCGCTCAGATAAGGCTGCAATTGCTGCTGCCAGCTCTTTTCTAACTGTTTATCTGCAGCGGCACAATGCGCCATACTGCGCGCAGCACTTCGCGCAAAGGCAGGCCAACGCTCAGTCAGTAGCGGCAGTACTTGCTGACGTAAAAAATTGCGATCAAACTGCACATCCTGATTGCTGGGGTCGTCCACCCAGCGCAGCTGCTGCAACGCAGCAAACTGCTCCAGCTCCAGCCGGCTATGCTGCAGCAATGGACGTACCAACAGACCGCCGGCAAAGGGTCGGCTTGAGGCCATGCCTGACAGTCCGGTCAAACCACTGCCACGCTTTAAAGCAAGCAGCAGGGTTTCTAACTGGTCATCGGCATGGTGAGCGGTCAATAGCAGGCTATCTGGTTCAACGCAGTGTGTTGCCAAGTGCTGATAACGCACCTCTCTGGCCCGTGCTTCCAGATTCTGCCGCCCTTTTATTCTCAATCGGTGATGCTGAAAAGGCACAGCTCTTTTGCTGCATTCCTGCTGACAAAAATGCAGCCACTCATCCGCCTGAGGTTGCAAGCCGTGATGCACATGCACCGCTTGCAACTGCCAGGGGGCTCTTGCGGATAAACCATGCAATAGCTCCAGCAGCACCATGGAGTCAAGGCCACCACTTAGCGCCAACACCACTTTTTTTGGCTGATGCAAATGCAAACAAGCAGCCAGAGTTTCCTCCAGCTGCTTGCTGATTGTGCTATCATCGCCTGCGGTCATGGCCGCTCAACTTACCATCAGTTGATTAATAGCCTAACAGTAACCGAACGACATCAGCCGTTGATAGCGCTTATCCAGCAGCTCCTGCACCGATAAGGTATCGAGTTGCTGCAAATCACCCAGAATCACTTCTTTCAGTGTCAGTGCCATTTGCTCCGGATTGCGGTGCGCACCGCCCAATGGCTCAGGTACCACCCGGTTAATCAGGTCCAGCTCTTTTAAGCGCTCAGCGGTAATGCCCATCGCATCTGCTGCTACCGAGGCCTTCTCTGCACTTTTCCATAAAATAGAAGCACAACCTTCCGGTGAAATCACCGAATAGGTACTGTACTGCAGCATATTGACCCGATCACCGACACCAATCGCCAAGGCACCGCCAGAGCCCCCCTCGCCCACAACAGTACAAACCACCGGTACCTTTAAGCCAGCCATTACTTTCAGGTTACGGGCGATGGCTTCACTTTGCCCCCGCTCTTCGGCACCAATACCCGGATACGCGCCTGGCGTATCGATAAAAGTAATGATCGGCATCTTAAAGCGCTCCGCCATTTCCATCAGACGCAGGGCTTTGCGGTAACCTTCCGGCCGTGGCATGCCAAAGTTGCGGCGGACTTTTTCTTTGGTATCACGACCTTTTTGATGGCCAATCACCATCACCGGCCGGCCATCCAGTCGGGCGGTACCACCCACGATGGCCACATCATTGGCGAAGGTGCGATCACCAGCCAATTCATCAAAATCGGTAAATACATGCTCAATGTAATCGAGCGTATAAGGCCGGTGTGGATGACGGGCCAGTTGAGCTACCTGCCAGGCACCTAAATCTGCAAAGATCTTTTTCGTCAGGGCCAGACTCTTTTCTTTCAGCCGGTTGACTTCCTCTTCCAACCCAAGATCGAAATCGCCATTGCGACTGACAGTACGCAGTTCATCAATTTTTGCTTCTAATTCGGCAATGGGTTGCTCAAATTCCAGATAATTTAACATCATGAGTCGTCAAACCTTCTTATGATTCGGTTCAATTATGAAAATCTAATTCTATCTCAGCCAGTTGCTTCAATTGATGCAACAACAAATCGGTAGGGGTTACCCACCATTCGCTGCCCAACCGCAAACTGACTTTTCCTTCCGGCCGCTGATAATGCAGCAAGACCGGTACCGTACCCGACTTGAATTCAGCTAACGTCTGCTGCAACTTGTCGAGGTACTTTGCATCACATTGCGCTGATTTTAGCGTAATTTGCAGCGATTTAAGATATTTTTCTCGTACTGACATAATTTCAGCCAGATCGCGGCCGGTCATTGTAAGGCCACCACTGAAATCATCAAATCGTACCTGTCCGGTGACCACCAACACTTTGTCTTTTTGCAGCAAAGACTCAAAGCTATCAAACTGGTCAGGAAACAAACGCACATCAACCCGGGCTGATTTATCATCCAGCGTCAGCAAGGCCCAACGACGGCCACGCTTATTCACCAACACCCGGACTGCCACCACCAAACCCGCCACGGTGATACTTTGCTCCCCCCGGGTCGGCTGCAGGTCCACTAAGCGGCAGCCAACATAATGCTTTAACTCATCAAGATAACGATTGATCGGGTGACCGGTTAAATAAAGACCCAGTGTCTCTCGCTCCCCTTCTAACCAGACTTCATCTGGCCAGGGTGCTACCTGGCGAAAGGACTGCATCGCCTGCTCGGGCTCTGGTGTTAAGGCACCAAACAGATCTTCCTGCCCAATGGCTTCAGCGTGTGCCTGCTGCTCGGCGGCACGCACGGCATCTTCCAGGCTGGCAGAAATAGCCGCTCTGTGCGGGCCTAACCGATCGAGGGCACCGGCCAGGATCAGTTTTTCAATCACCCGCTTGCCCAGCTTTTTCAAGTCAACTTTGTAGCAAAAGTCGAACAAGTCGGTGAAAGCACCCAAGCGCTCACGTGCTTCAATAATGGCAGCAACCGGGCCTTCACCCACCCCTTTGATTGCACCAATACCATAGATAATGCGTCCCTGCTCATCCACAGTAAACTTGTACTGGCCGGCATTTACATCCGGTGGCAGCAGCTTCAGTTTCATCCGTTCGCATTCATCAACCAGAGTGACAATCTTATCGGTATTGTCCATATCGGCCGACATCACTGCGGCCATAAACTCGGCCGGGAAGTGCGTTTTCATCCACAGCGTTTGATACGACACCAGGGCATAGGCCGCAGAGTGTGACTTGTTAAAACCATAGCCGGCGAATTTTTCTACCAGGTCAAATATCTTAATCGCCAGTTCGCCGTCGATACCGTTATTACGGGCACCTTCTTCGAATACCGCCCTTTGCTTGGCCATTTCTTCCGGTTTTTTCTTACCCATGGCCCGGCGCAGTAAGTCGGCGCCACCCAGGGTATAACCGGCCAGTACCTGAGCAATCTGCATCACCTGCTCCTGGTACAGGATGATGCCATAGGTCGGCTCCAGGATAGGTTTGAGCGACTCATGCTGATAATTCGCATCCGGGTAGGAAATTTCCTCCCGCCCCTGCTTACGGTCGATAAAGTTATCCACCATGCCAGACTGCAACGGCCCCGGACGGAACAGGGCCACCAGGGCAATCATGTCTTCAAAACAGTCGGGCTTCAGACGGCGGATCAAATCTTTCATCCCCCGCGATTCCAGCTGGAATACCGCTGTGGTATCCGCTCGTAGCAGGGTTTGAATGCTTTTCGGGTCGTTTAGCGGGATGGTATTAATATCGACCAGAGGCTGATTGTGCTGCTGCCGGCGGGCATTCACCATATCCACCGCCCACTGCAATATAGTCAGAGTGCGCAGGCCAAGAAAGTCAAACTTGACCAGCCCGGCAGTTTCAACATCGTTTTTATCAAACTGGGTGACCGGGTTATTGCCAGCATCATCGCAATAAAGCGGCGAGAAGTCGGTAATTTTGGTCGGCGCTATCACCACACCACCGGCATGTTTACCGGCATTCCGGGTCACGCCCTCTAACCGGCGCGCCATATCAATCAGATCGCGGACCTCCTCATCCTGCTCGTACAGCTCAGGCAAGCGCGGCTCTTCTTTAAATGCTTGCTCCAGCGTCATGCCGGGGGTGGGTGGGATTAACTTGGAAATACGATCAACAAAACCATAAGGATGGCCAAGTACCCGGCCGACATCACGAATGACCGCTTTGGCTGCCATGGTGCCAAAGGTAATAATTTGCGACACGGCTTCACGGCCATACATCTCAGCCACGTGTTCAATCACTTCATCGCGGCGATCCATGCAGAAGTCGACGTCAAAATCCGGCATCGATACCCGCTCCGGATTTAGAAAACGTTCGAACAGTAGATCAAACTCCAACGGATCCAGATCAGTGATTTTCAGCGCATAAGCCACCAGTGATCCCGCCCCCGAACCACGACCAGGCCCAACCGGAATACCATGGTCTTTACTCCACTGGATAAACTCCATCACCACCAGGAAGTACCCCGGAAACCCCATCTGATTAATCACGTCCAGCTCTATCTGCAAGCGCTCGTCGTATTCAACTCGCTTTGCTGCCCGCTCCGATGGATCGGGAAAGAGTTGCTCCAGGCGTTCTTCCAAGCCTTCTCGGGATTTAAGCACCAGGAAATCAGCATCCGACATGCCGCCGGTTGGAAAGGCCGGTAAAAAATACTCATACAGCCGTATGGTCACGTTGCAGCGCTTGGCTATTTCGACCGAATTGGCGAGGGCTTCCGGAATATCATGAAACAACGCCACCATCTCCTGCTCAGTACGCAGGTATTGCTGCTCGGAATAGTTTTTCGGCCGGCGTTTATCGTCCAGCGTATACCCATCATGAATAGCAACGCGAATTTCATGGGCAGAAAAGTCATCGGGGGTTAAAAACACCACTTCATTGGTCGCTACCACCGGCAATTCGTTCAGCTCTGCCCAATCGACCGCCAGTTGAATGTACTGCTCTTCATCCGGCCGGCCGGTGCGGATCAGCTCCAGATAAAAACGATCGTGAAAGTGCTGCTGATAAAAGGCGGTCAGCTGCCTGGCGACCTGCGGGTTCTGCTTAAGCAGCGCTTTCCCCAGCAAGCCATCTTTACCACCGGACAGCAAGATCAGACCGGCACTGTGCTCAGCCAGCCAGTCATGATCAATTTGCGGCTTACCATCCAGGTGACCGCGAAGGTACGCCTTGGAAATTAACAAGGTGAGGTTCTTGTAGCCGGTATTGTCTGCAGCCAGGATCAGTAAGCGGCCACTGTCCTGGCTAAACTCGGTGTCATGCACCCAAAAGTCGGCCCCGATGATGGGTTTAATACCGGCATCAATCGCTCCACCGTAAAAACGCACCAGGCCGCAAAGGTTCATTTGATCAGTCAGTGCCAGCGCAGGCATCTGATGCTGCACAGCAGCTTTTAAAATCGGTTTGACCTTAGCCAGGCCATCGACCATGGAAAAGTCACTGTGCAGACGCAAATGAATAAAAGCAGGTGTGCTCATCGTGCCGTCCCAAGCTGTTGCAAAACAGGTTTAAAGCTACGGCGATGCTCTGGCAAAACACCAAACTGCTGAATGGCAAGCAAATGATCCGCTGTGGGATAGCCTTTATGGCGATCAAAGCCAAACTGCGGATAACGATGGTGCAGGGCATGCATTTCTTCATCGCGGGCTACTTTGGCAAGGATGGATGCGGCGCTGATTTCAGCGACCTTGCTATCCCCTTTCACCACAGCTGTAGCCGGTACCGGCAGGTGCGGGCAACGGTTGCCATCAATCAATACCCATTCTGGCTGCACCGATAAACCAGCCACTGCTCGCTGCATGGCCAACAGGGTGGCATGCAAAATATTTAGCTGGTCTATTTCGGCAGGCTCCGCCCGGCCAAGCGCCCAGCACAGCGCTTTTTGCCGGATTTCAGCCGCTAGAGACTGCCGTTTTTTTTCTGACAATTTTTTTGAGTCGGCCAAGCCAGCTATTGGCTGGCTTGGATCCAGGATCACTGCAGCGGTCACCACGGCGCCGATCAAAGGGCCACGCCCTACTTCATCAACACCACAAACCAGCCGTACTTCCGGACGAACAAAATCAGTCATTCGATCCCCGTTTGGCAATCAACGCCAGAATAGCATCTGCGGCTTGCTCACTGGCATGGCAAGCAAGCTGTTGATGCAAAACCGTAAACTGCTGCTTTAGCCGTGTGCCGGCCTCGCCCAGCAAAGGCTGCATGGCCGCGACCAATGCATCCGGTGTCACCTGCTCCTGCAATAGTTCTGCCACCAATGGCTGATTGGCCAGCAGATTAGGCAGACTAAAATAATCAATCTTGACCAGCCACTTGGCCAGTTGGTACGTCAACGCATTCAGCTTATAGGCCACCACCATCGGGCATTTGGCCAACATGGCTTCCAGCGTAGCCGTACCGGATGCAATAAAGACCGCATCAGCTGCCGTTAAAAGCGTGCGCGATTGACCAACCACCACCCTGATCGAAAGTGCTGGAGCTACCTGCTGCTTGATGGCAGCAAATAGCTCAGCCTTTTGTTCAGTGACCATGGCACACACCAATTGCAGCTCCGGTTGCTGTGCTTTTAGCTTTTCAGCCGCCTGTAAAAATGCCGGGCTAAGTAATTTGATTTCATTGCTGCGACTGCCTGGCATCAACGCCAGCACCGGCTGCTCAGCTAAGCCAAGGGCTGCTTTAGCGCCAGTCTTATCAGGCTCAAGTGGCATTTGGTCAGCTAAGGTATGGCCGACAAAACGGCACGGTACCTGATACTTGTCGTAAAAGGCTTTCTCAAAGGGCAGTAATGCCAGCACCAAGTCGGTTGCAGCAGCGATTTTGTGAATCCGCTTTTGCCGCCAGGCCCAGACAGAAGGGCTGACATAATGGACTGTGGTAAGCCCGGCCTGTTTAAGTTTATGCTCGACGGGCAGATTAAAGTCCGGTGCATCCACGCCAAGTACCAAATCAGGAGGACTTGCCAGCAAGCGGTTCATCAATTGCTTGCGGATAGACAACAATCGTGGCAATCGTCCGAGTACTTCAACCAGCCCCATCACGGCCAGCTCTTCCATATCGAACCAGGCATCAAAGCCCAATGCCTGCATGCGTGGGCCACCAATGCCAAAAAATTCCGTGTCTGGTCGCTGCTGCAAAATAGCTTCCATCACCCCGGCAGCAAGAATGTCACCGGAGTGCTCGCCAACAATAATGGCAATACGAAGCGGGTTGTTTGTCGGTAACATAGGGGGCATAAGCAGGATCCCATACATCAGCGCGGGCCGCAGCATCTGCGGCCGGGATGCAATTAGCGAATAATACCGCGCTTAGACTGCTCGATAAACTGTGTTAAGCGGCGCACTTCAGCATTGGCCTTGCTCTGACTGGCAAGCGCAGCAACTGCTTCAGCCACGGTATGACCTTTGCGATAGATTTCTTTGTAAGCACGGCGGATTTCCAGCAGAGTTTCTGCAGTAAAGCCACGGCGCTTCAGACCCTCGGTATTGATGCCAACCGGTGTAGCCGGGCTGCCATTGGCCATCACAAAGGGCGGCACATCTTTGAGCACGATAGCCCCACCACCAATAAAGCTGTGGGCACCGATATGGCAGAACTGATGCACACCACTCATACCACCTAAAATGGCCCAATCGCCGACATGCACATGACCCGCAGTAGAAGCGTTGTTAGCATAAATCACATTGCTGCCAATCACACAGTCATGGGCAACATGGGTGTAGTTCATGAAGAGGTTGTGACTGCCAATCACGGTTTTGCCTTCGTCCTGAATGGTACCGCGGTGCACCGTGCAGCCTTCACGAAAAATATTAAAATCACCAACAATCAATTCGGTTGGTTCATTTTTATACTTCTTATCCTGACAGGCTTCACCGATGCTGGCAAACTGAAAAAAATGGTTACCACGGCCGATGATACTGGGGCCTTTGATCACCACATTGGACTCGACAATGCAATCATCGCCCAGAATGACATCTGGCCCAATGTAACTGAAAGGACCAACCTGAACATTGTTGCCTAGCTGTGCGGTCGCCTCTATCACTGCAGATGGATGGATCACGTCAGAATTCTCTCCTTGCACACATCAGCTCAGCACAACAGACCAGCTGACCGTCAACTTTAGCCTCACCGTAGAATTTCCACATATTACGGCGCTCTTTCAAAAACTTGACTTCAAGCACCATGGTATCCCCTGGTACCACCGGTTTTTTAAAACGAGCCTCATCGATAGCAGCAAACAGATAAAGCTCGTTCTCAGAACGTTCTGCGGCAGTTTTAAATCCTAAAATACCCGTTGCCTGCGCCATGGCTTCCAGGATCAAAACACCTGGGAAAATCGGCCGGCCAGGAAAATGCCCGGTAAAGATCGGTTCATTGATGGTGACATTTTTAATCGCGGTCAAACTTTCACCCGGAGTGAAGTCAATGACCCGGTCAATCAATAAAAAAGGGTAGCGATGTGGCAACAAAGCCATGATGTCCTGAACTTCAAGACTTGAAATGGGATTAGCCAAAGTGGATCCTCTGTTTGTCTTTATGCTTGCTTATCGTCAACCTGGCCTGCAGCCAGCTGCTGTTCAAGATCTTTCACGCGCTGATACAACTGATCGATTTTACGCAAACGAGCCGTGTTTTTTCGCCACTCTGCATTGGTAGTGGCTGGTATGCCTGAAGTATAGACGCCTTTTTCCGTGACTGGCTTCATCAGCATCGCCATACCGCTTATCTGGGCACCATCGCATATCTCAATATGACCATTGATTACTGCAGCCCCACCGATAATGCAATAACGGCCAATAGTGGCACTGCCTGCAATGGTGGTGCAGCCAGCAATAGCGGTATGATCGCCAATCCGCACATTATGTGCAACCTGACAGAGGTTGTCGATAATGACATTATTACCAATCACGGTGTTTTCAATGGCCCCACGGTCGATACAGGTTTGAGCACCAATCTCGCAGTCATCGCCAATCAGCACTGTACCCACTTGAGGTATTTTTAACCAGCGTCCGCGTTCATTGGCAAAGCCAAAGCCATCCGCTCCAAGTACCGCACCACTATGCACAATGCAGTTCCGGCCAAGCTCTACACGGTGGTAAATACTAACATTAGGCCAAATCTTACAACCGTCGCCCAGTTGGGCCCCTTCACCGATAAAACAGTGGGCACCAACCTCAACATTCTCACCAAGCACAACACCGGCCGAAATGACCGCATAGGGCCCGACCGATACGCCCTTGCCAAGAATGGCCCCAGCATCAATCTGTGCGGTCGGGTGAACTCCCAAAGCGGCAGGCGGCGTAGAGTCCAGCAATTGAGCCAGCTTGGCAAAAGCGACATAAGGATCGGCGACAACTAAAGCAGCACCCTGCCACAAAGCCCGGTCTTCAGCCCGAACTAGCAATAACCCAGCCTGACAATCCGTCAGCAAATGCTTAAGCTTGGGATTGGACAGGAAACTGACTTGATCCGGCCGTGCCCGCTCTAATGTGCCAACGCTGGTGATTTGCAGATCCTCAGAACCAATTAGCTCAGCATCCAGGTGCTGAGCTAATTGCAAGGCGGTCCAGCTCTTCATTTAGTTGCCGCTTTGAATTTGACGAACAACTGCAGCTGAAATATCGTAGCTGTCTTTGGCGTAAACGGCGGCACCAGAGTTCAGCACAATGTCGTAATTGCCTTGCTCGGCCACTTTATCAATGGCATTTTTAATGACAGCCAGTAATTTATTACGCTCTTCAGCCTGACGCTGACGCATTTGCTCATCCAATGGACGCGCCATTTGCTCATACTGAATTTGCTGTTGCTGAATGGTTTCAGCCAGACGTTGCTGCTCAGCCTCGCTCATAGTTGGACCATCGCGACGAATTTTTTCCACATTAAAGTTGATATCACGCTCAAGCTGGCCAATCGCTTCAATACGCTCACCAAACTCAGCCATGATTGTTTCCTGGATCTGTTGCGCCTGTGGCAGTTGGCTGGCAATTGCCTGGACATCAACAAAGGCAATTTTGGCAGCTTGTGCCGCCGTTGCACCCAACAAAAAAGCACCAAACACCAAAGTTGCAGCGGTCTTAACAAATAAATTTTTCAAGGTCATCATCCTATGTTCTCAATGTTCAGAAAGTAGTACCAATATTAAAACTAAAGTTTTCCTGCAAGTCACCGTCGTATTTATTGATGATTTTGGCCAGGCTAAAGGTCAGAGGACCCATCGGTGAAATCCATTGCAAGGATACACCGGTACTGACCCGGATCATAGACGGATCTGAGTAATCTGCCAAAAACGGCTCACGATCAAACTGCCGTTGTTGGGTCAGATTGGCGTAGCGATTAAAGTCAAATTCTGTGTCCCAGACGTTACCAGCATCAACAAAAATACTGGTTCGTACTGAGTTACGATTGTCCTCACCCAAGAAAGGTGTTGGTGTAATGAGCTCTAAAGTCGCAACCGCCATAGCATTCCCACCAATCGATCGCTGCGATACGCTGTAGCGATCGCTGGATGGATCACCCGGCAGATTTCCACTACCACCACTGGTTGGATCTGGCAAACCAGGGATCGAGGTTGGAATGCGGAAAATAGCGCGTGGGCCAATAATCCGGTGCTCAAAGCCACGGATATTGTAACCACCAGCGGTAAAGTTTTCATTAAATGGTAAGGTGTAATCATAGCCGTTGCGGCTGCCATAGCCATTACCATAACCAAGCTCCAACTTGCTCATGAAGGTCCAGCTGTGATCACGGCTCAGTGGGATGTATTTACGCGCTTCAAAGGTGGTTTTAAAGAACTGCAGATCGGAATTCGGAGTAGAAATCCGGCCATTTAAGCCAAAATAATGACCTGCTGTCGGGAACAAGCCGCGGTTCAGCGTACTTTGTACCCAGCCTGCCGTCAGTTCATAGTTGACGTACTTCAGGCGGCCATCCGGATCATTGCCGTCCAGCAATACATTCTTAAAGTGACGTAACTGATCGTAATCCTGCAGCAAGCTCAAATCATTGACGCTGATAGAACCACCAAAATTCAATCGGTTGTACTCGTTGATGGGGATCCCCATCGAGGTACCAATACCATAGCGTGTTTGGCGGTAAGCTTCCAGGTTGGAGCTTAGGCTGCTGTAATCCGTTTTGGTGTAAAATAACTGACCACCCAAACTGACCCCATCCAGGGTGAAGTAAGGGTTGTTGTAATTCAAAGCAACCGTTTTCTGGTACTTGTTGGTATTCAAATTGATACCGGCACTGTTACCAGAACCCATAAAGTTGGTTTGCTCTACGCCAATCTGGAATGCCAAGCCCTGGAAGTCACCGTACGAAATACCGGCATTAAAACTACCAGACGGTTGTTCACGGACATTAAAGGTAATATCCACCTGATCTTCGATACCCGGTACATCACGGGTTTCAAACTCAATTCGCTCGACATAAGGCAAGCGCTGGATACGCTGCTTGGAAAGCTCGAGCGCGTCGTTTGACAACCAGCCCCCTTCCAGCTGACGCAATTCGCGACGGAACACTTCGTCTTTGGTGTTGGCATTCCCAGCGATATCAATACGGCGCACATAGATGCGTTTACCCGGATCAACATTGATGGTCAGCTCCACTTCTTTGCTGTCGTCGTTGATATCGGGAATGGTGGTCACCCGCGAGTTGGCATAGCCAAAACGAGCCAGGATCCGGCTAATGGTTTCTTCGGTAAAAGTCACTAAAGCACCATTGTAAAGCTCGCCTGGGCGAATGGGTACGATGCGTTCAATCAAAGCATCCTGACCTATCAAATCGCCGGCAAAGCGAACGCCGGTGACGGTATACTGCTCGCCTTCAGTGACATTCAACGTAACATAGACAGAGGACTTGTCCGGACTGACCGAAACCTGAGACGAGTCGATGCTAAAGCGCAGATAGCCCCGGTCCAGGTAGTAACTTTGCACCCGCTCAAAATCGCCTTGCAACGTCTGCTTCTGATAACGGTCTGAGGATAAGAAGCGCCACCAGGGTTTATCCTGGCCAGACTCAAACACGCTCAGCAAGGTGTCATTGTCGAATACTTCATTGCCAACAATATTGATTTGCCGAACCGAAGCCGCATCACCTTCATCAAACTTAATTTTGACATTCACCCGGTTGCGCGGTAGATACACCAGCTCAACTTCAACATTGGCCTGGTACTTACCCACACCATGGTAAAACTCGGTCAGGCCATTTTCTACACTGCGTAAAATAGTGCGATCCAGCGGTTCGCCAACCTGAATACGCTGTGCCGATAAACTTTCATTCAGCTGATCATCCTTGATGTCTTTATTGCCATCAAATTCGATGCTGTTAATTGTGGGGCGTTCTTTCAAGCGGTAGATCACCGCATTGCCATCCCGCAATACGCGAATGTCATCAAAGTGGCCCGCAGAAAACAGTGTTTTGATGCTTCGGGACAAGGTGTACTCAGTGACCGAGTCACCAATACTGAAAGGAATGTTATTCAGAGCTGCACCTAAAGCAACCCGCTGCAAACCTTCGACCTGAATATCCTGCACCACAAAGGGTTCATCGGCATGGATGGTGTGACTGATTCCAGCAAGCAGCATGGCAGCTGCCAATCGTTTCATTATCATTCTGTGAACAACTTTTGATTAGTGATTACAAACGAGAAATATCGTTGAGTAGCGCAATTCCCATCAACAGCAGAAGAACCATGGCTCCTATCCGAAAACCTATCTCCTGCGCCTTTTCAGAGACCGGTTTGCCACGTATTAGTTCAACAACCATGTACATTAAGTGCCCGCCATCCAAAATCGGCAAAGGCAATAAATTGATGACCCCAAGGTTGACACTGATCAAGGCCAGGAAGGTCAAAAATGCGATCAAGCCAATACTGGCTGTCGTTCCTGCACCCTGGGCAATCGAAATAGGCCCGCTTAAATGCCGTACCGACACATCGCCAAAAATAAACTTGCCAATCATGCTAAAACTAAGCCGGGTGAGCTGCCAGGTTTGCTGTACCCCTACCTGCAGTGCTGTCAGCGGATTATGCCGCTTGGTATAGCGTATTCCTTCCGGCCAGCCACTACTCGCTGGCACTATCCCCAGATAGCCCTGCGTGAAGCCATCGGCAGTTTGCCGTTCTCCGGGTACAACTGTCAAGGCCAGTGACTGACCTTGCCGTAGAATGCGCATGTCAAGGGGAGTGGACGGGTTATTTTGTATCCATTCAGTTAATTGATACCAGCTTTGCAACGCTGAATTATCAACATGGGTAATTTCATCGCCGACTTCCAATCCAGCTAGCGCTGCCGGGGAACCTGGTTCGATATGGGCCAAAGTCGTCAAGGGAATTGGCATCATCAAATCGATGCCAAGGCTATCAAAAATCGTTTGCCTGTCCGGGTCAAACTGCCACTGACGGGTATCGAGCTGACGCTCGGTCAACTGGCCACTTTGCCTATGCTGCAACTGCAGCGTCATTTGGTTACGGCCAAGTTGCTCTACCAGCAATAAATTGAGCGTACGCACATCGGCAGCCGAACGACCATTCACCGCAGTGATTTGATAGTCGGGTTGCAATTCTGCACTGGCGGCTATCGAGCCGGATCGTACATCGGCAATCACAGGTTTGGCTTCAGGCACACCTATCATGTACATCAGCCAGAGCACAAAGATGGCAAAGATAAAGTTGGCCATCGGGCCTGCCACAATAATCGCCATACGCTGCTGCACGGTTTTCTGATTAAAAGCCAGATCTTTAAACTGCGGCAGCACTGGATCAAAACGGTCGTCCAGCATGCGGACATAGCCACCAAGCGGGATCATCGCTACCACAAACTCGGTGCCCTGCCGATCACGCCAACGGAATAACGCTTTGCCAAAGCCTATCGAAAACCGTTTTACCAGCACGCCATTTTTACGCGCCACCCAGAAATGGCCGAACTCGTGCACGGTGATCAGAATGCCAAGGGCAATCACAAAACTGGCAATATTCCAGATAAGCGCGCTCATGCTAACGGCCCTTGAATGAAGTGTTCTGCAACCATGCGGGCCTGTTGATCCAGTTCCAGAATCGCCTCCAGCTCAGTCGCTGTTGCAACTGCGAATTGTTCGAGGACTGCGGCATTGACCAGCGCAATCTGATCAAAGCGCAGTTGTCCGGCTAAAAATGCGCTCACTGCCACTTCGTTGGCAGCATTCAAAGCAGTGGTAGCAGCCTGACCATAGCGACAGGCATCAATCGCCAGGTAGAGATTTGGGAAGCGCGACCGCTCAGCACTTGAGAATGACAGGGCAGATAAAGTGCTAAAATCCAATGGGGCTACCTGTGTACTAATCCGCTCAGGGTAGGCCATGGCATAGGCAATGGGCGTGCACATATCGGGTTGACCGAGCTGGGCAATCACAGAGCCGTCCTGGTACTGCACCATCGAGTGGATCACGCTTTGCGGGTGGATCACCACTTCAATTTGCTCGACCGGACAATGAAACAACCAATGCGCTTCAATCAGTTCCAGCCCTTTGTTCATCATGGTGGCACTGTCGACAGAAATTTTTTGCCCCATATCCCAGTTCGGGTGGGCAACCGCCTGAGCTGGCGTAATGTGGGCAAAGTCACTCAGCGGCGTCTGTAAAAACGGCCCACCACTGGCAGTCAGAATGATCTTACTAATGCGCTGTTGCTGCAGGCTGTCCGTCTGCAACTGATGCCGGCAGACGGCCTGTTGCAATGAAGCAGGTAAACATTGGAAAATAGCATTGTGCTCACTATCAATCGGCAGTAAACGTGCACCGGATTGCTGCACCTGCTGCATAAAGAGTGCACCGGCCATCACCAACGCCTCTTTATTGGCCAGCAGCACCGTTTTAGCGGCTTTCACTGCTGCCAGGGTCGGCAATAATCCGGCCGCACCCACAATAGCAGCCATTACCATATCCGCTTCCGGATGCGCCGCTACATCACAGAGCGCCTGCTCTCCAGCCAACACCTCGGTTTGGCTGCCTGCAGCCTGCAATTGCTGTTGCAACTCCCTGGCAGCTGCATGCTCGGACATCACCGCGTAGCGCGGCTGAAAACGCAGGCAAAGCTGCAGCATGGCATGGACCGAGCGGTGCGCTGTTAATGCCAGCACAGCAAAGCGATCCGGATGCTCTGCCGCTACTTTCAGGGTACTTTGGCCAATGGAGCCGGTAGCTCCCAAAATCACCAGTTGCTGCATTTAGTAAAAACCACCCAGCAAGGCAACCAACAAGGCATAAAGCGGCGCTGTAGCCGTCAGGCTGTCTATCCTATCCAAAATGCCGCCATGCCCCGGCAACATACGGCCACTGTCTTTCACGCCGGCTACCCGCTTTAACATGCTTTCGGTTAAATCACCAAACACCGATAAAGTGGTCAGCACGAAGGCAGCGACAAAAAGCACCGGGCTCTGCTCAGGCCAGCCCAAATACCAGCAAAAAGCCGCCAACAGCAAAAACACCATACCAAGGCCACCTAACATACCTTCAATGGTTTTGCCCGGGCTGACTTTTGGCATCAGCTTGGTGCGGCCAAAAGGCTTTCCTACTAAATAGCCACCGATATCTGCAGCCCACACCAATGCCAGTAAACCACAAATAAGCCAGGCGCCGGCATAGGGATTGACCTCGATACCGACACTGCGCACCAGCACAATGGCCAACCAGGCCGGCACCAGGGTTAGCAGCCCCATCACGGCACGTAACCAAAGTTGTTTCGACCAAAGCTGTTGGCTGGCAGGAAAGCTCACTACCAGCACCACCGCCAATCCCCACCACAATATGCCAGCCGCCAGCACAGCAAAAATTAAGGCCGAGCCGGTGTAAGGCCAATTCAGATTAACGGGCAGCAAAAAGTAAGTCGTCAGCATCAGCACAGCGGTTAATACCACAAAACCCCACCGCTTGCGGCTGTTCGTTAACCCACAGAAACTGCCCCACTCCCAGGCACCCAATAAAAAAGCGCCGGCGACAAAAGCGGCAAAGGCAGGTAAGGGAAGAAAAAATACGGCGGCCAGCGCCAATGGAGCCAGGATCACTGCTGTTATTATGCGTTGTTTTAGCAAATTATGTTCCTTTCGATTGGCGGCTTGCCAATGCACACACTTGTTCTGAGGTACAGCCAAAGCGGCGCTCACGGCTGATAAAAGCCGCCACAGCTTCGGCAAACACCTGCTGATCAAAATCTGGCCATAAGGTATCGGTGAACCAAAGCTCAGCGTAAGCAGCCTGCCATAATAAAAAATTACTGATGCGTACATCACCACCGGTACGGATCAGTAAATCCAGTTCAGGTAAATCCGACAACTGAATATATTGAGCCATGGCCTGTTCGTCAATGGCATCCACGGCCAGACGACCAGCACTGACTTCTATGGCTAATTGACGGGCAGCCTGGCTGATATCCCAACGACCACCATAGTTGGCGGCTATGGTCAGGGTCAGAGCCCGGTTATCTGCTGTTAATGCTTCAGCGGCTTTAATTTGTTTTCGTAGTGCTTCATCAAAAGCACTCAGATCGCCACAAACCCGCAGGCGTACCTGGTTCTTATGCAGGTTTTTTACTTCACTTTTCAGCATCAGCATAAACAGCTGCATCAGGCTGCTGACTTCTTCAGCTGGCCGTTGCCAGTTCTCACTGCTAAAAGCAAACAAGGTGAGCGCTGAAATTCCCAGCTCACGACAAAACCGTACACTGCGTCGAACCGCATCCGCTCCTTTCTTATGACCCCAGACCCGGGGTTTTCCTTGTTGTTTCGCCCAGCGGCCATTCCCATCCATAATAATGGCAACATGCTGAGGTAATTCATTTTGCTTCAGATGTGACGGTGTAGACATGCGACCCCTGCATCAATAAAAAACGCCGTGAGACAACCTGCCACGGCGTTCCATCAGTCTAAGACCCGCTTAAACTTCCATTAGTTCTTTTTCTTTGTCAGCCAGGACTTCATCCACCCGCTTCACGTACAGATCTGTCAACTTCTGAATTTCATCAGTTGCCCGGCGCTCATCATCTTCGGTAATGTCTTTGTCTTTTAACAAGACTTTTAAGTCGTTGTTGGCATCGCGGCGGATATTGCGAATCGCCACCCGGCCCTGTTCGGCTTCCGCTTTTACCACTTTAACCAAATCACGACGGCGCTCTTCGGTCAATGCTGGCAAAGGAATACGGATACTGGTACCGGCACTCATAGGGTTTAAACCCAAGTCAGAGTTGATGATGGCTTTTTCCACCGCTGCAGCGGCACTTTTATCAAACACCGTCAGGCTCAAAGTGCGGGCATCTTCTACCGTGACATTAGCCACCTGACGCAGCGGCGTATCAACCCCGTAGTAAGGTACCATAATGTTATCCAGCAGGCTGGGATGGGCCCGACCGGTGCGAACTTTGGACAGTTGAGATTTCAGTGCATCCACACTTTTTTCCATCCGGCTTTTGCTGTCATTGATAATATCGTTAATCACTTCAGTTATCCTTGTAAGCGGTCAGCTCTTTGTACTTGTCAATACTACGGTAAATTGCGCAGTAAATTCGAACTAGTTTACTGTAAATTCTCAGCGTGGTCGATCAGAGTTCCTTCAACCTCTCCCATCACCACCCGTTTTAAAGCGCCGGCCGTGTTCATATTAAATACCCGGATTGGCATGCTGTGATCCCGCGCCAGCGTAAAGGCCGCCAAATCCATCACTTTAAGCTCTTTCTCCAGCACTTCACTGTAGCTTAGCGTGCTGTACATGGTGGCAGCCGGATCTTTGACCGGATCGGCCGAGTACACACCATCTACTTTGGTCGCTTTGAGTACGGCATCGGCTTCAATTTCAATTGCACGCAAACAAGCAGCGGAGTCGGTGGTAAAAAATGGATTACCGGTCCCGGCAGAAAAAATCACCACCCGGCCGGATTTGAGCAAACTGATGGCTTCGGCCCAACTGTAATTGTCACAGACGCCATTTAAAGGCACGGCACTCATCATGCGGGCATTGACGTAGGCACGGTGCAGCGCATCACGCATCGCCAGGCCATTCATCACGGTAGCCAGCATGCCCATATGGTCGCCGACCACGCGGTTCATTCCGGCCTTTGCCAGGCCTTCGCCACGAAAAATATTGCCGCCGCCAATCACGATACCTACCTGTACCCCCAGCTCGACAATCTCTTTGATTTCCTGCGCCATCCGATCCAGCACTTTGGGGTCGATACCAAAGCCTTCGTCTCCCATCAGGGCTTCACCGCTTAGTTTCAGTAATATGCGTCGGTATGCTGGTTTCGGGTTCATGCGTGCTCCATCTGATTATCCGCTGTACAGGCTGGTTTTCTGCTGGCAGCCGGCCAAAAAAAACCGCGACCTGAGGTCGCGGCTATTCTAGCTTTTTTTGCCCAAAGGCTAAAGCGCAAATTTACTTCTTAGCGGCAGCAATTTGTGCAGCAACTTCAGCAGCAAAATCTTCTTCTTTCTTCTCGATGCCTTCACCTACTTCCAGGCGAATGAAAGACACGGCATCGGCACCGTTTTGCTTTAAGAAATCACCGGTAGTGATGGCTGGATCTTTCACAAATGGCTGACCAGTCAGGCTGACTTCGCCAGTGAACTTGGCCATACGGCCAGCGACCATCTTTTCCGCGATTTCTTGTGGCTTACCACTGTTTACCGCGATTTCGATCTGGATAGCGCGCTCACGCTCTACCACATCGGCTGGTACGTCTTCTGGCTTCACGAAGCCAGGGTTGTTGGCTGCGATGTGCATGGCAACGTCTTTAGCGATTTCTTCGTTACCGCCGTTAAGTACCGCCAAAACACCGATGCGGCCAGAGTGGACGTACTGACCAATGGTCTCGCCTTCCACCACAGCAATACGACGTACATTGATGTTTTCGCCGATTTTAGCCACCAGAGCGGCACGGGTTTCATCCACAGTGCTGCCGTTCAGATCGGTCGCCAGCAATGCATCCAGTGCAAAGATCTTGTTGCCGTGAACCAGATCTGCCACGCTGTTTGCGAACGCTAAGAAGTTGCTATCACGAGCAACAAAATCCGTCTCACAGTTAAACTCAACAGCAACACCGTAGCCATTGCCAACGCGGGTTAAAATAGTACCTTCAGCAGCAACACGGCCAGCTTTCTTAGCCGCTTTGGCCAGACCGCTCTTACGCATCTCATCAATTGCCGCTTCGATATCACCTTTGGTTTCTTCCAAAGCTTTTTTACAATCCATCATGCCTGCGCCGGTACGCTCGCGCAGTTCTTTTACTAAGGCAGCAGTTACAGCCATCAGAGTATCCTCGTTATCAATCGGGTTGAACAAACAGAGGCCGAAGCCTCTGTTGATGTCTTTGTCAGTTCAGCTCCAACGGAGCCAACAGCTTATTCAGCTTCGACGAAACCTTCAGCTTCCGCCTGAACTTCGATGGTGTTGCTACGGCCTTCAGCGACCGCCTGGCTTACAGCAGACAGATACAGCTGAATGGCACGAATGGCGTCATCGTTACCAGGAATGATGTAGTCGATGCCTTTTGGATCAGAGTTGGTATCGACAACAGCCACTACCGGGATACCCAGGTTGTTGGCTTCTTTCACGGCAATGTGCTCATGGTCGGCGTCGATCACGAACAGTACGTCTGGTAAGCCGCCCATATCTTTGATACCGCCCAGGCTTTTTTCCAGCTTGTCCATTTCACGGGTACGATCCAAGGCTTCTTTTTTGGTCAGCTTGTCGAAAGTACCGTCCTGGCTTTGTGCTTCTAAATCTTTCAGACGCTTGATGGACTGACGAACGGTTTTCCAGTTGGTCAGCATGCCACCCAACCAGCGATGGTCAACGTAGTACTGGTCACAGCCTTTTGCCGCTTCTTTAATGGCTTCAGAAGCTGCACGCTTGGTACCAACAAACAGGATTTTGCCTTTTTTAGCAGAAACCTGCTGGATGAAGCTCAGCGCATCATTCATCAACGGAACGGTTTTTTCCAGGTTGATGATATGCACTTTGTTGCGCGCGCCGAAGATGAACGGCTTCATTTTCGGGTTCCAGTAACGGGTTTGGTGACCGAAGTGGACACCCGCCTGAAGCATGTCACGCATTGAAACTTTTGCCATGATAAAAATACCTTAAATTTAGGGGTTAGGCCTCCATACATCCCATGTTCCGACCCGCTTACCAACCCGCGTCATTGTGCAGGTAAGGTGCAGGCACCCCGGCCCATGTGCCGATGTATGTGTGTTATTTGTCATTTCGCAGCATAAGCAATAACGAAATACTTTGAAGAAAAGCACAAAGCTATTTGCTAAATTGCGGCGCGCTTTATACCATAGCCACCTGTAAAACACAATATTAAAGCCGCTTTGTGGCATTTTTATGCCACTGTTTTTGACACAGAGAGAGACCGGATGCCCCCAATCATCAAAACACCGGAAGAAATCGAAAAAATGCGCCTGGCCGGCCGTCTGGCCGCCGAAGTGCTGGAAATGATTGAGCCTTATGTCGTTGCTGGCGTCACCACCGACGAACTGAACAGTCGCTGCCATGACTACATCGTGAATGTACAACAAGCGATTCCTGCACCACTCAATTATCACGGTTTCCCAAAGTCGATCTGCACCTCGGTCAACCATGTGATTTGCCATGGCATTCCCAATGACAAACCATTAAAAGACGGTGACATTATCAATATCGATATCACGGTGATCAAAGATGGTTACCATGGCGATACCTCGCGGATGTTTGTCATCGGCGAGCCCAGTATTCTGGCAGCCCGCCTGATCAAAGTCACGCAGGAAGCCATGTACCTCGGCATCAAAAAAGTCAAAGACGGTGCCCGCTTGGGGGATATTGGCCAGGTGATTCAGCAGCATGCCGAAAAACATGGTTATTCGGTGGTACGCGAGTATTGCGGTCATGGCATTGGTGCTGAGTTTCACGAGGAGCCGCAAGTACTGCATTATGGCCGTGCCGGGACCGGCGAGGTATTAAAAGCCGGTATGTGTCTGACCATCGAACCGATGATCAACGCCGGTGCCCGTCACAGCAAGCTGCTAAAAGATGACTGGACCGTGGTTACCAAAGACCGCAGCTTATCGGCTCAGTACGAGCACACCATTTTGGTGACAGAAACCGGCTGCGAAATTCTGACCTTGCGTAGTGACGATACCATCGATCGGATGGTCAGCGCCGAGTAAACCAACAGGAGCCCACGGCATGAAAGAAGCTGTTGCTTTTCAAAAAAACTGGCCCGGTCAGTTCAGCCTTGATGGCTACAAAAAGCATATGGCCGACTTTCTGCGCTGGTCCGAACAGGCTTTTGAACAGCAGTCGGTGCAAAGCCTGGTCAAAGCCCGGGCCCGTTTTATTGACCAATTGCTGGCGGCCTTGTGGCAACAACAGGATCTCAATCAGGATAACTCCCTCTGCCTGATTGCCGTCGGCGGTTATGGCCGGGGCGAACTGCATCCGTATTCAGACATTGATTTGCTGATGTTAAGTGAGCAACAACTCACCCCGAAACAACAAGACCAGTTGTCCACCTTCATCACCCAGCTGTGGGACCTGAAACTGGAAGTCGGCCACAGTGTTCGTACACTGGATGAAACTCTGCAACTGGGCAAAGACGACATCACCATCGCCACCAACCTGATGGAAATGCGCCGCTTGCTGGGCAATAAAGCGCTGTATGAACGCTTGCAACAGGCCATTCATGCACCAGACTTTTGGACCAGCCAGCAGTTTTTTGAAGCCAAGCGCCACGAGCAACAACAGCGTCACGCCCAGTATCATGGCACCGCCTACAACCTCGAGCCGAACTTAAAAGCCAACCCAGGTGGTTTGCGTGATATTCAGACCATCGGCTGGGTCGCCAAACGACACTTTCAGACCCGCACCATGCGCGAGCTGGTAGCTTATCAATACCTGACCGAAGACGAGTATCAGGAGCTGATGGAGTGTGAGGCGTATTTGTGGCAAATGCGTTTTGCGCTGCATCTGGAAGCGGGTCGCAACGAGAACCGTCTGCTGTTTGACTACCAGCCCGCCGTGGCCGAGCGGCTTGGTTTTGGTAGCGACGGCAAAGCCACGGTTGAGCGAATGATGAAACGCTTTTTCCGCACCGTGCAGCGGGTCAGCGAACTGAACGAAATGCTGTTGCAGCATTTTGAAGGCAGCATCCTGAACAACCACCAAAGCGCCAAAGTACAACCGCTGGACGACAGCTTTGAGCTGCACGGCCACCTGATCAAAGCGCTGGATAACGGCGTTTTTGCCCGGCGCGATAATCTGCTGAAGTTATTCTGGCACATTGCCAACAACTCCAATATCACCGGCATTCACTCCGATACGCTGCGTTTGCTGCGTCAGGTTCGGCGTCGTTTGATGGGTGATTTGCAGGATTACGAGGCCTGCCGCCGGCTATTTCTGGCACTGATGCGCCATCCCCGCGGCATGGATACCGCCATCACCTTAATGCACAAATACGGGGTGCTGGCGGCCTACCTGCCGCAGTGGCGCAATATCGTCGGCCAGATGCAGTTTGACTTGTTTCATGCCTACACGGTGGATGAACACACCCACCGGCTGCTGAAAAACCTGTATCGCTATACACTGCCGGAATACGACAACGAATTTCCACTGTGCTCGGATATCGTTCGTCGGATGGAAAAACCCGAGCTGCTGTTTCTGGCCGGTATTTTTCACGATATCGCCAAAGGCCGGGGCGGTGATCACTCCGAGCTCGGCGCCATGGATGCGAAAGAATTCTGCCGGCTGCACAAACTCAGTGATTTTGACAGCAAGCTGATCAGCTGGCTGGTCGAACAGCACTTGCTGATGTCGGTCACCGCCCAGCGCAAAGACATTCATGATCCCCAGGTGGTGACTGAGTTTGCCGAAAAGGTACGGGATGAAACCCGGCTCAATTACCTGTATTGCCTGACGCTGGCCGATATTCGCGCCACCAACGACAACCTGTGGAACGACTGGAAAGGCTCCTTGCTGCGCGATCTCTATCTGTCGACGCAAAAAGCCTTTCGCCGTGGGCTGGAAAAGCCGATGGATATGCGCGATCAAATCCGGGAAAATCAGACCGAGGCCATGCGCTTATTGCAGCGCCAGGCTTTTACCAAAACGGAAGTTCAGCATTTGTGGAGCCGGATCAAGGCGGATTACTTTATCCGCTACAACCCGAAACAGATTGTCTGGCACTGCGAGCACATTCTGCGCCACAAAGAGCCTAAACAACCCCTGGTGCTGGTAAGCAAAGCGCCCATTAGGGGCAGTACTCAGGTGTTTGTGTACACGCCGGATCAACCCAATCTATTTGCCCGGCTGGTCTCGGCGCTTGATAGCAAAAAAGTGGCCATTTTCGATGCCCAGATCATGACCAATAAAGATGGTTATGCGATGGATACCTTTGTGGTGCTGGAGCAAAATGGCCAGCCGGTGACCTCGCCATCACGGGTACAAAGCATCAAACGCGCGCTGGAGCAGGCCATTGCCGGCAAAACTGAGCCCCAGCGCCACTCGAAATTATCGCGCCAGATGCGCCAGTTCAATGTGCCGCCTAAAGTCAGCTTTTTGCCAGGCAACAGCAAGAACCGCACCATGGTGGAAATTGCCGCACTGGATGCACCAGGCCTGCTGGCCCGTATTGGCGATGTATTCCAGCAGTGCGCTATTCAAATTCACGCCGCCAAAATCACTACCTTAGGCGAGCGGGCAGAAGATTTTTTCATGGTCTCAACGGCAGACGATACTGCCCTTGATTTTGACCAGCAAAGCCAGTTGAAACGGACTTTGATTGACCATTTAACTCACGACACAGAAGGTTGATAACCCAAGATGGCAGACTTAAAAACCATTATTGAACAAGCATTTGAGCAACGCGATTCCATCACACCCAGCACCGTTTCGGCAGAGCACAGAACCGCTATTGAAGCAGCCCTGGAGCTGTTAGACAGTGGTAAAGCCCGGGTGGCCGAAAAGCTGGCTGGCGAATGGGTGGTGCATCAGTGGTTGAAAAAGGCCGTCTTACTGTCGTTTCGCATCAATGACAATGAAGTGCTGGATGGCGGCGAAACCAGGTTCTACGACAAAGTCCCGATGAAATACGCCGGCTACGATGCCGCTCGTTTTGCCGCCGAAGGCGTGCGGGTGGTACCACCGGCAGCCGTACGCAAAGGCAGCTTCATCGCTAAAAACGCGGTGCTGATGCCCTCCTATGTCAATATCGGTGCTTACGTCGGCGAAGGTACCATGGTTGACACCTGGGCCACCGTTGGCTCTTGTGCTCAGATCGGTAAAAACGTGCATTTATCCGGTGGGGTGGGCATTGGTGGTGTGCTGGAGCCATTGCAGGCCAACCCAACCATCATCGAAGACAACTGCTTTATCGGTGCCCGCTCTGAAGTGGTGGAAGGGGTCATTGTCGAAGAAGGCGCTGTGCTGTCGATGGGCGTGTACATCAGCCAGAGCACCCGTATTTACGACCGTGAAACCGGTGAAGTCAGCTATGGCCGGGTACCGGCTGGTGCAGTGGTGGTGCCAGGCAGCCTGCCAAGCAAAGACGGCAGCCACAGCCTGTATGCTGCCATTATTGTGAAAAAAGTGGATGCTCAGACCCGCGCCAAAGTCGGCATCAATGCGCTGCTGCGTAATATCGAGTAGCGAGCCGCAGCACGCTTCCTGCAAAGGCCAGCCAACGCTGGCCTTTGTCGTATGTTAGCCCTGGCTTACCTACCCCAACCTCTCTGGCCTAACCTTTGGACGGGAAATGTGCTTCCAGCCAGGGCAGCGCTATAGTTTCCGGCTCCAGCGTTTCACAGGCATCAATCCACAGCGGCTCGGCCAGCGGCTTGCCCTGCAGCTCCTGCAGCAGTTCATAAAACTGCTTGCCGGCTCCACAAAAATTCTCGTAGCTGCTATCACCAAGGCCAATCACTGCAATGATTTTGTCGGTCAACAGCGGAAAGCGATCGCGGGCATCGATAAAAAACGGCAAGGCATTGTCCGGGATATCGCCCTGCCCGGTGGTGGAGCTTATCACCAGCCAGACATCCGGATCCTCAGCCAGCACAGCACCCAGTTTTGGATCCAAATGCAAAGTACACTGATAGCCCCGCGCTGTAAGCAGCTTTGCTGCCTGCTCGGCCAGGTACTCAGCACCGCCATAGACGGTACCCACGATAATGGCAATACGGTTCATACTTGCTCCTTGTAAAGGGTCGCCAGTGCCTGGCGATAAAAGCTTTCATCTTCGGGCCAACCCAGTTGCTGCAGTAGCGGCCGCCAACTGACAAGGCTGGCTTCAATACACAACTTAGTACCGTGAATGGGATGGGTCAGGATCAGTTGCTTCGCCATTAAGAGTAAATGAGCGCAGTTTAAATGCTCGCGAAACAAGCGGTTGTGCTTGCCATCGCCATGGCTGGTATCCCCCACAATCGGGTGGCGCAAATGCGCCAAATGCCGCCTTAGCTGATGCTTACGCCCGGTGCGGGGCGAGAGTGCCACCAAACTATAACGCGCAGCCGGGTAACGGCTGACTGGAATAGGCAGCTCCACTTGCGCCAGCGGCAAATAATCAGTGATCGCAGCTTGCGCTTCCTTATTCGGGTCGCTAAATTTATCGGCAATGTTATCCTGCTGTTCTTTTAATGGGTAATCCAGCGTACCGCCTTGCTGCAGATAACCACGCACCACCGCCAGATAGCCTTTGTGCCAATGCTGATTGGCATTTTGCTCACTCAGCAAACGGGCCACCTCACTGGATAGCGCAAACAGCAACACGCCCGAGGTAGGCCTATCCAGCCGGTGCACCGGAAAGACATGCTGACCCAGTTGGTCGCGCAGTGTCTGCATCACAAAACGGGTTTCGTGTTTATCCAAAAACGAACGATGAACCAGCATACCCGCTGGTTTGTCTACCGCCACCAGCCATTCATCCTGATACAAAATGGTCAGCTCGGTAATTTCGGGGGCCTCAATCAGTTTGGAAACAGGCATCAAATCGTCCAATCCAGTACAACAATAAACGGGTATCCTGCGGATACTTGGCCAGCGTTTCTTCAGCCATTGGCAAAATAGCCACTTTCTCGGGCAGAGGATGCCCGCCATCCAGCAAGGCCTGCATCCGTGGCAACAATACAAATTGCAACCAGTGCTCAAACGGCATGGTGTCGCAACAAAAGGGGGCGGTGCTTGCCATGGCCTCGGGACTGGGTGGAAGCGGGCTCCACAGCTCCAGCGCTTTTAGCTCAGCTTTAATTTCCTGCAGTGCAGCAACAATCAGCTCTGACATCCCAACTCCTCAGGCAATTGATTCTGGCTGGATCTTACCATAACCTGGCTTGAAACCAGTATGCATGACGTCGGTTGTCTGCCGCCAGTTTTGCCAGTACCATAAGCATCGGTATTTGTTTTAGGATCACCTCCATGGCCACTACCTGGCTGATTATTGGCTTACTGCTGATTTGTTATCTGTTCTGGTTGCAGCGCAAACAAGACGAGCGCGCGATTTTACTGGCCAGGCATCTGTGCAAAATGCATCAGTTGCAGTATCTGGATTGTGGCAGGCTGCAGCACAAACTGGAACGCCGTCAGGGCCGGTTGCGCTGGTTAACGCATTATGGCGTCGATTTCAGCAGCGATGGCGAGAGCCGCTATCAGGGCACCTTGAGCTTGTCTGGCTTGCAGTATGCGGCATTTGATTTACCACCACACCGCTTACCAGACAACGCCCCTACCCATCCGCATTAACTATCAGATTGGACTCAGACCTCTGCCTGGCTGGCATTGGCCTGGCGCGGCCGAAACAGCAACTTGCCCTGCACGGTGTTAAAACGCAGCTCTGTCACTGTTTGGTAGGCATCACCAGCAAAGAACGGCAGATATTTCTCTAACGTGACAAAAATACCTACGCCAGACGAGTTGCTATCTTCATCCACCAGCTGATCGACCGCCCGCAATAAATGATGGCCCAGGCCAAGCTGCTGATGCCGGGGCGATACCGCAATAAACGCCAGCATATGGTAATCTTTGGCCGGCATGGCTGCATGAATGCGCTCTTCTTTTTCCAGCAGTTGGCGAGTGGAAACATAACCTGCGGTCAGCAACATCTTTAACCGCCAGTGCCAGTAGCGATGGCCGCCCAGGCCTGAGTTGGCTTTCACCAGGCAAGCCACGCCGATCAGCTGCTCGGATTGAAAGAGCCCTAAGATGGTTTGGCTGCTTTGCCAAAAAGCACTCAGCTCCTCGCGAATGGCTGCTCGTAACTTTTTTTCATAGTCGGATTTTTCGGCCTGAAAAATAGTCATAAACAGCGGATCATCGTGATAGGACTGATACAAAATGGAAGCGGCTACATTGAGCTCTGACCCTTCCAGCTCACGCACCAGCAAATGATTTAAGTGTTCAACCGACATAGCATCCCTAATGGTTATTATGATTGTTTTTTCATCACCATAGCAGGGCAATTGGCAATTGCCAATCTCCTTTAATACGCTACCCTTAAGACAGGTTTTTTCAAAGGAGACGTTTTTATGGATACATCAACGCATAGCCTGGCGACTTTGTTTGCCCAACTTGGGCTTGAGAATGATCAGGCCGCGATGGATGCCTTTATCGCAGAGCATCGGCTGGCCGAGCATGTGCCACTGGAAAAAGCCCCCTTCTGGAACCCTGCCCAGGCCAGTTTTATTGCCGAGTCGCTCAAAGAAGATGCCGATTGGTCGGAAGTGATTGATGAATTGAATACCTTGCTGCGCAAGTAAAGCCAAAGCAATGCTCTGGCTTTACTGCGACGATTTTACAGCTGCGCGTAGGCTTTTTCGCCCCAACCGCTTAAACGGCCATTGCTAAACACCAGCGGTGTGCATTCATCTTTGGTGGTCATGCCATCGCTGCGCCGGTGATGCGTGCGGTAAAACAGTACCTGTACCGAGCTATCTCCCTGCTGAAACGCCTCGGTAAAATCCGGTGCCCCCAAATCCTGCATCACTTGCACCAGCGAGGTTCCGGTGGTGAGCTGATTGATATAGCTGAGATTGGCTTTTTGGGTTTGCCGCCAGTCCGCTTCATTAAAACGAGCCTCTTTCGAGCCATTGACCGCCACCACACAGCCAGATAATGGCAGGATCAGTGCAGATACCAACAGCAAATGTTTCATGGTCATTGTGTTCTCCTTATTGTTAAGCACCACAGATAAAGCAAGGAAAAGGCCAACTTTTAATTTATTTAAAATCAATAACTTAAATTCAACACATGCCAACAAAGGCAAAGTTGATGTATGATTTGGCCATTAACTAGCGGATTTAACCAATGAACACCACCACAGCTTTGGAATTACTGAGCCAGGAAGCCGCCCGCCTGATGCAAGAAGGCAAAACTCCCAGCCTGGCATTGCTGCGCAGCCGCCTGGGCCGCAAAATACCGCCGGCAGACTTACTGCCCGCTTTTCAGCAATGGAAGCAACTGCCAGCCGCTGCAAAACAAGCGGCTGGCAGCAGCCCCCCCTCCACTGAGCAGCACACTGAATTACCAGCTCATCCCGATCCTCAGACGGATCGTATGGCGCAACTGGAAGCCAGAGTCGCCGAGCTGGAGCAACGCCTGGCAAGGCTGGAACAACAAGGAAACAACGATGTGGCTGGCTGAGCTGCAGTTTCGGCTGGTTAGCGATACCAGCTACCACCAGGCAGAGCAGCAGATCCGGCAGTATCTGGAAGCGCTGATTTTTCAGGGCCAATTGATTGGCCGGGAGTTTCCGACCTATTTTGCCGGCGATCATTTCTGCAGCCGGGTGATTTTGCCTACCGAAGATGCGCTAAAGCCGCAGTATCATAGCCAGCGTGGCCAGCAGGCATTAGCAGCCCTGCCGGAGGCGGGTTTGAGTTATCCTAAATTAAAGCTGCTGGGGCAGGATTTGATGTCCAGCCATACCGATCCCTGTCAGCCTGCCCCAGGCTATCTGCTGTTTACCAATTTTGCCGAGCAAGTCTCACCGCTGCGTTGCAGCGAACATTTTGCACCTGTGCCGTTATTTCGGTTGGGGGCTGAAAAGCACAGCGATTATGAAGACTTCATCCGTTGGCAACTGCAATATCAGGCACTGGATGAAATACAAATGCAGCAACAGCGGGTGCTGCCCAAAAGTGCGGAGAACGCTTTGCAGCAGCTGCACAGCAAGCTGAATCGCCAAGGCAGGCGACTGGCCCGGCGGGTAGAGCAATTAAGCGGCAAAGCCTGTTATTACTATCTGTACAGTGGCAGCAGCCCCGATTGCCAGCTGGAAGCCAGCAAAGTATGCCCTGGCTGCGGCAGTGACTGGCAGCTGAGCGACCACTGGCACGGCCTGTTTCAGTTTCGTTGCGACAACTGCCGGCTGGTCTCCAACATCGCCTGGGACTGCCAGTAAAGTCAGAAACCGTCGCTACTGGCCGGTGTTAACTGCTGCAAAAATTCGCCGAGCGAGTCGGCCAGTTTGTGCTGTACTTCCTTCCCCACCGACTCGGCGTATACCTCGCCGCTGCTATTTAACACCGAGACCATGACATTTTCATCATCGGTCACCGCCACAAAGACCGTTTCACGCTGGCGCAACCGCCGTTTCATCAGAATATGACCGATGATGTTTTCTTTTAAACGGTCGCAATCCGCCTCATGCCACGGCATCAGCAACAACAGCTTGCCTTCGGCATGCTCTGCGGCCAGGCCGCCACCATAGTACAGGCCATAAAAGGCTTTGATATCGGCATGCAGTGTCAGCTCCAGCGCCTGCTCTACCGCCTGAAAATCCAACCGGGGTTGTTGCAACACTGGCTGCCAAAGCACCACATCATCGCCCTGCGCTTTGACTTCACAAGGCGATGGCAACACTTTATCCCGCTCGGTCAGCAACGGCTGCTGCTGTTGTTGCGACCAGGCTAGGGTCCGTTCAATAAAATCCTGCCAACTGGCGGCCAAATCCATGCAATTCGTCCTTATTTTCGGCTGATCCATCATCAACCGCTATGGTACAATGCCGTCATTCTAACCTGACTGGAACTGCCATGACAAAGCTTGAGCCAGAACTGCAGCAACAATTAAGCCTCGGTAAGGTCACGGCTTACGCCGCCGACTATAACCCCGGGCTGCTGCAGGCCGTACCGCGCTCAGTGGGCCGCAATGAATTGCAGCTCGGTACAGAGCTGCCGTTTACGGGGCAGGATATCTGGCATGCTTATGAGCTGTCCTGGCTGAATCATAAAGGCAAGCCGGTGGTGGCTTTGGCCACTTTTGTGGTGCCTTACGACTCACCCAATCTGATTGAGTCCAAATCCTTTAAGCTGTACCTGAACAGTTTAAATCAAACCCGCTTTGCCGATTTAGGCCAAGTGTTTCGTTTGCTGCAACAGGATTTATCCGCCTGTGCCGGTGCGAAAGTGGACGTCACCCTGCACAATGTCAATGAGTTGCAGCCCTTTCAGCCGACCTGGATCCAGGGCAGTTGCCTGGATGATCTGGATATCGAAGTATCCGAATACCGCTATCAACCAGAGCAATTAACGCTGAAGGCCGATGCGGCTCCCCGGGATGAAAAGGTGTTTTCACACTTGCTGAAATCCAATTGCCTGATCACCAATCAGCCAGACTGGGCCAGTGTTTTTATTCATTACCGTGGCAATGCCATTTGCCATGAGTCTTTACTGCGCTACCTGATCGGTTTTCGTCAGCACAACGAGTTCCATGAACAATGTGTTGAGCGCATCTTTACCGATATCTGGCAGCAATGCCAACCAGAGTTTCTGGCGGTGTATGCCCGTTACACCCGCCGTGGTGGCCTGGATATCAACCCGTTGCGCAGCAGTGAGCCCTATCCTGTGCCGGTGATCCGCCTGACCAGACAATAAACCAAAAGCAACAAAAACTGAAAACTTTCAGGGAAGCTTTCAAAATGAAAGTTCAAGAGCCCACAGTAAGCCACTGATTTTATTTAGATCTCACTTTTAAGGCGCCCCAATAAATGAAAAACCAAAAGAAAACTTTCAGCATAACTTTCAAAATAGCGCTTTTTTGTTTATAATTCATCCAGCAGTTCAGATGGACTGGGCTGCAGTCAGACAACGGATGAACAGCATCATGCAACACCTTACCTCTAGCGAAGAACAATCCTGGTTACCTTACTATCTGTGTAAGTAACCTGTCTGGCACCAACAGCCAAAGAGCTGGCCGGATAACTACCCTACCCAAACAAGCCGGCTCCCTCACCGGCTTGTTTTTCCTCAGCATCGCCATGCAGAATTCGTATCTCTGTCAAACAACAGTCGCAATTCTTGTGCTAGCATATATACTTAGATTTGACCTATCACTGTAACCATTTTCTGATAATCATTCATGGTGATGCCGTTGCAAGACGACTTAAAGCAGCAACTCGAGCATGCGTTAAAAACACGCAAACAACTGGAAGACACCTACGAAAGTCAGTTTAAAATTTTGGCCAAGTTCGTCTCCCGGTTATCACTTGCATGCAAAGGGCTTGATATTGAGCTCGACAACAAGCTGGCCAAGCTTCGTTTAGAGCTGGCCCGCGGCACAGATTTGGAAAAGTTATTGCCCCTGGTACAGGCCCTGAGTGATGGCTTAAAGCATCTGGAAAGTAAAAATGAGCAGGATCTGCGAAAGCTGCAAAATGGGCTGAAAGAAGCCGGACAACTGCTGCAACAACAGCGCGGCCTGCCCGACCAGTTACGGCGGGACTTACGGACACTGCTCACCAAGGTGAACGAAAGCTCACCCACCATCCATGCCTATCTGCCTCATTTAACCGATCTGGCCCGCTTGTATCAAAATGCACTGCAAGCAAAACAAAGCCTGGATAGCTCCGACAACCCAGAGCAGGACCGCTATGGCCACATTTGCCGGCAAATCTCGGTAGAGCTGACCAACCTGCTGAGCGAAATGAGCTTTGCCGAACAGTTCTCCAGCGATATCGAAAGAATTCGTCAATCCTTGATGGACCACCTGGGCATTGAGGATTTGCTCAATGCCTGCCTCAGCACCATTACCATCATCGTTGCCAGTATTAATTCTGAGCGTCAATCAGCCCAACACTTTTTGATGCAACTGCACGATACACTGGAGCAGGTGCAAAAGTCGCTGGTGTCCTCACTCAGCCAGTCCAGTTCACTGCATAGCAAGCTCAGCCAGCTGAATCGCCAGCTGGAGCTTAAAATTGATGCTTTTGGCAAAGACAGCAAAAATGCCACCTCGCTGGAGCAGCTCAAAGGACTGGTCAATGAGCGCTTAACTGAAATCACCAGCTCCTTGGCAGAAAAAGAACAGTTGGAAAAACAAGAGCGTGAGCTGATGCTGGGCTCTTTAAAGACCATGGAGCACCGCTTAATCGAACTGGAGGCGGAAGCGCAGCAGTTTCAGAAGAAGCTGGCCGAACAAAAGTTCCGTAGTCTGCAGGATGCCTTAACTGAAATCCCGAACCGGGCCGCCTTTGATGAACGCTTTGAGCTGGAATTAAAGCGCTATCAGCGCTATGGCACGCCACTTTGCATTGCTCTGGGCGATGTTGATCATTTTAAAAGCATCAACGATAACTATGGCCATAGCGCGGGCGATAAAACGTTAAAAGTGATTGCCCGGGCGTTGAAACAGAGCCTGCGTGAAACCGATTTTATCGCCCGCTATGGCGGCGAGGAGTTTGTCATCCTGTTTCCGGAAACCAGCCTGTCGGAACTGGAAAAACCACTGAATAATCTGCGGGAAAAAATTAAAAAAATTCCCTTTAAATTTAAAAACAAAAAAGTCCCTATCACCCTGTCGTTTGGTACGACCCAACTCACCGAACACGACAATGCGCGAGCTGCCTTTGATCGGGCCGATGAAGCCTTGTATGAAGCCAAACATGCCGGCAGGGATAAAGTGGTACTTAAATCCGCGCACAAGTAATGCCGCGGTTATGGAGCCTTTTATGCATGTGCAATTAAATCCGGTTGGTTCAATGAGCCTGCTGTCCCAACTTGAAGTCGACCGCCTGAAGCAAACCACCAACAAAGAAGCCTTTCAGTTGTTTCGTAATTGCTGTCTGGCAGTGCTGAACGTTGGCAGCCACACCGACAGTTCGGCCGAAATCTATCAGCAGTTTCAGGATTTCGCTGTCAACCTGATCAGCCGTGAGCGCGGCATTAAAATTGAGCTGTTTAATCCCCCCAAAGACGCCTTTGTCGACGGCCACATCATCCGTGGTATTCATGAGCATCTGTTTGCCGTATTGCGCGATATCCTGTTTTACCATACCCAGCTTAAGATCAATGCCAACCGGTTGGATCTCACCAGCAGCGCGCACATTACCCACAGCGTGTTTGATATTTTGCGCAATGCCCAGGTGCTGGGCTGCAATACTGAGCCAACCATGATTGTCTGTTGGGGCGGCCATTCCATCAAAGAGGCCGAATACAAGTACACCAAGGATGTCGGTTATCAGCTTGGTCTGCGCGGCCTGAATATCTGCACCGGCTGTGGGCCGGGCGCCATGAAGGGTCCAATGAAAGGCGCTACCATAGGCCATAACAAACAGCGGATCAGTCAGGGACGTTATCTTGGCCTGACCGAGCCCAGCATTATTGCCGCTGAGCCACCGAACCCAATTGTGAATGAACTGGTGATTCTGCCGGATATCGAAAAACGGCTGGAAGCTTTTGTCCGGGTTGCCCACGGCATTATTATTTTCCCCGGTGGCGCAGGTACGGCAGAAGAGCTGCTGTATTTGCTGGGCATTATGCTGCACCAGGACAATAAGGCACAAAAACTACCGGTGATCCTGACCGGGCCGAAAAGCAGTGAAGGTTATTTTGAGGAAATTATTCGCTTTATTGAACAAACCTTAGGCCAGCAGGCGCTGGATCTGGTGCAGGTGATTATTGATGATCCGGCAGCCGTGGCCAGAGCCTTGAAAGCCGGTTGTCAGGAAGTGCGTGACTATCGGCGCCAGGCCGGCGATGCCTATCACTTCAACTGGACACTCAAGATTGAAAAAGACTTCCAGCAGCCATTTATCCCGAACCATACCAATATGGCCGCACTGGACTTGCACCGCCAGCAAGATACCGCAACACTGGCGGCTAATTTGCGCCGGGCTTTCTCCGGCATTGTAGCAGGCAATGTAAAAGATGAAGGCATCAAAGCCATTCAGCAGCACGGTCCGTTTCAGTTAACTGGCGAACCTGAGCTGATGCGCATGATGGATCGCTTACTGCAAGCCTTTGTAGAGCAAGGCCGGATGAAGCTCCCAGGCAGCGCCTATGAGCCTTGTTACAGGATCATACAATAGAACCATGACTCACCTGGTGTTGATTGATGCGATGAATCTGATCAGGCGGCTCTATGCAGTGCAGGAGCGGCCTTATCTTCCTTTACCCGACCAACTGACCGAGAACACCCGGCAACAACTGATCAAAAATACCAGCCAAGCGGTCGATAAGGCACTGCGCACCATCATCGAGCAGTGCCAACCCAGCCATCTGGTGCTGGTATTTGACAGCCAGCAACCGACCTGGCGTCATCAGCTGTATCCGGATTACAAAGCCAACCGCAGCCCGATGCCGGCACTGTTGCAACAAGCCCTGCCAGAGCTGCAGCAACACATCCGGCAGCTTGGCATCGCCATTTACCAGCACGAAGGCTATGAAGCCGATGATATCATTGCCTCGCTGGCGCTAAAGATGCGGCAGCATCAGCAAGAGGTAACCATTGTTTCTACCGACAAAGGCTATTGCACCCTGCTGGATAGCGGGGTCAAACTGTATGATCACTTCCGCCGCGACTATCTGGATGAAGCCTATGTGCAACAAAAGTTTGGTGTGCCATCCAGACGCTTGATCCGTTACTGGAGCCTGGTCGGCGACAGCACCAACCATATTCCCGGTGTGGCGGGTATCGGCCCCAAAACGGCGCTGGAGCTGTTGCAGTTGGGCGATACCTTTAGCGAGATCCTGCAACATCCGGACTGCCCCAAAGCATTGCACAGCAAACTCACTGAGCACAAAGCCGATATTCAGTGTTTCTTGCAATTATTTCAGCCCCGTACCGATCTGGAGCTTGGTCTGAACCTGCAACAGTTACGTTACCCCAACCAGGAGCCTGCTCATGCTCAGAATTAGTGCACTGCTACTGGCAGGTATCGCCCTGTACTTTATTGTTGTTGCCGGTATTCTGCGGTTTTACCCGGATGATCCAGGGCAAATGAACTGGCAAATCCGCGAGGCCTTTAACGCCAAGTACATTCAAAGCCTGGAGAAAGAGCCCAAGGTCAAGGTACTGCAACAGCAAGTGATCGATCGGCTGGGTGGCCCGGATATTACCCGCGCCTACCGTAAAGATGGCGTCGTCCATCAGTTGTTGTATTACCGTACCCACAGAGCCATTGCCGATGGCATCACCACGGAAGATGAGTGTACTGCCCTGTTGTTTATAGACCGCCAACTGGTGGCCATCGGCAATGAAGCCATCGATTTGTATGAACAACAACGTCCAAGTGTTCATTAAGCCGGGGGACTGGCAGCCTCTGTATCAGGCTGTCGCGGATTTTTATCAAACATCGCACCACCCAACCCAGGCGGATGCTGTGCAGCAACAGGCAGACCAGCTGGCACAAGCCTTTTGCAACTGCGCTTCAGAGTCGGACTATGCTGTCTATGCCCAGTTGCCGTTTCATCCAGAGCACTGTGCTTTTTGCACCGTACTGGCTCTCAAGCAGTGCAGTCTGCTCTATCTGCTTGGCCGAGCCCTGCAGTGGCCGGAAAAACTGATCCAGCAACTGCTCTGCACGGCGCTGCTGAGTCTGGCGGCGCTGGCAGCCCCCTTAAATAAGTTGACCGACGAGCAGCGCAAAAGCAACAAACTGCTGCAGTTTCCTGCCCACTACAGCCTGAGCCGGCTGAAAACGGTACTGGCACCTGCCAGCCGCTATTGGCTACAGCATTGTTATGCCGGTAAAACCAAACCAAGTTGGCAACAGAACCCCTTTAGCACCGCCCTGCAACTGACCAATCAGTTGGCCCGGCAACTGGTGCTGAATCCAGCCGATGATCTGCTGCATTGGCTTCGGCTGATGCTCTGGCGTCAGCCCGATCCGGCCAGCTTTCAGCTGCTCGAAGCACTGGCAGGCATTGGCTCTGCCCTCTGGCGTTGCGGCCTGCTGCTGCAGCAAGAGCAGCAGTGGCTGGTGCTGGATCAACAAGCGGAGCTCTGGCTTGGCGTGTCCATCCGGCAAGGTCAGCTGTCTGGGCCGGTGCAGGCGATTGAGCAGCCGGATAAAGCCTGTCAGCTGCAAGGCGGCTTTCACGACTGGCGGTGGTTGCAGCAGATCAGCAAAGCGGAGCACAGTGATTTAATTCAGCAATCGCTGCCAGCCATAGTTTCGGGTCATGAGTCGGCCTCAGTGTTAGACTATGCAGCCATTCAGCAGCTCTGTGCACTGGAGCCAGCTCAGCTACTCTGCCAGCTGGAGCAGGATGCAACCGGTACAGCCTTGCTGTTAGCTGCTGCCAGCAAAGCCAATCGCAGCCAGCAGGAAATTCACCAGCTGAAACATGCGCTGTTGCTGCTGGGCCATGCCCAACTTCCCTGGCTACTGGCACAAGTGCAGTGCCAGCGTTTTGCGCTGCAACAACACCAACCCTATCATCACTGGTTGGTGCAACTGCGCGCTCTGCTGCATCAGGCGTTATCCGAACAGCCCTGGGATCTACCTGCGGCTCAGCTGGAATTGCTTAGCTGGTTGCTGTGCTTACCGCTCTGGCAACAGAGCGCACTGCGGTATCTGGCCGGTTTTAGCCCCACCAGTTGCCAGCAGCTGCACAAACTGTGTCAGCAGCAGCTGTGGCAGTCCGATGGCTATTTAAAGCGGGTGCTGTGGTTGCTTAAGCAGTATCAGCAACCCAAGGCATTGCAACAAGCGGTGCTGCACTTTCGTGTACCAGCCAGCGCCCACGCCCAGCCTGGCCAGGTCAGCCAGTACAGTGAGCTGCTGCATGGCGCCTGGCAATGTTGCGATCAGTTCATGCTGCAGCCTGCCCCGCCCAGCCAGCTGACAGAGCAGCTACCCGCCAGCCTGTTGCAACACTGCTACTACCCACTGACGCTAACAATGTAGTTTTATTACTTAATTTCTTACCAGCAAAGCTAAGACTAAGGTCGTATATCAAGTAACCTTTCTACAAACTGGTATCATATCCGGAAAAAATGCTATAATTTGCCGCGATTTTGGGCGTACCTACCTGCCCAGTTCCCAATTCCACGACATTTAATGATAAGGTTTCTCATGAGCACCCAAACCATTACGGTCATCAAAGGTGATGGCATCGGTCCAAGCATTGTTGAAGCAGCCATTCAAATTCTCGATAAAGCCGGTTGCGATTTTCAGTACGAATACGTTGATGCCGGTTTAACGGCACTGGAAAAAACCGGTGAGCTGCTGCCAGAAGCCACACTGGATGCGATTGCCCGCAACAAGATCACCCTAAAAGGCCCATTGACCACGCCAGTGGGTGAAGGCTTTACTTCCATCAATGTGACCTTGCGTAAAAAATTCAATCTGTACTCCAATGTACGGCCGGTGATTTCGTTCAAAGGCACCAAAGCCCGTTACGAGAACATCGATATCATCACCATCCGGGAAAACACTCAGGGCATGTACTCCGGCCATGGCCAGGTGGTGTCCGAAGATGGCCTGGTCGCTGAAGCCACCAGCATCATCACCCGCGAAGGTGCCGAGCGCATCGTGCGCTTTGCCTTCGAGCTGGCACGCCGTGAGCAGCGTCAAAAAGTGACCGTAGTGCACAAGGCCAATATCCTGAAATCCACCTCTGGCTTGTTCTTAAAAGTAGCGCGTGAAGTAGCAGCCCAGTACAGCGACATTCAGATGCAGGAAATGATTGTCGATAACGCCTGCATGCAGCTGGTAATGAACCCACAGCAGTTTGATGTGATTGTCACCACCAACCTGTTTGGCGATATCCTGTCGGACTTGTGCGCTGGCCTGGTCGGCGGCCTCGGCATGGCTCCGGGTGCCAATATCGGTGAAGACTGCGCGATTTTCGAAGCCGTGCACGGCAGCGCGCCGGATATCGCCGGTAAAAACCTGGCCAACCCAAGCTCGGTGATCCTGGCGTCGATTCAGATGCTGGAGCATCTGGGCATGAAAGACAAAGCCGAGAAAATCAAAGCAGCCCTGACCGATGTGATTGCCAGCGGCGATCGCACCACCCGCGATCTGGGCGGCAGCCACGGCACCACCGACTTCACCGCAGCGATGCTGGAACGGCTGTAAGCTCCCCGCTTACCCCATTAAAAAAACCGCTGCGGCGGTTTTTTTAATGCCAACATCCAGCCGGCCAAGACTGTACAAACACTCAATTCACAGTAAACCAGCAGTGAACCAGTCAATCGCAAGCAAAAACCCCGCAATCACCAATCGCACTCAGGCTCATCGTTAAAATTCTGTTGCTTATCAGCAAGCTTTTCGCTAGTTTAATTTCATCAAAAAAGAAAGAAGGGAAAATCCCGCGCGGAAAGAAGGGATTTTACAAACTATCAAGCTGTTATGCAGCAAGAGTAAACAGATGATCCGAGCGTCGCTTATCACATTGTTTGTTTTACAACTGGCGGTCGTGCCATTCGTTTTGATTTTTGGTATATGGTTTGGTTTTGCCACGCTAGCAAATATGGGGCAAGGTCTTCACAAAGACGTTATCTTACAAATAGTATTTTATTGCAGTGCGGCAGTTCTTTTCTCTGCATTGCTGTTGTCACCGATAATAAGCTACGAGCGGCAAAAGCATGGTAAGCGGTGGTCGCTGTTCAGTAAAAGCTTTGTGGTTATCGGCGCGAGTTTTGGTTGTGTGTTAGCTTTGCTTATGGTTTCTCATTGGGTCGGCGTGGGCAGTTTCGTGAAATCAGCACTTGCGGCTATGGTGTTTGCTCTAAACATTTTTCAAATTCAATTGTTGTTTAAAAAAGTAACCGTCGAGCATGCAGCATAACAATCGCCATCAAAAACGCGCCCATTCGGCGCTCGACTCGCAACAAGTTGCTCGCGTTTGTGGCGGGCGTTACGTTTGCAAGGAATCGTCGTGCTATGAGCTATGAATCAAAGGTTTACAACGTGATGATTGCATCGCCCGGCGATGTTGCCTCGGAGCGAGCAATAATTCGTGATGTTGTTTATGAGTGGAATGCGGTTCACTCTCAGGCACGATCAATTGTTCTGCTTCCGGTTGGGTGGGAGACCCACTCGTCACCTGAAATGGGAGACTCGGCTCAGAATATTATCAATAATCAAGTTTTAGAAAGATGCGATCTTCTGGTTGGTGTTTTTTGGACTCGAATTGGCACACCTACTACAGAGTATGCTAGCGGCACGGTTGAAGAAATTGAAAGACATATGCAGTCTGGAAAGCCAACGATGCTTTACTTTTCTAGTCAACCAGTAGCCATGGATACGGTAGAATCAGAGCAGATTGAACAGCTGAAGCAGTTTAAAGACTCGTGCAGAAGCAGGGGTCTATATGAAAGTTACGACAATTTAACTGGCTTTAAAGAAAAATTCTATCGCCAGCTTCAGCTAAAAATGTATGACCATCCAATGTTCAAGTCGGAGTCTGGGGTAGATGATATCCATGTGGTAGAGTCTAAAACCCCGTTTCCAGAGCTTACAAACGAAGCAAAGATTCTACTCAAAGAAGCTAGCAAGGACAAAAACGGAACTATCCTATACCTGCGCCATTTAGGCGGCACGGATCTTCAAACGAATGGCAAAAACCTGATTAGCTCTAACGAGCGTAGAGAGGTTGCCCTTTGGGAAGGCGCGTTGCAGGAACTGGTCGAGAAAGGCTTTGTGATTGAGCGCGGCCATAAAGGTCAAGTTTTCGAGATCAGTAACGAGGGTTACCAGGTCGCTGACATGATCGAATTGTAAAAACGTAACACATATGAGCCCACTCGGAGTCAATAGGTAAAACCGCTCTTCTGGCCGCGCTAGCGGCCAGGCCTTTGTCCATCAGCAAGATAGACTGCTTCATCTGTCATTATGGTTGCCAGGCGATAGCCTGCAACAAACACATATCGGGGCTCTCTTATCTCATGCTCAATGAGTGCCTGCTGATTTCAGCATCCTTGCTGACAGCAGGGGCACCAGACATTCATTGGTTAACCTGTTGCTGGCACTATTCAAGGCGTCGGGCTTACAGCCAGTTAGTTTCAGGCTCAGCACAGGTGCAAACCATCTTGCTGATGGGTATGCGCGGCGACAAGGTGTCTAATCAAAGCGCTCTGGCTACGGCAGTGTGCCAGAAGACGGGTGTTCAGCTTATTGCTACGTGCTACCCAACCTTCATTTGAGCATCAGCCATGGTGTTCCAGTTAGACGTTCAGCTCACCTTGTCCCGCGGCTTAACCTGCTAAGAAACGTTTTTCATCGAACACCTTCTGGTTTTTCAGCATGTAATAGACGCAGCGGCCAACCTTGTGCGCCAGAGCAGAGAGCGCTTTGGCTTTGCTCATGCGCTTTTGCAGTTTCAGTAAATAGGCTTTCGCTTTGTCGTTGCCGCGCAGGTAAAGCACTGCAATCTCACCGAAGGCCCACTTTAGATGGGCATTACCGATTTTATTGCCTTGAGTGCCATAGCTTTTACCTGCCGATTCGGCTTTGCATTTAATCAGCCGGCTGTAGGAAGCAAAGTCCTGTACTGTGCTAAAACGTGCGATGTCGCCGACTTCATAAATGATGGTGAGCGCCATAATGCGGCCAATACCGGGAAAGCTGGTGAGGATATGGTAGTCGTTGCCGTTGTGATGCTTGGCGTGTTTTTCAATAAACCATTCGATGGCACTGAGTTCATGGCGGTAAAACGCGATGATGTTTAAATCCAGATCGACATTGCGCTGCACAAACTGATCATCAAAACAATCCCGCATCGCTTCGCGGGCGCAAGGGTATTTCAGATCCAGATTATTGGGAGGTAAGTTGTACTGACTTACAGTGTTTTTGACGTGTGCTTTTAGATCCGCACCATGGCGAACAAGGCGAGTACGCCGGCGCAATAAGTCACGGGCAGAGCGCATTTCAGGTGGATAAACATAGGCCATGGGGAAGTTGCCACCACGGATAAGATGCGCGATTTTATAGGAATCAATGCGGTCATTCTTGGCTTTGCCGCCATGAATGGCCTTCATATACAGCGCATGGCCTAAAATAAAATCGATACCGTGTTCAGCACAAAAGTCGCTAACCCAGTACCAGCAGTGCATGCATTCAACACCAACAACGACATTGCCGATGTAAGGTGCTAATAAATCAAGCAAAGGTTCTGGTAATGCTTTGATTTCGCGGTGTAAGATGGTTTCACCGGCAGCATCCAGAATACAAACGTACAAAGAGCGTGCATGCAAATCAATTCAACAATAGTACGGGTGTTGTGTAGTATAAAATTTCATTGGGTCTTCTCCTTTTTGGTTTGGTCGCCTTCCAGCTTAGCCAAATTGGTGAAGCTGGGGGAGAAGGCTCAATGATTATCAAAGCGTTGCACCGGATAAACCGGTGAACGCGGCGTTAGCAGCCTATTTAAGTTTTATCTTTTTGTCACCTGAGGGGATTTAAGTGGATATATCATTGTACCTTGGTGTAGTAACTGCCGTTTCAGGTTTGGTTTTGGTTATGCTTGGTTACCTTATTTCAGTAAAACAACGATTAAATCTCATCAATGGTGTCGATTTTTCAAGGCTTACTGATGCTGTATCCTTCGCAAAATATCTTGGTAACAGCATTGTCATAACAGGCGTTCTAATGTTTTTTTTAGGACTTGCGTTTTATTTCAGAGTTGTTGGTATTGTCGGATATTCGCTAATCGTAATGGCAATCTGTATTATCCCATTACCAGCTTTTGTAGTGGCAAAAAATAAATACACAAAACGTGCTTTATAAAACAAACGCGGCTAACAATGTGCATCACTCGCTCCTACTGTTGCTGGGACGCCAACCTGCTGCGCGGCCTGTCGCCATTATGCTTTGCATTATACGAAATGAGGGTTTATGAGATTAGGGAAAGTCCAATATGCGTAACATCATAATGTTTAGTACATTGATTTTTACGTTCTGCTGCTTCGCAGAGAACTCGGTGATAAGCGGAAAAACAGTCAATGTTTTTGATGGCGATGGACATATCGTAAGTAGTGACGTTAGTGAGTTACTGCTCAGAAACTGCAAGTTTGAAATTACTTCCTCAGAGGGCGAAAAGTCCAAACTGGTATTTGGTGAGCGAGAGTTCATTGCTGACGAAATTTCATATCGTCAGCAAGATGATGGAAGCTGCTTGGTGACACTTCAAAATGAACCCGATAATAAAAGATGACCACCCCAACAAAAACGCGGTTGGCAGCTCCACGCGCAACAAGTTACCCGCGTTTGTCCCAGGCGTTATCGAGCACGATGAGCCAGCTTAAAACATCAACCATAGCTATGCTTTCGGGGGCACTGTCCGTCGTGATCGGCCTAGTTGCTTTCACACTAAGCTGGAATTTCTGGGATTTTTGGGGCGGTCCTATACCAGGTTTTCAGGTGTTACTCTATCCTGGTAACTTGTCGCTTGTTTATGTGTGGCATCCACTGTTTACTGAAGAAATTAATTTCTGGCCGAAACTCGCCCTGCACATGGTGGGGCAGTTTTCATTGGTGGCATGCACTACAGCAGTGCTCACCACGATGGTAAGGAGATGGTGTAGTGCCTAAGCTCCACAACCATTGCCATCAGAACACGCCGTTGGGCGCTCAAATTCTAATAAATTGCTGGCGCATCCGCTGAGCGTCATATTTGCCTGAGGACAATAGATGTTATCAATCGCAGGAGTTGTGCTGTCAGGGTTTTATTGGCTGGGTCTTGATACTTGCTCAGAGGACAATGAACGCCATGTGAAGCAGTACTTGATTCAAGGCCAGTTAGTTGCAGATAGCGAAGTTGCCAAAGAGAAAGATCTAGCCGAGATAAGCAATGGGGCTCTTTGTAAAGTTAAGGACGAAGCGATGTCCGATGGCTTGTCCTTTATACTTTACCGGGTTGAAGCCGAAAATGCTGATTACATTCGCCTGGTGAATGGGTTGGATGGTAGTTCAAAATTGTATGGTCCTTTCTACCAGTAAATACCAACAGAACATGCACCGCTGCTTTGAGCATGTGACAAAAACAAGGAGTTAACTAGATGGAACCACGAAAAAACCGACTCATCGCAGTGATTTTAGGCATTGCGCTGGCTTATGCATCCATAGTGATTGCTGGCATAGGTGCTGCGGTTGTTATCCCTGCAGACATTTTAAAACCTGTTGCACAGGTATCAAGCTTGCTGGCATTGACCCTGGTCGACTTGTTCACAATCGCAGTGCCGCTGGCAGCAGCGTTTTTGGTGCTGGCTTTTGTCAGTAAGTTGGTCATTAAAACGCCTGATGCAACTTTTTATGCCTTATTGCTTGCCCCTGTGATGCTGCTTCAGCTGTACTTTGTGGTGCAATCACAGCCTCAGCTGCTTCATACCATAGCCATCACGCTACCGCGCTATCTATTGCTGGCCGTGTGTTTTTATTACTTAGCTCGCAGTGCGAAGCTGGCTAAAACCTGACAATTAAATGTGATCAACATCACTGCATGTCTTAAACTCAAAGTGCGCCCATAGGGCGCACGCTTACGCAGAATGGGCTAGAAAACGTAAATAACCCCAATACCTACTTCGGCCTCATACTTGCTGCGGGCAATAGGGCTGTCCTGCACCTTGCTGCTGTAATGCTCATAAAGCGCCTCGCCAAAAATCTGCCAGTTGTCGTTGATGATGTAGCGATAATTGTAATTGACCCCCAGCGAGCGAAAGCCACCACTTAACCGGGTTTCATTCAAGCCGGATGCCAGCGATTGCTCAGCGGTGATGCCAAAATCGGTATTGGCGAATTTGCTGTCGTGAAACACCGCAACCAGATTGATTTCAGAGCCGGAGCCATCGAGTTTATCGCCGAAGCGGCGGCCCACACCAACCAATCCGAGGTTGCCATTGCTGCCGGCAACCACCCGGCCGATGAGCCAGTAACGCCAATCGGCAGCAAAAGCACGACGCACTTGCAGCACGAATTCAAAGCTCTCATCATTGTCACCAAGTCCATCCAGATAGCCCTTTTTGGAGTCCCCTTCTTCGCGGCCTTCATCAAAACCGATCAGGGCTTCAAATAACCAGGTATCTGCGCGAAGGCCGCGCCAACCGAGTGCCTCCCCCGCCCAAAAGAAAATATTATCCCCGCGCCGCCATTGCAGGGCACCCGCCGGATCCAGCTCAAAGCCAAATTCGTCGGAACCTTCGTAGGCGGTTTCATATTCAATGCCAAGCCCCAGCCCCAAGGCCCAGCCATCTTTGCCTCGGGTAAAGTCATCGACGGAGGGCAACGGCACCAGGGCGGCTCTTCCTTCTTGCGCCACAGCCGTTGGCAAGAAAAAACCCTGCATGCATGCGATCAGCAGCAAAGCGCTAAACTTTTTCATACACTATTCCTGTATAAGTTGGGGCTTGAAACGCCCGGAGTATAGTTATTCCTTATACGCTTGGCGTTGATCGCAAGATCTCTTGCTGCTGCATTTTTTTGAGTGGCTGGTTTGCTGCGCAAAAGCACAGCTGCCTTGCCCCGATAAAAAAACCGCCACTTGATACGATGGCGGTTTTCGGTCAAAAGCAAACAACAAACAGGCGCTATGACTTACGCTGAATATGCACCGTCACTTCTTCGCGATCGTGGTACAAATGCTTGGCCTGCAGCTGATAGCGGATGCCCGCTTCGTGCAGGCGCAGATGCACCTGCTCCAGCACCTGCTCGACCATCTCGTAGCGCTTTTTCATTGGCAGCTTCAGGTTAAAAATGCTTTCCTGGCACCAGCCATTGATCAGCCAGTCGCAGATCAGCATCGCCACCCGATCGGGTTTTTCAATCATATCGCAGACCAGCCAATAAACATTTTGTTTGGCAGGCTGGAATTTAAAACCATCCACCTGCAAATGTTTGACCTGGCCGCTTTCCATCAGGGCCGGATCCATCGGGCCGTTGTCGATGGCGGTCACCATCATGCTGCGCCGCACCAGTTGGTAAGTCCAACCGCCTGGGCTGGCACCTAAATCCACTGCATTTAAACCTGGAGCTAAACGCTGTGGCCGTTCACTGGCCGGAATAAAGGTTAAAAAGGCCTCTTCCAGCTTTAAGGTACTGCGGCTGGGGGCCTCTTTCGGCGATTTTAACCGCATAATGCCGTTTTCGAGCGGGCTGTTGTTTTTCGGATAACTCAGCCCCAGCATGGCCTCGCTGCCGGACAGTAAAAACAGATGCAGCACCGGTTTATCATCGCGTTCTTTCGCCGTAAGAGTCCCCTGATTGCGCAGTGCCAGCCTAAGCGGTACTGTCAGTTTGCGCGCCAGCGTCGATAAGGTCTTGCCGTCGTTGGTTTCCGGGTATTCTACCCGCAGCTGACCACAGCCCTGCAGCTCATGCGTAGTGACTGCTTCCAGCACTGTGCTCACCCTATCGTGCGGCTGCAGCTCCAATAACGGCTCCAGCAGCAAGCACCACTGGCGGGCAAACACCAATTTCGATAAGGCGAAGGTACGAAAAAAATGCAGCAGGGCTTCGCCATCGTAGGCCTCAAAAATCACATAAGCACTGTGATTGCTGAGCTTGCAATAGCCAAACACCTCATGCTGAGCGGCCTTGTCCTGAATTTCAGCCGCACAGTCTTTTTCAAAACCAGCGCGGCAATAGAGCAATAATTGCTTCATTTGTGTTTCCCAAACCAGGGGCTGATGGCCAGTAGCAACCACCCCAGTATCATCAATTGCCCCCCAACAGGGGCTAAACGGCCAAAATGCAGCGGTAACTGCCACACGCCGGCCAATAAGGTATAAACAAACAGCCAGGTGCCCAGATGCCAACAGAGCAGAGCGGCGGCTTCCAGCTTGCCGGGCGATGGCTTAGTACCCAGCAGCAAAATCGCCAGCGCATGCACCGCCAGCATCGACAAAGCACTCACCACCACCGCCAGCTCGGCTGCAGTAAGCTGCTTGAGCCCCAAATGCATGGTGACAGCAGCCAATGCGACCAGAGCCGCGCCATAGAGCCCGGCCAGGCTGTTGCTAAGCTTTAGCAAGCTAGCGCTAAGCATGCTGTGCCCCGTGCTGAGCCCAGTGCTTAGCATCGCTCTGTGCGGCAAGCACTGTTTCAATCCAGCCCCGGCTGATAGCTGCCGCCTCGGCAATCAACGCTAACTGAGTAACACCACTTTTTTTGCGCGGTTTAAAGCTGTGATCGCCATCGGTCAGCCAGTGCAGACTGACGTCAGGCCAGTGCTTATCGGCAAGCTCCAAGCTATTGCCAAAGGTATCGCGCTCGCCCTGCAGGATCAGCAGCGACCTGGCAAGGACGGCGAAGTGTTCGGTGCGGTACAGATCTTTGCCAGGTGCATGAAATGGATAGCCATAGGCCAGCACACCGGCAATCGGTAAGCTCGCATCAACCGCCAGCATCGAGGCCACCCGTCCGCCCATGGATTTACCGCCAATAAACAGCGGTAAATCGGTCGGGCACTGCTGCAGTTGCTCGATAAATGCGTGTTGCAGTGTTGGCATCGGGTTGGGTGGGCGTTTTTTTTGCTCCGCCACTTGCTGCTGCATATAGGGAAAATTAAAACGCCAGACCTCGATGCCTTCGGCCACCAACGCAGCAGTTAGCCACTGCATAAAGTCGCCCTGCATGCCGGCACCGGCACCATGCGCCAGCAGCAAACGGGCTAGCGGCTTGGCCGGGCGCTCAATCAGCGGCGACGGCATTGGTAAATTGCTGCTCATTGAACTGTTCCTGCTCCTGCTGCACCACCGCCGTTAACCATTGGCGAAAGGCGGTAATTTTGCCTAAGTCGGCCTGACTTTCACGGCACACCAGGTAGTAGGCATCTTTGGATAACAGCACATGGTTAAAGGGGACAATTAAACGGCCCGAGCTGATATCCGGCCGCGCCAGCACATTGTGCGCCAGTGCCACCCCCTGGCCATGAATGGCTGCCTGCAACACCATCGAGGAGTGACTAAAGATAGGCCCCTGATTGACATTAAAGTGCTTGTAGCCCTGACTGGCAAACCAGGATTTCCAGGCCTTGCGCGAACCATCGTGCAACAGGTTGTGAAAGCGCAAATCAGTCACTTCCGATAACGGCTTGCCGGAGCTGAGTAGCAGCGGCGAGCACACAGGCAACAGGTATTCGGCCTGCAGCTTGTCTGAGCGCAGATTACGCCAGTTGCCACGGCCATAGTACACCGCCACATCGACATCGTCGGTCAGCGAGCCTTCGTCCTGATCGACCGCTTTGATCCGAACATCAATATCCGGGTGCTGTTCACTGAATAAATTCAGCCTGGGCACCAGCCACTGAATGGCAAAGCTGGGCTGCATACTGACCGTCAGGGAGCCTTTGGCACCACGCGCCAGCAGTTTTTCGGTGGCATCGTGCAGCTGCAAAAAGATGTCGCGGATATCCTGAAAATACCCCTGGCCTTCTTCGGTCAGCAGTAAGGAGCGGTTTTTGCGTAAAAACAGCTTCAGGCCCAGATGATCTTCCAGTGCTTTGATTTGGTGACTGATGGCCGCCTGAGTCACAAACAGCTCTTCGGCGGCTCTGGTAAAACTCAGATGCCGTGCTGCAGACTCAAAAGCTTTTAACGCATTGAGCGGAGGTAATCGTCGCGCCATGGCTTAGCCAGGTCTCCCGTAAGTGCGGTGAAAAAAGCCGAATCAGCTTTTGGGCGGCGTATAGCCCTCAATAGCCACCTCTTTGCCTTCAAACAAGAAGGCTTTCATTTCAGTTTCCAGCAACTTGCGGTGCTCAGGATCCATCATATTCAGCTTCTTCTCGTTGATCAGCATGGTCTGCTTGGCTTGCCACAGGCCCCAGGCTTCTTTGCTGATCGAGTCGAAAATCTGTTTACCCAGCTCGCCCGGGTACAACTGAAAATCCAGCCCGGCAGCTTCTTTTTGTAAATACTGACAAAAAACGGTACGTGACATCACTTCGCCTCTTCTATTGCGCTACACATGCTAAGTAGTGCGCTTCACATGCTGGTATCGCGCTTAACCTGCTAGTTGCGCTTAGTTTATCTTAATCCACAGCAGATTGCTTTAACTGCTGCTCAATCCACTTGCGAATAGGGGCCGGCAAGGCGATATCGGCCAATTGCCGGCTGGCATACCAGCCATGCCGGGGTGTCTCTTCTACCTGCTGCTGTGGCTGCCAGATGGTGGCATCCAACTGATAGTGACTGAACTGATGGCGAAAACTGCCAACCGGCTCGGCTTGCTGCAGCAGCGGGTGCTCAGCGGCCACCTCTGGCAAGGTCAGTAACGAGGACCAAATGCCTTGATCGGGCCGCTGCTCCAGCAACAACCGGCCCTGTTGCTGCACCCATAAAAAATGCCCCTGCCGGCTTGGCTTGGCTTTTTTGGGCTTTGCCATCGGAAACTGCTCGACCTGCTGCCTAGCATAGGCCTGACAGCCCGCTTGCAGTGGACAGTTGGCACAGTCGGGCCGGCGGGCGGTGCAAAGGGTCGCGCCTAAATCCAGCAAGCCCTGGGCAAAGCGGCGGTTGTGCTGCTGTGGGGTCAATTGCTCTGCCAACTGCCACAGCTGTTTTTCCAGCTGACTTTGGCCAGCATAGCCCTCCAAGGCAAACAAGCGGCAAAATAAGCGCCGCACATTGCCATCGACAATGGGGCCATAAGCATCGTAAGCAAAGGATAAAATGGCACCGGCAGTATAGCGGCCAATGCCCGGAATTTGCTGCAAGGTCTCCAAATCAGCCGGGAAGCTGCCACGCTTGGCTATGGCCTGAGCCGCTTTGTGCAAATTGCGGGCCCGGGCATAGTAGCCAAGCCCCTGCCACAGCGTCATCACCTCATCCTGCTCCGCCTCGGCCAACGCCTCTATGGTTGGAAAACGCTGCAGCCAGCGTTCAAAATAGGGGATCACGGTGGTGACCTGGGTTTGCTGCAGCATCAGCTCGGAAACCAGCACCTTGTAGGGCGTAATCTCATGTTGCCAGGGCAAATCATGCCGCCCTTGCTGCTGTTGCCAGCCAATCACCAGCTCGGCAAACTGCCCGGCCCCAAGGGGATGCTTATCGAGTAAATCAGTACCTTGCACACAACCTCCGCATTGCAAACCCGGTTAGTATACCGCAGCCCACTAAAGCCCGGCTATGCTGAAAAAAGCGGGTTGAGCTTCTGCTAAAGAACACCGATAATACGCGGCCCAATTGCAATGCCGGAGCACGCCATGAGCGAACAGCCAACCACAGCCGCTGACGAAAGCGCAGAAACCACCTCTTACATGCGTAAAATTCGTAGCTTTGTACTGCGGGAAGGCCGCTTGACCAAGGCACAAAAACTGGCATTAGAGCAACACTGGCCTACCCTGGGAGTCGATTACCAGCCCGCACCACTGGATTTAACCGCCCTGTTTGGCCGTGAGGCCGATACCGTGCTGGAAATTGGCTTTGGCATGGGCAAATCTTTGGTGCAAATGGCCGCCGCAGCGCCGGAAAAAAACTTTATCGGCATTGAGGTACACCGCCCCGGCGTTGGCGCCTGCCTGGCTGATGCAGCAACCGCGGGTATCAGCAACCTGCGGGTGTTTCAGCACGATGCGGTCGACGTATTGGCGCAAATGATCCCAGACAACAGCCTGGCCACCATTCAGTTATTTTTCCCGGATCCCTGGCCGAAGAAAAAACACCACAAGCGCCGTATTGTGCAGCCAGACTTTGTGCAGCAGCTGCGGCAAAAGCTGGCGATCGGCGGTGTGTTTCATATGGCCACCGACTGGCAACATTACGCGGAGCACATGCTGGAAGTGATGCAGGCGGCAGAAGGCTTCAGCAACCTGTCGGCCAACGGTGATTATGTCGAGCGCCCGGCGCATCGCCCGATCACCAAGTTTGAGCTGCGCGGTAAAAAGCTTGGCCATGGCGTCTGGGACCTGATGTTTAAGCGGGAGCACTGAGATGTCCGCCAGCGCCAGCCCAATGCTTAGCAGCGCCAGCCAGATGCTGCTGCGAAATCTGGCCGATCTTACCGGCCCCACCTTGCTGATGGAACCGACTCTGGATCAGTTAGCCGGTCAGCTGCCAGCCAGTTACCGCGAGCAGCTTGCGGTGTTCAGCAGCCAGGTAACTGTCGCCGCGCGCTGGCAACAAGCCGGTTATCCTTGCAGCACCGGTCTTAAGCCCGATTTTACTGAGCGCTTTCAGACCGCGGTGCTGTTTTACCCGAAAAGCAAAGAGCAACTGACGTTAATGTTGCAGCAACTGCAGCCGGTGCTGGCGGAAGAGGCGACTATCTTTGTGGTGGGGGACAATAAAAGTGGCATCAAAACACTGCCCAAACAGCTGCAAAGCCATGGGCTGAACGCACATAAGTTGGATAATGCCCGCCATGCCCTCTGGTTTGTGGTCAATGGGCGCCCTGCTGCCGGCAGCATCCATGCGCAAACTTTTGATGTCACCCTCAACGGCATGGCATTGCGCCTGCACTCCTACCCTGGCGTGTTCAGCCATGGCAGCCTGGATAAAGGCACTGCCTTATTGCTGCAGCATCTGGCGCATGTTCAATCTGGCCGGGTACTGGACTTTGCCTGCGGCTGCGGTGTGATTGCGGCGTATTTAAAGGCCAGTCAGCCTGCCATTGACCTTTATGCCTCCGATGTCAGCACCCTTGCCACCGCGGCCACTGCAGCAACGCTGGCAGCCAATGAGCTAACCGGCACTGTGCTGGCTGCTGATGGGCTGCCCGCAGAGCCTGGCCAGTTTGAGCATATCGTCAGCAATCCGCCGTTTCATACCGGACAAAAAACCGATTACAGCATTGCCGAAGCCTTTATCCGGGCCTGCCCTGCCAGGTTATCTGACGGCGGCAGTCTGACACTGGTAGCCAACAACCACCTGCCTTATCAGAATTGGCTTAAGGAAAGCTTTGGCCACTGTACTATACTGGCACAAGCGCATGGTTTTACCATTTACCAGTGTTTGAAAACGAGGAAATAACGCCATGGGTGTCAAGACAGTATTACTTGGAACGGTATTGATGGGGCTGTCTTTTTCAGCCTCGGCTTCAACCTTAACGGATACGTGTCTGCAACAGCCAAACCGCACTTTGCCCTGCCCGCATCAACTGTACCGGTTGATGCAACTGCCCGATCAGCAAACAGCTGCGGTCCGTTGTATCTGCGTCACCGATTTTCAGCCCTTCTTGCAACAGCCAGAGTCGGAAGTAGCGCAGATCCGTCAACGTATGGACAGACGCCAATTAGAAGCGCAACTGGGAATGGAACTGGAGCCGATCCTGCGCGTTTTACGGCGCGAGGATTAAGCGCTCTGAAAAGCGCCCCAACACTACCGGCTCATGCTGCAGCAACGCAGGTAACAACCACAACTGATCCTGCTCAACCCAGTAAAGTGCATTTTGCTGCCACTCCAACGCATATTGCTCTGCCTGCTCCCGACTACAAAAGACCGCCCAGCTTGGTTCCAGAAACTTCAAATCCCCCGAAGCTCCGGTAATTTTCCGATAACGCAACCTGGCAGCATGCACTCGAGCAGCAAAAGCCATATGGCGGCAAAGATTCTGACCCGGTGTTGCTATTTTGCCCCGCGGGTTAAGTACACTGATAATGGCAAAACAGCTGTCTTTGGCAAAAGGCTGATAACTGATAAAGGCCACATCTTGATACAAGTGCCATAATGACATCCTAGCCTCCATCAGCGTATTTTGCCTGTCGACGAAAAAAGCATGTCCGTAATTTGCGAAATAGAGTTTTTCTGCATAACATCATAGTCAGGTGAATACTAGCATCAAATGCATGCTTGGAATATGACAACCCTATGATGCAAAAAACGTTTTCGATTAAAGGAATGCTGATCAGTATCGTGATGCTGATTTGCAGCCTTACCCTGATTGCATCGCTCGCTCTGTCCAGTATTCATGATATCAATGCGCAATACCGTAAGCTTCAGCATCAGTTGGAAGCCTATGCCACCATTATTGCCATCAGCTCGGCAGCTGCCCTTTATCAGAATGACACTGATATGCTGGCGCAGCAACTGCAAGCTTTTTCTGCCGTTCCCATGATCAACAACATTCATATTTACAGCCTGGAAGCTGATGCCGCTGAACCGGTCTTTTTTAGCAGTTACAACCGCCAAACGATAGGTCCTTACCCGACACAGTTTCATCGCTTGCCAGAACTGCTAACACCACAACAAAGCCGCCATTATCTGGAAATGATGGCGCCGATTGAGTTTTCCGGTCAGCTGATCGGCTATACCTATTTGCGCGCCAATAAAGTGGAGTTATCCGGTTATACCCAGAACCGTATTTTATCGGATATTGCTATAGCAGCACTGGCCTTGTTGCTGGCCTTTCTCGCCACAAACCGACTGCAACAATGGCTCACCAGGCCAATTAAAATTTTACTGGATCAGGTACAAACCATTACCAAAACCCAGGACTTTAGTTTGCGTGCGCCACAAACCAATCTGGACGAAGTAGAAGCTTTTAGCAAAGCGCTGAACCTGATGCTGGATAAAATTGAGCGTCAGTTTAATAAACTGCAAAGTGCTGAACAGGAAATACGCCAGCTCAACCAGGGGCTGGAGCAAAAAATTTCGGAACGCACCCAGGCGTTGAAGGAGTCGAATCAGGAGTTGCTGAACACACTGGAAACCCTGCACCAGTACCAGAACCAGATTGTGGAAACCGAAAAAATGTCCAGCCTCGGGCAAATGGTTGCCGGCATCGCGCACGAAGTAAATACCCCGATAGGCCTTGGTATCACCGCATCGACATTACTGCAGGACAAATTGAAAGTTATCGAACAAAATTTTCAGGACAAAAAGCTTACCTCCTCACAGTTGTCACGCTTTATTGGTGAAGCACAGGAGAACCTTGGCATTGTCTACCGAAACCTGGAACGTGCCGCCAGCCTTATTCGCAGCTTTAAACAAGTGGCAGTGGACCAATCTAGCGATAACGCCCGTACCTTTAATATGCTGCAACTCATCAATGAGGTGTTGCTATCACTGCGGCCAAATCTGAAGAAGACTAGCCATGAAGTGGTCGTCAACTGCCCAGAGCATTTGCAGCTGGAAAGCAAACCAGGCCCAATCAATCAAATATTGATCAACCTGATTATGAACAGCCTGATCCATGCATTCAGTGACCAGCAGCAAGGCAAAATTATCATCACGGTGACGACCGAAAACAATCACTGCCAGCTGATTTACCAGGACAATGGCGCCGGTGTGCCGGAGCACATCCGCAAGCGAATTTTTGATCCCTTTGTCACCACCAAACGCGGGGAAGGAGGAAGCGGTCTTGGTCTTCACCTGGTGTATAACCTGGTGACCCAGGCCTTGCGGGGGAAAATTCAGCTGGAAAGCTCAATTGGCGAAGGAGTGCATGTTTTTATTGAGTTTCCTGTACTTATTGCCGCAGATGATTAAAGATTAACCCATTGATTTGTTTCAACTCACGGGCTTAAATGCGATGAATTACTTTAGACTGCGCTAAATGTTAACAATACCACTTGTTAACAAAGGCAAGTAAAGCTATAATTGAGAATTAATTGACAATGTTCTGTCATATCAAAGTGTCACAACGATTCATAAATCAAACAAAATTCACATAAGGTTAATTATATGCAGACCCCTGTCGTTCTGATTGTTGAAGATGAAGAAGTTACCCGCTCCAATTTAGTCAGCCTGTTTCAAGGTGAAGGCTACGATGTGATTGAAGCCGTTAATGGCGAAGAAATGAATCAGCGCCTGGCTGAGAGCAAAGTCAATCTGATCGTAATGGACATCAATCTGCCAGGTAAAAATGGCCTAATTCTGGCACGTGAATTACGTCAGAAAGAAAAGATTGGCCTGATTTTCCTGACCGGCCGCGATAGCGAGGTTGATCGTATTCTGGGCCTGGAGATTGGTGCAGACGATTACCTGACCAAACCATTCAACCCACGTGAACTGACCATTCGGGCACGCAATCTGTTAAGCCGCACGGTGGCTCAACCGGTAGTGGAAGAGCACAAAAGTGTAGTCACCTTCAATGGTTGGACGCTGGATGAAAACAGCCGCAACCTGACTTCACCGAAAGGTGAGTCACGCCGTTTACCGAAAGGTGAATACCGCGCCCTGCGTCTGATGCTGGATACCCCCGGTAAAATCTTTACCCGTGAGCAGTTGATCCGTCATATGACTGGCCGTGAGCTGCGCCCGAATGATCGGACCGTGGATGTCACTATCCGCCGTATCCGTAAGCATTTCGAAACCGACATGGATACACCGGAACTGATCAGCACCATTCACGGTGAAGGATATCGTTTTGTCGGTAATATCGACAAAGATTAATCAGCTATCCTGTTCCAGATAGTCATACAGAGCGGCCAGGTGCCGCTCTGTTGTTAAATGAAAGTCGACCAACTGCCGCTCCAACTGCAGCCAATTTGGCTCTGACATTGCCTCATACTTTTTCGCCTGCTTCTGCACCCATAGCAAACCGACCGAGGATGCCGCGCCTTTTAAGGTATGCGCTGCTTCCTGAAAAGCCTGCAGCCGCTGATGCACGGCCTCTTCCAGCATCTTATTAATATAGCCTGGCAACAGCTGAGCAAATAGCTTAGCGCTGCGCAGCATGGTTTCTTTGCCAAGCGATTGCATGTAATCGTCCAGGGTAGCAAGATCCAGCATGTAATCCGACTCCGGAGCCGGTTGAGTCGCAGCCGTCTTCACGGCACTGGGGGAGAATAACTGCGCCAGCAACTGATCCAGGTTGTTGGTATTGAGTGGCTTCGCTAAAGCGCCATCAATCCTGATCCCGGCTAATTGCTCTTCGGCTTTACGCACATTGGCACTTAACACCACAATCGGCAAATGCTTCAGATGCATTTCCTGACGCATGGTTTTGGCTATTTGATCGCCGGTCATATCGGGTAATTGCATGTCCAGCAGTACCAGATCCAGATCATCTTCCGTTTCCAACAAAGCCAGTGCATCCTCACCGGTTTCAGCATGGATCACGGTGTGGCCGCGCTGCTCCAGCAAGCTGATGGCAATATCGGCATTCAGTGGTACATCCTCTACCAACAGAATGGTCAATTCAGGACAATCAATCGCTTGTTGTTTCGGTTGGCTAACCAAGCGGGTTGGTAATAAAATCTCGAAACAACTGCCGGTTCCGACTGAGCTTTCTAAGGAGATCGAACCCTCCATCGCCTCCACCAGAGCTTTTGATACCGATAAACCAATCCCGGATCCGAGCACACTCAAGCGCCGTCCATCACTGGATTTGTAATACATATCAAAGATCCGCGCTTGCTCGTGCTGGCTAATCCCGATACCGGTATCGGTCACCTTTAACAGCAATTGGGTCGTGTCATGCTGCAGTAATTCACAGTGCAAACTAATCCGCCCCTGAGCAGTAAACTTCACGGCATTGTTCAACAGATTCCATAGCACTTGTCGCACTCTGGTTGGATCCAACTGCAGATAACAGTCAGCCGGCGCTTGCAGCACCAGCTCAAATTCCAATCCTTTTTGCTGGCAAATAAGCTCCGCAAAGTTTTTGATGTCGGTGACAAAACCATTGATTTCGACATTTTGATACACAATATCGAGATCCTGCCGGTCTATTTTATCCAGGTCGATAATATCATTGAAAATATTGCCCAGAGTTTCGGCACTGGTGAAAATAGTCTGGCTCCAGCTGCGTTGCGACTCAGCCAGCTCACTATCCAACAAGCGACGGGTCAAACCAACAATGCCATTGAGCGGTGTGCGCAATTCATGGCTTAAGGTCGCAATAAACTTGCCTTTGTCCTGATAGGCTTTTTCCAGTGCTTGTTCGGCCAGCTTCCTCGAGGTGATATCCCGGCCAAAACCAAGCAAGCCAATGGAACGGCCTTGCTTATCAAAGAAGGGTACCTTGCGCATTTCAAACCACAGGCTTTGCCCCTTGCGGTCGCTAAACTCCACATCCAGGATCAGCTCTGATTGTTGAGTGGTGACCTCATGGTCGCTCAAAATGGCAGAAGGCACCGTATCATCTTTGAAAATATCTGCCGGATGACGGCCAAGCAACTCCGCTGCGGGCTTGTCCATAATGACTTCAAACATTTTGTTGCAACTGGCAAAACGGCCGGTTTCATCGCGGTAATAAAATAAATCGGGCGAGCTGTCGACAATGGAACGGATCAGCAGGGTTTGCTCCTCCAGTTCTTGCTGGGCTTTTTTACGCTCCAGGATTTCTTTGCGCAGCTCATCAATGGCCCGGCGCTTGGCCTGAAACGCTTTTTTACGCTCTTCAATTTCAAAGTTTAACTGGCGGATGTTTTCCTGCAGGTGTTGATTCAGCACCTTTTCCTGTCGGCTGGAGTCTTCCAGGTACAGCAAGGTGGCGTCCAATTGTTCAATCAGATAAAACACCAGGGCCAAGGCTAAAGGGGCAATCAGCGTGGTGAGCAGCAAAACCGTTAACACGGTATCCCAGTGAATGCCTGCACCAAGCAACACCGATACACCCAGTGCCAATAAGGTTGCCGCCAACACTACAAATAGCAGTACCAGGGCCATCAGCTGCAGCCAGCCCCACTGCCGTAAGCGCTCTGCTAAACCTTTGACCATAGGATGCACAGGTTGAACCGCCATCAATGCCTCTTTCTTTGCTCTAACTGCTAAGGGTTCAGGGTCGCGCTGAGTGCCAACACCAGATGCTGATACGAGCAAAAGCTAAACGCCTGCTCATCTTTCACTATCACGCCTTGCTTGCTTTGACTCTGCTCGCTGCGACTTAATTGCAGTGAAAATTCGATGGCCGCTAACTGATCCTGCCCTCTGGCATACGGCTGATCACTGATGCACAACTGGTGAGCCAGCTGCTTAAAATGATCCTGCTGCAATACCTTATCCATCAGCAGCGGCTCGGCTTGACGTTCACTCACAGCCTGCTTCCAATCCGCAAATTGAATACTCAGCTCGCCATCTCGCAGCAAAGCGCGGTCACCATGCGTCAGGTAATGCGTAGTTACTGCATCAATCGTCAGACTGCTATCCTGCCTGTGTTGGTTAGCGCTGGCAAGATCAGCAATAAAAACGCCCCCCTTGCCCTGCACTTCAAACCAGACTTCGTTTGGCTGTCTCACTGGCACCGAGACCAGCAAAGCGGTGGCTTCATCCACCCCAAAGCCAAAACGGGTTTGCGTGGCCAGCGCTAATTTGATTAATCGGCCCTCGCGGCCACGTTCTGAAAAATGTGTATCCAGAATCCCCCAGGGGAATAACCCAACTCCGCCCTGTGGATTGTAAGTCAAAGATGATGCATGCAGGCCATCAGGACAAGTACCGGCCTCATCACAGTCGCGCTCCGGTGGTTCAGTCGCGTGGGCACCAAATGCCAATGCATGCCGCGACTCGCCATTGGTAATCATCGGCACTCCAGCTGTTGCACTGCCCGACATCACCGCAGTGCCGGCACTGGTACCTCCGACCAACAATCTTCCTTCTGCCAGCCCACGTTGGATCGCTGTTAGCTCAGGGGAGGCCTGGCCATCTTCTGTCCGTAATGCCAGCAAGGTTCTGGACTGATCACCGCCATTGAAGAAAATTGCATCGGCCGCTTCAATCATTGCCACGCTGCGAGCATGACCGCCCAAGCAAACATCCCGTTGGTAGGCCATCAGCTCAGGATAACGCCCGGATGGATTTTCCAACCCATGGTATTTGGCAAACAAGCTATCCAGTTGGCTGCAGCCTTGCTCAGCCCCCAGACGTTGTGCCTGCTGATAGGCGTTATGGATAGGCAGCCACGCAACCTGGGCACCGGCTTGTTCAAACAACTGCAGATAAAAATCAACCGCGCCAAATGGATTGGCCGAGGAGGCAGTCACCACCAGCACCTTAGGTTGGTCATGCTTGGAAAAAGCCGCAGCCGTTCGTACAAATGCAGGCATTAAATCCCGTGAAAAAGGATCTTTGGTTTGTTGCAACAAGACTTGCTCGCCGCCTTCCGCTGAAATTGTGGTTGGCAACTCTGCTGCTGCCAAACAACTGTCTGCTGAATGGGTAGTGCAGATACTGACCCCACCACCCAGTAGCATCATCTGATGCTGTTGTTGATTATCTTCGGCAGCATGCAGTGAATTTGCAGCCAATATCACTGAAAATACAGCTTTCTGGAGAGTTTTGTTCATGATTTAGTTTGCTTCATTTTGTGGTTTTTCAGACAGGGGTGGACCTGTTTTATTGTTATTTTTATCGCAGCATAGAGTATCCTGTATTGACTTCCTTGCCAATTAGAGATAAATCTATAGGCAGAATTTGACGCATTTTTGTTCCAGGGTAGCGATATGCTGAAAAAAGCAGTACAGCTTAGTTCATATCACTATTCGTCTTACTACCTCTCTGAGTGGTTTAACGAATAGCACAACCGGTTAGCCATGACCGGCAGGTGTTATTGGTTCCTGCCCACTAAGTTTTACCAACATCAAACATAAAACGATATCGACGCTCGCAGTCTGATCTGTGGTCTTTTGCCTATACCAGGCAGAGTCTGCTGTGCAACTGCCCGTCGAGCAGCACAGGTGTAACATCATGCGTAAAATTTCTGTATTAGCCACAGCTATTGCAACTGCTTTGGTCTCTGGTTCACTGCTGGCGAATGAACAAGTGGCAACCGAAGAAGCCAGGCTCGAACGAATTGAAGTCACTGGATCCCGCATTCGCGGAGTGGATCTTGAAGGCACGCAGCCATTGGTGGTGATTTCCTCTGAAGATATTAAAAACTCTGGCGCCAGCGATATTTATGAACTGCTGCGTGATTTGGGCCAGGTGCGCGGCGGTAGTGGTACTTTCTCCACCTCGGAAAGTGGCGCTACCTCCACCTCCACTCCTGGTGGTCAGGCTGCGGCATCCCTGCGTGGCCTTGGCCCCGCTTCGACGCTGACGCTGATCAATGGTCGTCGGGTTGCCGCCTCTTCCTTTGCTGCTGGCACGCAAAACTTTGTCGATATCAACAGCATTCCCCTGGCCGCCATTGAGCGGGTCGAAGTACTGGCCACCGGCGCCTCCGCGATTTACGGTGCCGATGCGGTAGCCGGTGTTATCAACTACATCTTAAAAAGTGATTACGACGGCGCCGAGCTCAACCTGAGCTATGGCAACAGCACAGCGTCGAGCAATGATGGCCGTGCCAATATTAACTTTGTGATGGGCCGTCAGGTCGCCGGCGGCAACCTGACCGTGTTTGCCGATTACTTTGACCGTAAAATGCTGACCGCTCAGGATCGCAGTTTTACCCGTGAGCCGGCACTGGTCAGCAACTACTCTTACTTACCGAAAGGCACACCAAATATTTACTTCTGGTCGGCACGCTCTGGTGATGAGATTGGTAGCCCGGATTGTAAAACCGACTTTGTCACCACTGAGTTTGGTGAAGAAATTTGTGCTTACTACAGCAATGAAGACGATGTGCTGGTCAGCCCGTTTAAAAGTGCCTCTGTTGGCTTTTTGTTTAACCGCGATTTAGCCAATGGCTTACGCTGGAATACCGATCTGTTTTACAGCCGTACCAAGTCAACTGCGTTCTCAAGCCCGGCTCCTATTGATCAGGTAGACGATACCGAGGGCCCCTGGGTGCAGGAAACTGCACTGGATATCTTCCCGGACGCTATCCGCAATGACTTACTCGATCAAATCTGGATCGATCCCTTCTGGTCTGAAGCAGGCCAGCGCCTTTGGGGTTTCCGTTTTGATGCCCGTTTCAATGATCCAAGAACCATTGAAGTAGAAAGCGAAGCCATTCGTCTGGTCTCATCCTTAGGCGGTGATATTGGTCATTGGGAGTGGGAAAGCGCCATTTTATTATCCCGCTCCAAGTCTACCCAGGAAGCAACCGCTGGTATCTACAATCGTTACAAGTACCATGCCGGTATTGCCGGTGAACTCTGCCTGGATGGCAGCATCGCCAGTTACGATGGCACCAATTTAAGTTGTGCTTCTGGCGCTGGCCTGGCGGGTGTCTACAACCCCTTCTTGCAAAATGACCCTGGCAACGAAGCGATTCTGGCGATAGCTCAGGAAGTACCTACCCGGGATGGTCGCAGCACAGTGTATGGCTGGGATGCCCGCTTTAGTGGCGAGTTGTTTGAAATGCCACACGGCTTTGTCGGTGCCGCTCTGGGCCTGGAACTGCGCCGGGAAGAAATTACCGACACGCCATCTCTGAATGCTCAGGCCCGACCAGAAAACAACTATCTGGTAGATGTGTATGGTTTTGGCTCGAGCTTATCGGCTGCCAGCCGCAATCAGGCGGCAGCTTTTGCCGAAGTGTATGTGCCACTGGCTGAGCGGGTCGAGCTGCTGGCAGCTGCACGCTATGACCATTACAATGATTTTGGTGGTACTTTCAATCCGAAAGTAGGCCTGACCTGGCGCCCGGTGGATGAGCTGATCCTGCGTGGTTCCTGGGCCACCTCTTTCCGTGCGCCATCATTAACTCAGGCAGGTGTTCAGCTGCGAACCACCACAGCCACTTACGACTGCTCTGCCAATCAGACGGTGTCTGATCTTTACTGTGAAGGTCAAAACTTTACCAGCAGCCCGAATGTGCTGGAACTGGGCAACCCGAACTTGCAGGCTGAAACCTCAGAGTCCATCAGCCTGGGTCTGGCCTGGAGCCCAACCCGGGATACCACCATCACCATCGATTACTGGCAGTTTGACCACAAGCGGCTGGTTGATACCGATATGACGGCAATGCTGGCACGCACAGCTACCGATGCATCGGTGCGTCATTGTGGTCTGGTACCACAAGGTCAAATCGGTATCGCCTACAATCCGGATGTCTGTGAAGTGACCGATGCCGCTGGCCGGCGAATTGACCAGCAAGGGGCTAACTTAAGTGAAATTCTGGATGCCTATGTCAATGAGTTCGATCCACGCTTTGCTGAACTGCCACTGCTACGCGATCACGTAATCCAACTGGAAAACGTCGGCCAGCAGGAAGTGAAAGGCCTGGATATCAGCTTCAAGCACACGCTGGACTTCGCCGGCGGCCGTTTGGGCCTGGATATCGACTGGACCAACTACCTGTCCTTTAAGCGCAATAAAGCGGGTTCGGATGAAGTCGAATCGCTGGTTGGCACCTATCGCTACCCACGCAATATCGGCAGTGCACGCATTTCCTGGCGCAACGATGATTTGTTCCTGGGCTTAACCGCGCTTTATACCTCGTCTTATGAAGATGATATCAGCCGGTTACGCCGTCGTAATATTTGGGAACTGGAAGATTTAGGTGAGCTGAACGAAGATGGTGGTCGTCAAGTCGCCTCCTGGACGACGCTGCGCGCCAGTGTCGGTTATGATTTTGACAATGCTGCTATTAACTTCAGCATCGATAACTTGCTGGATCGGGATCCTCCACGGGTATTCGGCAGCAGCCGTGGCTTTGACTCAATCAATCATAATGCCATGGGACGCAGTTATCGTTTATCCTTTACTTACTTCTTCTAAGAAGCAGTCTCAGGGGAGCTTTGCTCCCCTCCTTCTTTCCAACAGAACGATACAGGCTAATTCGTTATGAAAACCGCGGTGAAACAACCGGTCAACATGCCTGATGCTTTTGTGATCCTGTTTTTTGTGATGGTACTGGCTGCAATTGCCAGTCACCTGATCCCGGCAGGCAGCTTTGGCATGCAGCAGGTAGAAGTTGAACAAAACGGCGAGGTCGAGCTGCAACAACGCATCGATCCGGCCAGCTTTGCACTGGACACCGAGCAACAGCATGGCGTGCCCCTCTTCGCTGAAGGCGGTGGCATAGGCTTTTTAAATTATGCCTTTGAAGGCATGGTCTCTGGTTCCAAATGGGGCTCAGCAATTGGCGTCATTGCTTTTATTCTGCTGACGGGCGGCGCATTTGGCATCATTATGCGTACCGGCGCCATCCACAACGGCATCCTGGCATTGATTGAGAAAACCAAAAACATGGAGGCGCTGTTTATCCCTATCATGTTTGTGCTGTTCTCGTTAGGTGGCGCCATCTTTGGTATGGGCGAGGAGGCGATTGCCTTTTGCATCGTGCTATTACCGCTGATGTATGCCCTGGGCTACGATGCCATTACCACAGTTCTGGTCACCTATGTCGCAACCCAAATCGGCTTTGCTGCTTCCTGGATGAACCCGTTCAGCATCGCCATTGCTCAGGGGATTGCCGATATCCCGCTGATGTCCGGCGCTGAGTTTCGCTATGGATTATGGCTGGTGCTCACAGTATTTGGTACCATCTTTACCATGCGCTACGCCAGCCGCATCAAAGCCAACCCGGAGCTATCGCCCAGTTACGCCAGCGATGTGCGGGTGAAAGCACAACAGCAAGGCAAGCAACAGGAGCACAGTCATTACACCGGCGTGGATACGGTGATTTTACTGGCCTTTTTTGCCGGCCTTAGCTGGATCATCTGGGGTGTCACTACGCGTGGTTACTATATTCCGGAAATTGCCAGTCAGTTCTTTACTATTGGTTTAGTGGTAGCCGTGCTGGGTATTTTAGGCGGCCGCTTAACCGTCAATGGTGCTGCGGATGCCTTTAAGCAAGGTGCCGCCGAGCTATTGCCTGCTGCGCTTATTGTTGGTATGGCCAAAGGCATTGTGTTAATTCTGGGCGGTGATAATCCGGAAACACCGTCGGTACTCAATACCCTGCTGCACTACTCCGGCCAGGCGCTGGGCGATTTACCAGCCTGGCTATCGGCCTGGTTTATGTTGGTACTGCAATCGGTATTTAACTTCTTTGTTGCCTCCGGCTCTGGTCAGGCAGCACTGACCATGCCATTGATTGCTCCTTTGGCAGATCTGGTCGGTCTCTCCCGACAGATTGCGGTGCTGGCATTTCAGCTCGGCGATGGCCTGACTAACATTATTATCCCAACCTCAGCAGCACTGATTGGCTGCTTGGGGGTAGTTCGGGTGGACTGGACCCTGTGGGCCCGCTTTGCCTGGAAACTGTATTTGTGGCTGTTCTTATTGGCCAGCCTGGCGATGCTGCTGGCTGTAGCAATCGGCTACCAATAACGAGGTGTCTGTGAACGGATTAATTTTATTTAAAGGAGCCGAAGTACTGGCTCCAGAGCCACTGGGTCAAAAGGATGTGCTAATTGCTGGTGGTAAAGTTCTGGCAATTGCTGAGTCGTTGTCGCTGGGTACCAGCAATGTACCGGTGACCGAAGTCGATGCCAGTGGGCATTATCTGGTACCCGGCTTTGTCGACTCGCTGGTGCACTTTATTGGTGGCGGCGGTGAAGCAGGTTTTGCCAGCCGCACCCCTGAAATGCAACTGACCGATGCGACCTTAGGCGGCGTCACTACCGCTATTGGTGTGCTCGGCACCGATGCAACCACCCGCACCTTGACCAACCTGCTGGCCAAAGCCCATGCGCTGGAAGAAGAAGGCATTAGCGCCTGGTGCCATACCGGCTCCTACGAAATTCCCTGCCGCACTCTCACCGGCAACATTACCGATGATTTAATCTTGATCGATAAGTTTATCGGCGTTGGTGAAATTGCCATCAGCGATCACCGTTCGTCACAGCCGACCATCAGCGAAATTCGCAAAGTGGCGGCAGCCGCCCGTGTAGGTGGCATTCTGTCAGGGAAAAGCGGCATTGTCAGCGTGCATATGGGGGCTGGCGACAGCATATTGCAGCCCATTCTTGATGCAGTCAGCGGCAGCGAGCTGGAACTGACCCAGTTTTACCCCACCCATATGAACCGAAATCAGGCGGTGTTTGCAGCTGGCCTTGCTTATGCCAAACAAGGTGGCTATCTGGATTTTACCACCAGCACCACCGCTTATGACTTAGCCCATGGTGAAGTTGCAGCAGCAGAAGCTCTGGCACTCAGTCTGGCCGAAGGGATCCCGGTACTGCAACTGACCATGAGCTCTGATGGCAATGCCAGCCTGCCGATTTACGATAAGAAAGGGACTATGCTGGGGCTGGAAGTCGGTCAGGTGCAAACCTTGTACCAATCAGCCCGTCAGGCCGTGCAGCAATTTGATGTTGCTTTAACAGATGCAATTTGCAGCATTACTGCCTCCCCGGCCGATATTCTTGGTTTAAAGCACAAAGGACGTATTGCCATGGGCAAAGACGCCGATTTGGTACTACTTCGCCGGGACGATCTGACGATTGACCAGGTCTGGGCCAAAGGGCGACAAATGGTAGCCAATGCTAAAGCCGTGGTCAAAGGAACCTTTGAGGCCTGAACGCATAGTTTAAGAATAATTTGGCATTTATCAAAAGCTGCTTCGGCAGCTTTTTTTCTGGCTAAAGCCCCATAGATAGCCGAAATAACCGCAATTCGTGTAATTTATTTTCATATTCAACTGCTTACTTTCTATACTCTAGGGTGCGAAAAGTCTGCTTGCTTTTTCACTCCAAAGCCGGTATACCTATTGCTTGATATTATTTAGACGGCTAGACGCTCTAAGAGCTTTTACTCTAGAAACACTGAAAAACTGATTTCATTTTGTTGTTTTATTTCAGTTTTACGCCGCGCACACAAATAGAATAAAAATTCATAAAATCTACATTTATACCCATTTGGACAAGTTTGGAGGTGTGTTATGGCGTTGTACCAACACGCACAAGCCCGCGAAAACTGCGGCTTTGGCCTGATCGCCCATTTAGCAGGAACCCCCAGCCACAAGCTGGTGCGAACTGCCATCAATGGTTTGGATCGGATGCAGCACCGCGGCGGTATTTCCGCCGACGGCAAAACCGGCGATGGTTGCGGCCTCTTGATGCAAAAACCCGACAGCTTTTTCCGCGCGATTGCCGAAGAGCAAGGCTGGACCCTGGGTAAAAAGTACGGCGTTGGCATGCTGTTTTTAAGCCAGGATCCGGACAAAGCGGCTTTTGCCCGTAAAGTGATTGAAGAAGAAGTGGGTCATGAGACTCTGAGCCTGGTGGGCTGGCGGAAAATGCCGATTGACGCATCCGTGCTCGGCCCCATTGCGTTGGACTCGATGCCGCAAATTGAGCAGGTGTTTGTCAATGCCCAGCCCGGCTGGCGCAAGCGCGATTTGGAGCGCCGCCTGTATATGGTGCGCCGCCGCATTGAAAAACGGCTGGCCGATGACAGCGATTTTTATATCCCCAGTTTTTCCTGCCTGGTGACGGTATTCAAAGGCCTGATGATGCCGGCCGACTTGCCACGCTTTTATCTGGATCTGGCCGATATCCGGCTGGAAACCGCCATTTGTGTGTTCCATCAGCGTTTTTCCACCAATACCATGCCGCGCTGGCCACTGGCGCAGCCATTTCGCTTTTTAGCGCACAATGGTGAGATCAACACCATTAAGGGCAACCGGCAATGGGCACGCGCCCGCCAGTACAAATTTGGCTCGCCGCTGCTGCCCGATCTGCAGCAAGCCGCTCCTTTTGTCAAAGAAGACACCTCGGACTCCAGCTCACTGGATAATATGCTGGAGCTGTTTTTAGCCGGCGGCATGGATTTATTCCGCGCCATGCGTTTGCTGGTGCCACCAGCCTGGCAAGGCAACCGGGTGATGGACGATGATTTAAAAGCCTTCTACGAATTTAACTCCATGCACATGGAACCCTGGGATGGCCCGGCCGGTATTGTGATGACCAATGGCCGCCACGTCGCTTGCAATCTGGATCGCAATGGCCTGCGCCCTGCCCGCTTTGTCATCACCAAAGATCAGATACTGACGCTGGCCTCCGAAGTTGGGATCTGGGATTACAGCCCGGATGAAGTGCAGGAAAAAGGTCGGGTCGGCCCGGGCGAAATGCTGGCAGTCGATACTTACACCGGCAAGGTCTGGCGCTCCTGCGATATCGATGAAGATTTAAAGCAGCGCCATCCATATCGAGCCTGGCTGAATGAAAATGTGCAGCGCTTAATCCCCTACGAAAAATACGAACTGGATCTGATTGGTAAGCGGGTGTTTGACGATGCCACCATGCAGGTCTACCACAAGCTGTTCAACTACAGCTACGAAGAAATCGATCAGGTGATGACGGTACTGGCCAAAGATGGTCAGGAAGCTGTGGGCTCGATGGGTGATGATACGCCGATGGCGGTGTTGTCGCAAAAGCCACGCACCCTGTTTGATTACTTCCGTCAGCAGTTTGCTCAGGTCACCAACCCGCCCATTGATCCGCTGCGGGAAAACCACGTGATGTCGCTCGCCACCAGCATTGGTCGTGAGCACAACGTATTCAGTGAAACCGCAGGATACGCCCGCCGCATTCAGTTTGAGTCGCCGGTGATGATGTACTCGGATCTCAAGCAGCTCAAAGCCGCCGATGACGAGTTCTATCGCCACCGCCAGTTCCCGCTGAACTTTGATCCAGAGCAGCAGACCCTGCAACAAGCTCTGGAAAGCCTGTGTCAGGACGTAGTGACGGCAGTGCGTGAAGAGCAGGTGGTGCTGGTGATGTTATCCGATCGCGCCATTGCTCAGGGCAAGCTGCCCATTCCAGCTGCTATGGCCGTCGGCGCAGTGCAGCAAGCGCTGGTGAAAGCACAGCTGCGCTGCGACTCCAACATCATTGTTGAAACCGCCACCGCCCGCGATCCACACCACTTTGCTGTGCTGGTCGGTCTGGGCGCCACTGGGGTCTACCCCTTTATGGCGTACGAAACCGTCGAGCAGCTGGTGGAAAAAGGCGTGCTGAATTTAAGCGCCCGTCAGGCGGTACTGAATTACCGCAAAGGCATCAACAAAGGCCTGTACAAGATCATGTCGAAGATGGGGATCTCCACCATCGCCAGTTACCGCTGCTCCAACTTGTTTGAGATCATCGGCCTTGGCAACGACATTATGCAGCTGTGCTTTGCCGGCATCGACTCCCGCATTGGCGGCGCCAATTTCGACGACATTCAGCAGGATTTACAGCAACTGGCGCATGTCGCCTGGCTCAAGCGCAAACCACTGAACCACGGCGGCCTGCTAAAATACGTGCACGATGGCGAGTACCATGCCTACAACCCGGATGTGGTGCAAACCCTGCAACAGGCAGTGCGTAGTGGCGAGTACCGCGATTACCAGCGCTACAGCCAACTGGTAAATGAACGGCCTATTGCTCATATCCGCGATCTGCTGCGGATTAAGCCGGTGGATAAGCCACTGCCGCTGGAGCAGGTGGCACCCGATAGCGAGCTGTACCCGCGCTTTGACAGTGCGGCCATGTCGATTGGCGCCTTGAGCCCGGAAGCGCATGAAGCCCTGGCCATTGCGATGAACCGGCTGGGTGGCCGCTCGAATTCCGGTGAAGGCGGTGAAGATCCACGCCGTTTTGGTACCGAGAAAAACTCCAAAATCAAGCAAATCGCCTCCGGCCGCTTTGGCGTGACGCCACATTACCTGGTCAATGCCGAAGTGCTGCAAATCAAAGTCGCTCAGGGCGCCAAGCCTGGTGAAGGCGGCCAGTTGCCGGGCGAAAAAGTCACCGCCGAAATCGCCCATCTGCGTTATTCGGTGCCTGGCGTGACCTTAATCTCACCCCCGCCGCATCACGATATCTACTCGATTGAAGATTTGGCGCAATTAATTTTCGATTTAAAGCAGGTCAACCCCAAAGCTCTGGTCTCAGTAAAACTGGTCTCTGAGCCTGGCATCGGCACCATTGCCACCGGCGTGGCCAAGGCCTATGCCGATTTGATTACCGTGTCCGGCTACGATGGTGGCACCGGCGCCAGCCCACTCACCTCGGTGAAATACGCTGGCAGCCCCTGGGAATTGGGTCTGGCTGAAGTGCATCAGGCACTGGTCGATAACGGCCTGCGCCACAAAGTACGGTTGCAGGTCGACGGTGGCCTGAAAACCGGCCTCGATGTGGTCAAAGCTGCGATTTTAGGCGCTGAAAGTTTTGGCTTTGGCACCGGTCCCATGGTGGCGCTTGGCTGCAAGTTCCTGCGAATTTGCCATTTGAACAACTGCGCCACCGGCGTAGCGACGCAAGACAGCACCTTGCGTAAGAACCATTTCAATGGCCTGCCCGAGATGGTCATGAACTACTTTACCTTCCTGGCGCGCGAAGTGCGTGAGCTGTTGGCACAACTTGGGGTCGAGAAACTGGAAGATTTAATCGGCCGCACCGACTTGTTGGAGCTGGTGGAACCGCAAACCCAGAAACAAAGCCGGTTGGATTTAAGCGAAATTCTGGAGTCTTCCGGTGTGCGCTCTGAAAAACCACTCTATTGCGTTGAGCCCAATATGCCGTTCGATGCCGGCAATCTGAACTTAAAGCTGGTGGAGCTACTCGGCGATGCAGTCAAGCGCAAGGCTGGCGGCAGTGTCCGGCTGCCCATCCGCAATACCGATCGCTCGGTTGGCGCTATGCTATCCGGCTTAATTGCCCGCCAGCACGGCAATCAGGGCATGGCGGTCGAGCCGGTGCAGGTCCGGTTAACCGGCACGGCAGGCCAGAGCTTTGGTGTCTGGAATGCCGGCGGCCTGCATTTATCCTTGCAAGGCGATGCCAACGATTATGTCGGTAAAGGCATGACTGGTGGCCAGATTTCGGTGTTCCCACCCAAGGGCGTGGGTTATGCCAAAGAAGGCGCGACCATTATCGGCAACACCTGTTTGTACGGTGCTACCGGCGGACGCCTGTTTGCCGCTGGCAAAGCCGGTGAGCGTTTTGCCGTGCGCAATTCCGGGGCTATCGCTGTGGTGGAAGGCACCGGCGATAACTGCTGCGAATACATGACCGGCGGTGTAGTAGTGGTGCTGGGCGATACCGGTGTCAACTTTGGCGCTGGCATGACCGGTGGCTTTGCTTACCTGCTCGATGAGCAAGATGATCTGGAGCTGCGGGTCAATCCGGAGCTGGTCGAATGCCTGGATATCAGCATGCCGATTTTGCAGGAACACCTGCGCAGCCTGCTGCACCAACACGTTGAACAAACTGGCAGTGAACTGGCGCACCAGATCCTGTCGGACTTTAAAACCTATTTACCCAAATTCCGTCTGGTCAAACCGAAAACCAGCGATGTACACACCCTGCTAGGTCACCGGGCTCGTTCTTCCGACGAGCTGCGTGTGCAAGCGATGTAAGGAGACGGTGATGGCGCAGAATGTTTATCAGTTTATTGATGTCGAGCGGATCGATCCGCCCAAGCGCTCCTTGCAGGAGCGCACTATAGAGTTTGTTGAGATTTACCAGCCAATGACCGATACCCAGGTAGCCGGTCAGGCCGATCGTTGCCTCGATTGCGGCAACCCATACTGCGAATGGAAGTGCCCGGTGCACAACTACATCCCGCAGTGGCTGCAGCTGGCCCATGACGGCAAGATCATTGAAGCGGCCGAGCTGTCGCACAAAACCAACAGCTTGCCGGAAGTCTGTGGCCGGGTTTGCCCGCAAGACCGGCTGTGCGAAGGGGCCTGTACCCTGAATGAAGGTTTTGGTGCCGTTACCATTGGTAGCATCGAGAAATACATTACCGACAAAGCCTTTGAGATGGGCTGGCGGCCGGATTTATCGGATGTGACCAAAACCGATAAAAAGGTCGCCATTGTCGGTGCCGGCCCGGCCGGCCTGGCCTGTGCCGATGTGTTGATCCGAAATGGCGTCACGCCAGTGGTGTTTGACCGTAATCCGGAAATCGGTGGTCTGCTCACCTTCGGCATTCCAGCCTTTAAGCTGGAAAAAGAAGTGATGCAGCTACGCCGGCAGATCTTCAGCGAGATGGGCATTGAGTTTCGCTTAAACACCAGCATTGGCAGCGACATCGCCTTTGACTCTCTGGTGCAGGAGTACGATGCGGTCTTCCTTGGGCTTGGCACCTACACGCCGATGAAAGGCGGCCTTGCCAACGAGGAAGCGCCAGGCGTGCTGGAAGCCCTGCCCTTTTTGATTGGCAACACCAATCAGTTAATGGGCTGGCAGACCGAACATCCGTTTGTCAGCATGGAAGGCAAAAAAGTCGTGGTGCTAGGCGGTGGCGATACCGCTATGGACTGCGTTCGTACTTCCATCCGCCAGGGCGCGCACCAGGTCATTTGTGCCTATCGACGCGATGAAGCCAATATGCCGGGCTCGCGCAAAGAAGTGCAAAATGCCCGCGAGGAAGGCGTCGAGTTCCAGTTTAATCTGCAACCGCTGGGCATTGAGGTCGATCCGGCCGGCAATGCCTGTGGCGTTCGGGTAGTGCAAACCAAGCTGGGCGAGCCGGATGCCAATGGCCGCCGCAGCCCAGAGCCAATTGCCGGCTCTGAGCAGGTGCTGGAAGCCGATGCCATCATCATTGCCTTTGGTTTTCAGCCAAGCCCACCAGCCTGGTTGCAGGACTACGGCATTGAGCTCGATAGCAAAGGCCGGGTCAAAGCCAGTGAGAAAAGCACCTATGCACTACAAACCAATCAGGACAAAATCTTCGCCGGCGGCGATATGGTGCTGGGTTCTGATCTGGTAGTGACCGCCATCGCCCAGGGCCGCAAAGCAGCCGAAGGCATACTTGATTATCTGCAGGTATAAAACAAAGCGCCCGGCTGATGCCGGGCACTTTCGAGTCCTTGCTGCATGATCGAGCAACTACTTCAACACCCGCAGTAAATTGCTAAAATCATCCGTCCACTGAATGGCTGGGTTCAGCGGGGTCGGCCAATTGCCTGCCAGCTGCTGAATCGCTTCTTGCCGGATAAAGTCCTGATTCGTGGTGAGCAACACCCATTCGGTCGCCGCCGGGTTTTGGCTATCGGCCGGCGTGTGAAAAAACAGCGCGTCCAACCCAAAGTGACTGGCGTGATTGCGCACCACCGAGGTTAAATCCAGGTAGTTGTTTGAGATATGCACTGCCAATACGCCATCGGTGTGCAAATGCTGCAAATACAATGTAAAGGCTTCGCGGGTCAGTAAATGTTGCGGGATGGCATCGCTGCTAAAAGCATCCAGCACCAGCACATCAAACTGCTGGCTGCCCTGTTGCTGCAACTGCTGTTGCAGCACCAAACGGCCATCTCCCAGCAACACCTCAACGATCGCAGCGCTATCGGCCAGATAACTAAAGTGCTGCTGCGCCGTGCGGATAACCGCTGGATTCAGCTCGTAAAACTGAATGCGATCCCCAGCCTCACCATAGACCGCCAGGGTGCCGGCTCCCAGACCGACCATGCCAAAATGCCGGCCTGCGTTTTTCGTACCATCCGAGGTGCTTAGCTGCGGTTGACGATACTGCAGCGCCAGCGCCACGCCGGTACCAGGCCGGTAGTAGCTCAGCGCTTGTTGCCGCTGCTCCAAAGCCAGATACTGAGCGCCATGGCTGGTGGTGCCATCAATCAGAATACGCTGTAACTGTCCGGCCACTGGGATATCCCGCACCACCAGGCTGCCGTAGAAATTACGCTCTTGATGCACGGTAAACTGGTTTAGCAACAAATGCAGCCAAATCGCCAACAGCGCAAAACTTGCAGCCCCCCCCAGCCAGGCGACTTTTCGCCACAGCACCAGTTGACGCTGCCAGGGCAGCACGGCCAGCAGCAGAATAGCCAGCAGCACCAACGGGAATTCATGGAAATCATTTAAAAGAGCCGGAGCTAATAGATTAACCAGTAAGCCACCCAACACGCCGCCAAGCGCCATCGCCAGATAAAAGCGGGTGAGCTGACTTGCTACTGGCTTTAAGCGTGCCAGCTCGCCGTGACACAGCATGCAGCCGCTGAACAGGATCAGCAGATACAAAGCCAGCTGCGAATAGAGATCGAATAACCTGCCAAAGTGGATCAGCACCAGCGCCAGCACCAAACCAATACCAAACAGGTACAGCCAGATCGCGCGTTGATACCAGTGCTCGCGGTTAAATACCAGAATAAAGCTCAGCAGATACAGTGCCAGCGGTACCACCCACAAAAAAGGCACTGGCGGTACGTTTTGCGTCAGTTGCTGCGTCACCGCCAGCAATAACACCACCCCTGCGGCCGATAAACTGAGCCAATAACCCCACTGCCTGCTACTGGCAGCAGCAACAGCTTCAGAACTAGTACTGGCCTTCGGCCACTGCCATCTAAGTAAGACCAATAGCAACAAAGCCAGGCCAGTAAAGCCCAACTGCCAGCTAAAAAACTGCTGCGACAATGGCAGCCAGGGCTCCACGATAAAAGGATAACTAAGCAAAGCCCCTAAAGAGCCTAGATTGGATAATGCATAAAGCCGGTAAGGCGAGCGCATGGGGAAACGCTCAGCAAACCAGCGCTGCACCAGGGGGGCGCTGGCCGCTACCACCAACAACGGCAGACCCAATAAAAACAGCAGCCAGCTTAAAATACTAAGCAATGGATAAGCAGATGGCTCGGGCGCTGAGACGGCACTGCCAGCCCACCACAACCAAAGCAGCGCCAACAGCACCAGACTGCCGTGCACAGTCCGTTGCTGCTTTAAACTCAGCCTATGAGTCAGCCAATGCGCATAGCTGTACCCGGCCAGCAGCATCAGTTGAAAGAACAGCATGCAAGCAGTCCAGACCGCAGCGCCACCACCGTAATAGGGCAATAACCAACGTGCTGCCAGCGGCTGGATCAGAAACAACAACAAGGCACTGAGGAAAATGGTGATGGCAAATAAAGGCACAGCTGTATCCGGCTGGTTTTACAAGGCGCTCAGCCTAGCTAAAGCCAGCACAGACTGCAAGCCTGTTCAGAGCCGCAACAAAAAACCAACGGGGCCTTGGTTGCTTACCCTCCTTCAGGTAGACTTGGCGAGTTTGTATTCACCCTCATAACAAAAAGGTCTTTCCATGAAGAAAGCATTTAAGGTTCCTCATACCCTCACCTTGCTGTTTAGCATGATGATCGTGGCCATGATTGCCACCTGGATCGTGCCGCAAGGTTTTTTTGAAACGGCCCTGACCGATACCGGACGCACGGTAGTCATTCCCGGCACCTATACCCTGGCTGAAGAGCGTGGCTTACTTACCCCCTGGCAACTGCTGACAGCCGTACCCCGCGCCTTTGCCGCAGCGCAGGATATTATTTTCTTTGTATTCATCGTTGGTGGCGTACTGGCTATCGCCCGAAAAACTGGTACTGTCGATGCGTTGATTGGTCGTTTGCTGGAAAAACACAGTGACGCACCGCATAAATTGATTTTTATGGTGATCTTCTTTTTCTCACTGGCATCTGGTGCCATCGGCACTGCCGGTGAGTACATTCCCTTTGTGCTGATTTTAGTGGCGCTGTGCAAAGCGATGCGGCTTGATAGCATGACAGCGGTCGGTATGACCGTAGCAGGCTATGGTGTCGGCTATGGGGTGTCTGCTTTTAACCCCTTTACCGTGCTTATTGCACAAGGCATTGCTGAAGTGCCGCCATATTCCGGTATGTGGTTGCGCCTGGCGCTGATCCTGCCATTTTGTATTATTGCCTACCATCATGTCTGGCGATACGCTCAGAAAGTCATTGCCGATCCCAAAGCGTCCATGGTGGCCGATTTGCCCTGCCCGGTTGGTGATATCAGCAATAAAAGCTACCCCAGCTTAAACAAGCGGCATCAACTGATCCTTGCTACTTTCCTGGTAACTATTGGCATTGCGATTTATGGTATTTCCCAGCATGGCTGGTATCTGTATGAGCTGGGTGCTTGTTTTGTCGGTTGGGGCTTACTAACCACCCTGATTGGCCGGCTGAGCTTTGACGAGGCTTCCGATAGCTTTATTGAAGGGGTCAAAGATTTAACCACCACCGCAGTACTGATTGGTATTGCCCGCGGTATCGCGCTGATTTTAGAAGATGGCCAGATCCTGCATAGCATTGTACATGGCTTGTCATTGCCACTGTCGCATGTACCGGCGACTATTTCAGCCTTTGGTATGCTGGTGATTCAAACCATCCTGAATCTGTTTGTTCCCTCTGGCAGTGGCCAGGCTTTTGTCACCATGCCGCTGATGGCACCTCTTAGCGATTTAGTGGGCGTACCGCGTCAGGTCGCCGTGCTGGCGTATCAGTTTGGTGATGGTTTCTCCAACATGATCGTGCCCACCAATGCCGTACTGATGGGCATCATTGGTATTGCCGGCGTGCCTTACGATCGCTGGTTTAAGTTCTGTATGCCGCTGCTGCTAAAGCTAATGCTGGCCGCGGCTGTAGTGCTGATGTTGGCCGTGGTGTTCGGCTACGGTGCAGATGTGCAGCCTGAAGTGGTCCTGGCGCCGGTTGAAACCGTCACCGCCCCTTAACCGAAGCTCTTGATGAAAACACCTAAACGTATTCAGCCGCTGATCGATGAAGGCCTGGTGGATGAAGTAGTGAGGCCGCTGATGAGTGGCAAAGAAGCCGCAGTGTACATAGTTCGCTGCGGTGAGACCATGCGCTGCGCTAAAGTCTATAAAGAGGCCAGCCAGCGCAGCTTTAAAAAAGCGGTGCAATACCAGGAAGGCCGTAAAGTTCGTAGCTCCAGACGCGCCAGAGCCATGGAAAAAGGCTCAGGGTTTGGGCGCAAGCAAGCCGAAGAAAGCTGGCAGCACGCCGAGGTAGATGCTTTGTATAAACTGTCCGATGCAGGCGTACGGGTACCTGCCCCTTACGGCTGCTTTGATGGCATCTTGCTGATGGAGTTGATTCTGGATGAAGACGGTGATGTTGCGCCGCGTTTAAATGATATTGAACTAAGTGCCGAACAAGCAAGGCGCGATCATCAAAGTATGATGCAGGATGTGCTGCGGATGCTGTCTGTTGGTTTGGTGCATGGTGACTTGTCTGAATTTAATGTGCTGCAAGCGCCAGAAGGCCCGGTCATTATCGATCTGCCCCAGGTGGTGGATGCCGCCGCCAATAACAATGCTCAGTGGATGCTAGCGCGTGATGTTAACAACATCACTCAGTACTATGCGCAATTTGCGCCTGAACTAGCAAACACCCAGTATGCTAAAGAAATCTGGGCTTTGTTTGAAGCCGGTAACCTGAATCCCGATACCGAATTAACCGGGGTATTTCGCGAAGCAGAGCAAGCTGCGGATGTTACTGCCGTGCTGGCTGAGATCAATGCTGTGTTCGAAGAAGTTCAAGAGCGCAAAGCCAGGCAACAAGCAGCAAAAAGCCAGGATTAGTTCAAGGAGGCAATTATTACTGCACAAGTGTGGGCTAAATGCGCTTTTTGATGCAGTGTCTGAAGTTTAAACAACGGAAAGCAGCTAGCTTCCAAACCACTTTCCATTTTAAACAGCATCATTAACGCATAGCAGGTTTTACTTCGGTTACTTTGAGTTTCGCGCTATGCAGCTCGGCTGCACCATGCACGCCCACCCAAATATTGTACTGCCCTTCTCTTGGGTTTTGGAAAATAACCATTGGGTTTAAGCCAATAAAATCATCATTGCAGTACCAACGCCCATCCGGTGCATTGACTACCAGGGTGGTATCGGCATCCGACTCGACATGAATATAAACCACCGCACTGCTACCGGAAAAGTTAAAGTCTACATCAGGCCTGCTATAATTGATGAAGCCTTTACAACCTGGGGCTAAAGACGATGTCACTTCACGCCCTCCTCCCGCTTGCAAATCCTGCACCCAGGGATCTGGTGTAAAACCTGCGGCAAGGCTGACCGTGCCATAAACAGGGTTACCTTTCCAGTTCGGCTCATCAGCCTGAGTCATGGCACTAAAGCAGGCAGTAGCTGCCAGCATGCTTACTTTTAGCAGAGCGACCTTGTTGGTGGATAACGACAAGCCCTTGTACATTTTTCATTCCTTATAAATAATGTTCTGATATGAACGGAGTAAAAATATAGGGCAATTCAAAAGCTGTCAATCACCATCATAGACTTTGTAAGATCGAATAAAAAACAGGCCAAACGTAGCAGTAACTGACTGTTTTTTTTGAAAAATAAGGAATTTTACTATGGATAAGTCTTAGCAGGACAGGCCGCTAAGTTCGTAGCGATGAGCGAGCCAACTGAAGGACCGCTTCGCAAAAAGCGATCAGACCTAAAGTGATAAACAGAGAAATATACAAAAGAAGTGGCGGAGCGGACGGGGCTCGAACCCGCGACCCCCGGCGTGACAGGCCGGTATTCTAACCAACTGAACTACCGCTCCGCGAAAAGCGATTTGGCATTAGAGCCAACAATAGTGATGTACAAAGAAGTGGCGGAGCGGACGGGGCTCGAACCCGCGACCCCCGGCGTGACAGGCCGGTATTCTAACCAACTGAACTACCGCTCCGCAGCGGTATACACCAACTAAAGCTTTGCAATCGATCCGATAGTGGCGGAGCGGACGGGGCTCGAACCCGCGACCCCCGGCGTGACAGGCCGGTATTCTAACCAACTGAACTACCGCTCCGCTATCGGATGCTGCAAAAGGTTTGGCGGAGCGGACGGGGCTCGAACCCGCGACCCCCGGCGTGACAGGCCGGTATTCTAACCAACTGAACTACCGCTCCAAACCAAGGTGCGCTGCCCATCTTGTCAGGGATGTTGCAGTGCGGCGGGAATGATAAGGGTTCGGGTTTTCTGCGTCAACACCTTTTTGGCCGCAATTGCGCAAAGCTTAATCATCCGGTAACGATAAGTCGAGAATATCGTCCAAATCATCTTTTTTAGCGGCAGGGGCGCCCTGCTTGGCTTCGCTTTCCTTGTTCGGTTTGTTGTTATCGGCCGTTGCAGCCGCTTTTTTCTTTGGCAGTAAATCACGTACCGACTTGCCGGTGAGCATCAACCAGATAAAAAAGCCGCCTATCGATAGAATTAAAACATTCACACTGATCACCCATCCCCACGGGAAAGCAGCGGCTTGTTCCAACTCTCTTCTGGCTGCCTCTTCGGCCAGGATCTCTTCAGGCAAACGTTCCAGCTCAGGGGCCTGAAAAGTTTCGAGATTCACCGAAAAATCCACATTAGGCAGGGTCAGCATAAACTCCCGGCCATTACGAAGTTCACCAAAGGCCTGGATTTCAATCATATAGCTACCATAGCCCCGATGCTCCAGCTGCAAGCGATGAGCACCAAATTCAGACCGCTGCAGGCTAAATGCCTCGGTATCTCCATCCGGATAACGCACCCGGCCTTGCAAAATCAGGCTTTGAGCTTTGACTTCCTCGTTCACCACCACAAAGTTCAGTTGATGCTTGGCTTCGACATGTTCGGCTTTGGTCAGCTCCGCTTTGATTGGTATCGGATGAATCAACACCGGGGCTTGCTCTACTTCTCTGGTATAAAGCGGTGTTTTTACCAGGTATTTAGGAACCCACTCACCAGCGGCAAAACTCAGCTGGAACTCACCGGTAAATACCCCATCCCGGGCTCGTTCATCAAACCCCCGGCCGTCATCGCGGAATTGCGCGACCTGCACAATGCCCCGACCAAAATTGTCATAATCAGGGTTGTTGGTGCTGATAAAAATCACATCCAACGTTAGAATTTCACGGAAGTCTCTGGCATTAATCGGCTCACCAGCATTTTTTAGTCTGGCCGTTACCTTTAGGGTTTCGCCACTCATCAGATGATCTGGCAAAGGATCCACATCCAAAATAATATCGCTAAGTACCATAATCCGGCTTTCAGCTAAGATGCGCCCTAACGCCTGCCAGGGGCCTGCCATCGGCCGGGGAATCTGGATCAAATCGTAGTTACGGCTGGCATGCCATTCCACTTGCTGCTCTTCGGCATTTCGTACATTGATTTTACTGCCATCGGGCCGTACCAGAATCACGGAAGGTGAGCCCGGCCGGCGGAACATCAGTAAAGTAATTTCATCTACCTCGCCATCAATCCGAAAGCGATTGTCAAACAGCGAGATTTGGTTGCGGGTTGGCAGTTGCTGCAACATTTCAAAGCCAATATCAAACGGAGTATCTTGCAGTAACTCTGGAAAGTCCAGCTCCAGCTCCTCTAGCTGCTCCATGGTTAGCTCTGGCTCCGGGTCTGGTACAGGCTCAGGTTGGGCCAGTACCGCCAGACTACATAGCAAAAGTAAGCATAATAAATAACTCAGAGCTCTGGCCATAATGTGGCTCCGGATTTTTTGGCAATCAGTTGCAAGTGCTGTTGATGCGCTTGCAATTCCTGCTCGCTGGCTGCGATCACTTTCAAGGCACCGCTGCGTCTTATCTGCGCTGGTTGCCTCTGTTCACCACTGTCGTTTTGCTGCTCTGATGCCAGGTTCAGACTCACCTGGCCACCGGTCATCCGTAGATAGACATCCGCCAGGATCTCAGCATCCAGCAAAGCCCCGTGCAGGGTTCGATGACTGTTGTTGATATCGTAACGCCGGCAAAGAGCGTCTAAGTTGTTTTTCTGGCCAGGGTGTAGATCCCGCGCCAGCTTCAGCGTATCCAGAATGGCACAGTAACCCGCTACAGGAGGTAAAGTTGGCCGCAGCAGACTAAACTCGTGGTCAATAAAACCAACGTCGAAAGCTGCGTTGTGAATAACCAGCTCAGCTCCCTGAATGTAGTGATAGAAATCCTGGGCGATATCGCGGAACTTTGGCTCATGCATCAAGCGTTCATTGGTAATACCATGCACCGCAATGGCTTCGGCTTCAATATCCCGCTCCGGGTTGATGTAGACATGGTAGTTATTGCCGGTAAAACGCCGGTTCACCAGCTCCACACAGCCAATCTCAATGATTCGGTGCCCTTCTTTTGGGTTAATGCCGGTGGTTTCTGTATCAAGTACAATCTGACGTTTTGCCATCTCAGGTTCCGCTGCCATCGCTTTTACGGTAAATTATAACAACAATGCCAAAGCACTGCGCGCCTTGTCTGCATAGCCCATTGAATCATAGGACATCTGTATGCAAAAAACCGTCACCATCTTTACAGATGGCTCTTGCCTTGGCAACCCTGGCCCAGGTGGTTATGGCATCGTGCTGCGTTATCAACAGCACCAGAAGGAATTAAGCGCTGGTTTTGTGCAAACCACCAACAACCGAATGGAGCTGCTGGCAGCCATTGTTGCGCTGGAAAGCCTGAAATCGCCTTGTCAGGTGGAGCTCTATACCGACAGTCAGTATGTCCGGTTGGGTATCACCCAGTGGCTGGTTGGCTGGAAACGCAATAACTGGCGGACCAGCCAGAAAAAAGCCGTGAAAAACCAGGATCTATGGCAGCGTCTCGACAGCGCCAGTCAGCGCCATCAAATCAACTGGCACTGGGTGAAAGGCCACTCTGGACATCCGGAAAATGAACGTTGCGATGAACTGGCACGAGCAGCGGCAACGCATGGCGCTACCGCTATTGATCAAGGCTTTGTTGCTAATAAGGAGGAATAAGGCTTAACCTCCCTGGCCCAACAGCTTTTCCAGCTCGGCAACAAAAGCCGGATCAGCAGGACTAACCCGACTTCCAAAGTGCACTACGGTTTGCTCATCGGCACTGACTAAATACTTGTTGAAGTTCCAGGACGGCTGCTCGCCTGTTTTGTCAATCAAAGCACGAAACACAGGGTTGGCGTTACGTCCCCGTACTGAAGTGGTTGAGAACATAGGGAATTCAACCCCATAGTCTAAATAACACACTTCAGCCGTTCTGGCTTCATCGCTGTGTTCCTGACGAAAATCGTTGGAAGGAAAACCCAACACCACCAAGCCTTGCTCGCGGTAATCATGATACAGCTGCTGCAAAGCTTCAAACTGAGGAGTGAAACCACAACGACTGGCGGTATTGACCACCAGCAGTGTTTTCCCTTTGAATTGCTCGCATAAATCCACTGTCTCACGGGTATTGAGTTGCTGCATTGAATGACCTAACACAGCTCCGCATTGATTGGCCATCACCTGACTGCTAAAGGCCGCAGCAGCAACCGCTGCTAACCACCATGTTTTCATGACTAACTCCCACATTATGTTGTCCACTTAGCATGATTTATACGTGGCCATTATGCAAATGGATCGGCTATTTAACAGCAATAAGCCCTTGATTGGTCTAGAATAGGGAAATTGACTGGCAAAAGCTAAATACAGTCAGCCTTTAGCACTTACCGAATTTATCAACCACAAAAGCCGATGACCAAAACCATACTTAGCAAGCTGTCGAAACACAAATATCACCCCCTGGCTATTGCAAGCTTACTGGCAGCACTTTTGCTTAATACTGCATTTGTCTGGTATCTGGATACCCAACGTAGCCAACGCCAATCCATGGCAACGGCTCAGACATCTCAGGCTTTTCTGAATCAATTGCAACTTCGCCTGGAGCGCAACTTCACGGCAGCCTATGCCATTGCCGCAGGCATCAATCAGGCTGGTGCCGAACAAATCGAGTTTAGCGCCTATGCCAGAGAGTTACTGAACTATTATCCGGATATTGTTGCGGTTTCACTGGCTCCCAATGGGGTGATCAACGATGTTTACCCTTTAGCTGGCAATGAACAGCTGCTGGGTTTTGATATGTTCGCTCACCCGGCGCAAAGCATAGAAGCGAAACGCGCGAAAGCCGCCGGCAAACTTCGTTTAAACGGCCCTTTTGCCCTGGTGCAAGGTGGCAGTGGCGTAGTTGCCCGCTTACCTTTGTATCAGCAAACCAATAAGGGCGGTTTCCAGGGGTTTATTAATGTCACCTTGCTGCTGGATCCCATGCTGGATGGCCTGCATCAGGAATATTTCAGCGAAAGTTCCTTTGCTTATAAGCTATGGCGCTATGACGCTGAACAGCAAACTCAAATAATACGGCAACATGCTAACCCTGCTGCCAACAGCCTTTCTTTTACCCTGCCACTGGCTGACAATCCCTGGCAATTGGATATGCACTACCAACCTAGCTGGCAAGAGCAGCTCACATTCTGGCTGGAAGTACTGTTTGCACTTTTTTCCAGCCTGCTGCTCTATAGCTTTGCCTTATTCTATTTACAACTACGCAGTCAACGTGGCCTACTCGAACATCAGGTCGTTAAACGTACCGATGAGTTGCAACAAACATTGCAGCGTTACCGCTCTTTTATTCAGGCATCCAATACCGGTGGCTGGGAGTACGATCACAGCCGCAACTTTCTCAAATGCAGCCAGGAATACTTCAGTATGCTGGGCCGCAGGCGGGAACACTATGATCAATCCGGTCAGGATAATCTGGCGGCAACCTGGCTGGATTTAATGCACCCCGATGATGTTACCGCGGCCAGCCAGGCTTTTATCGACTACTTGCAACAGCCCGATGGTATGTACGAAAGCCAGTTCCGGATGCGTCATCAGGACGGCCACTGGGTGTGGGTTTTATCGCGCGGCCGGGCCATGCTTAATGAGGACGGCAGCCTGTCTCCAATTGTTGTTGGCACTCATATTGATATCAGTAGTCAAAAACAAGCTGAGATGAGGTTGCGGCTGTTGGAGCAGTTATTTGAGCAAAGCTCCGAGGGCATGCTAGTCACGGATCCAAACCATACCATCGTATTAGTAAACAGGGCCTTCACCGCTATCAGTGGTTACAGCAGCGACGAAGTTATGGGCCAAACCCCCAAACTACTCTCCTCCGGTAAACACAACAAAGATTTTTACCAAGCGATGCAGCAGGCTATACAGCGCCATGGCAGTTGGCAGGGCGAGATCTGGAATCGCCGCAAAAATGGTGAGCTCTATCCGGAATGGCTGAGCATTTCACAAATCAGAGATGCCAAAGGACAGCTGAGCCACTATGTCGCGCTGTTCAGTGATATCAGCACTTACAAGCAAGATCAGGAAAAGCTCAATTTACTGGCACACTTTGACACCCTGACTCAACTGCCAAACCGAACACTACTGATTGACCGGACCGAACAAGCCATTCAACGTGCCAAACGTGCCGGCCAGCAGATTGCCATGCTGTTTATTGATCTGGATCGCTTTAAGAAAATCAATGATGCGCTCGGGCATGACATCGGTGATGAGGTGCTGGTACAAGCCGCAAAGCGCTTGCAAGCCATGACCCGCAGCCAGGATACTTTGAGTCGCTTAAGCAGCGATGAGTTTATCCTGTTACTACCCGATACCAATCAGGAAGCCGCCGGCCGGCTGGCTAAGCGTATTCTTGAAACCATGCAAACACCTTATCAATTTGCCAAAGAACCACTGAGCATCTCGGCTTCCATTGGCATCGCTATCTTCCCGAACGATGGAGCCAACTTCTTTGAGCTAAACAAGCATGCCGATATCGCCATGTTTAAAGCCAAAGAAGATGGCCGCAACAAATACTGCTTCTTTACTGCCGGTATGCAAAGCCAATTCAATCGCCAGCTGCAACTGGAAAATGCCCTCAGGCTTGCGATCACCAACAATCAGCTGCAGTTAGCCTATCAACCACAGCTCTGTCTGGAAAAAAACACCCTGACAGGCTTTGAGGCCCTGCTGCGCTGGCAGCATCCGGAACTGGGCTTCATTTCGCCGGCCGAGTTTATTCCGGTAGCAGAGCACAGCGGTTTGATGATTAAACTGGGTGAATGGGTGCTGCAACACGCCATTCAACAGCAAAAGCGTTGGTACCAGCATGGCTATACCGAACTGGTGATGGCCATTAACCTGTCTCCGGTACAGTTTCGTCAGCCCGAGTTATTGGACATTATTAGCACCCAACTGGAGCTGGCCAAACTGCCGGCCCATTGCATTGAGCTGGAAATTACAGAAAGTGCCATGGTCGAGGATGCCGAACAAGCCATCAAAACGGTGGATGCGATTCGGCACAAAGGCATCAGCCTGGCCATTGATGATTTTGGTACCGGTTACTCTTCGCTTAGCTATCTCAAGCGCTTTCATTTAAGTAAGCTGAAAATCGATCAGTCTTTCGTGCGTGAACTGTTAGATAGCCCGGAAGATCGTGCCATCGTCACAGCAATCATCCGTATGGCGCAAAGCCTGGGGTTAAGAACCATCGCGGAAGGGGTGGAAACCGCCGAACACCAGAGTTTATTGCAACAATTAGGTTGTGATGACATTCAGGGCTATCACTATGGCCGCCCTATGCCGGCAGAAGCAGCGACAGCCTTTATTCAGCAAGCGTTTGTGCATCAACAAGCCTGATAATCATAATGAATTTCGCGAGTAACCGTTCTATTTTTCGGCTATAACCCTGCTATTATTTTATTACCCAACAAAATCATCATGTTGTGTATATTTTTCAAAAAAAGGGACTTTTAATCCCTCAAGCTTTGAACCAAACCAATCACGGAACAGTAAACATTGATGGACATTTACTGGAGAATCCATCATGGCGACTTTCTACCGTTTGCTCTGCAACATGACCGTACGAAAAAAATTATTCAGCGGCTTTGGTTTAGTTCTCGCCATCCTGCTAGGGATCAGCTGGCTTAGCATGCAAGCCCTAAGTAGCCTGGGTGAGCGATTTGCCCTGCTCAATCAGGTTAAAACCATCAGCATTCTGGTGGGCGAAGCGAGGCAGCAGGAAAAAAACTTTATGCTGCGCCTCGATGAGCAGTACTTAACCGAAGCAAATGCATTGATTGACCAAGGTATTCAGCTGGCAAATCAGGCATCAGCCGCCTTCACCACAGCTGAGAGTATTACTCAGATGCAACAAATGCAGCAAGAAGCCAACCGCTATCAGCAGGAGCTAACCACCTATATGGAGCTGGAACGCAACAGCCAATTGCAGCAACAGCAGATGGAAGAAAATGCCCGTTATGCTCTAGAGGTATTCAATCAGTTGGAGCAGCAATTTCGGCAACAAACCCTCGTATTGATTCAGGCGCAGGGTGATCAGGCCAGTATCCAAAGCCTGCATCAGGCACAACTTGCCAGCGATGCCGCCCGGGCTTTATTGGAAGCCCGTCGGCTTGAGCGTACTTTTGTACAGAGTGAGTCGGCCAGTGATTACCAGGCACTACAGCAGCAACTGGGACTGGTTGAGCAATACAGCCAACAACTTCGGCAAAGTGGACTGCACAGCTCACTGCTGACCGAGCTCGACTACAGCCTTGGGCAGCTGCAACAGTATCAGCATTATTTCTCCGAGTTTCGTCGTTTGGTTGATGCGACCAATAACTCTGAACAGCAACTCAATACGCAAGCCAGATTAATGGTCGACAGCGCAGAGCAGTCGCTGGAGAGACAGCTGGAGCAAATGCATCACCAACAGCAGCAGCTTCGCTTGGTTCTGCTGGCGGCAAGTAGTCTGGCACTGCTGCTGGGGATTGCTGCAGCCATACTCATCACCCGTTTGATTGTACAACCACTGCAACAGGTGGTCGCAGTTGCCAATAAAATTGCCAGTGGTGACTTAACAGAAGATTTGCACAGCGATCGCAAAGATGAATTAGGGCAATTATCACAAGCCATGCAGCGCATGACCGTTAGTCTGCGTCAGCTGATTCTTCGGCTATCCAGTGGTATTACCCAACTAGCAAGCTCAACCGAAGAAATGGCGGTGATTTCCCAGCAAACCAGTGCTGGCGTAAGCCAGCAAAAAGTAGAAACGGAGCAGGTAGCTGCCGCCATGAATGAAATGACAGCGACCGTGCAGGAAGTGGCCCGCAGCGCGGAGGAAGCATCGCTAGCAGCAACCAATTCAGCACAGCAAGCTGAGATGAGCAATCAGATCCTGGATAAGACCATGACCGGTATCAAGCAACTGGCCCAAGATGTCAATCAGTCGGCAGTATCCATTGCTGAGCTAAAAGATGAAGCCGACAGCATCGGCTCCATTCTGGATGTGATTACCAATATTACCGAGCAGACCAATTTATTGGCACTAAATGCAGCCATAGAAGCAGCCCGCGCCGGTGAAGCAGGCAGGGGGTTTTCGGTGGTAGCTGATGAAGTGCGTCAGTTGGCAACACGGGCTCAGGCTTCCACCACCCAAATCAATGAGGTGATTCAGCGTCTGCAACGCAAAGCGGAGTTGGCTGTGACAGCCATGCAGAGCAATACTGAGCGGGCCAATGAGGTGTTTGAGTCCACCGATGATGCCAGCGAGGCCATCGAGACGATTTTAAAAGATATCCAGAACATTCAGCAAATGAACCAGCAAATTGCTGCAGCAGCGCTACAGCAAAGCACCGTGGCAGAAGAGATTAACCGTAGCCTGACCAATATTCAGGTCGCCACCGAACAATCCTCAGTCGCCATTGAAGAAACAGCAAAAACCAGCAGCACCCTAAGTCAACTGGGGCTGGAGCAGCAAGAGCTGGCACACCAGTTCCGCTTATCCGCCGCTTAACCCAACCGGCTGGCGGCTTGGTACCGCCAGCCAATGCAAGGAGATGCATCATGCTGGAATCTTATGCCAGACTAACCCCAGGTGCTTTTTACCTGTTTCAAAGCGATGCCTTTGGCCGCTACAGCTTGCCTGCAATCAGTGAGCAAATTCAAGCCATTTTAGGCTTTGATGCCGGCACCTTAAGCCAAAATCCACAACTATTTTTTGACCGTCTGCACCCGGATGATCGGGCCCGGGTTCATGCCTATATTCAACAGTCCAGGCAAGATTTGAGCAGCTTTCACTGCGAATACCGTATTCAACACCAGGCAGGTCAGTGGGTTTGGCTTGCTTCACATTCTGAGCCTGAACAATTGGCAGGCAACATCATTTTATGGCGTGGATTTTTGTATGACATCAGTGCACAAAAAAACGCAGAGTTACAGCTGCAGCAATCCATCCAGTCTTCCATAGCCCTTTTGAATCATATTATGGATGCGGTGATTAGTATCGATGAGCAAGGAATTATCCTGAGTTTTAACCGCTCAGCTGAGCTGTTGCTCGGTTATCAGGAGAGTGAAGCTGTAGGACAGAATATCAGCCTGATCATGCCCGAACATCATGCGCAACAACACGATGGTTACCTTGAACGGTACAAACAACATAAAGTCGCCAAAATCGTAGGCAACACACGAAAACTAGAGGCTCAGCACAAAGATGGGCATTTAATCCCAATCGAGCTGCGGGTGAACGAGATCCAGGATAGTTTAGGTAAACGTTTTCTGGGGGTACTTCGTGATCTTTCCGAGCAACAACAACAATCTAAGCTCATTAACCAATTAACACACCGGGATCCTTTGACGCTTCTTCCCAACCGAATGGCCTTTGTGGATGAGCTATCTAAAATATCAAACCACTTTGAACTCAATACTACATCGTATGGTTTGTACTTACTAAACATCGACAACTTCAAACAACTCAATAGTGTTCATGGCCGTCAGTTTTGTGACAGAATTTTGCTTAAAGTCGCCAAGCGATTGCAACAATACAGTACAGATGCAACTAAGCTGGCAAGAGTGGGTGGCGACGAGTTTGCATTACTGATTGCCCTTCCCAATAGCAAGGCAACTGGGCTTAAAAAAATAGCTTGCAAACAAGCTCGTCAACTGTTGCAGCTCTATGACACCCCAATTCAGTGGAATGAAAAAAGCTGTTTAATTAGCCTATCGATTGGTGTGTGTCTGATTGAGCCATCAATGAATAGCGAGCAATCATTGCAATATGCTGAAACGGCAGTCAAATATGCCAAACAGCAAGGCAAAAATAGTTATCAAATTTTCACATCAGAGCTAGAGAACAAACACAACTCAGAGTCAGTGCTGGCAGTGGATTTGCGACACGCGATAGAGCTGGATCAGTTAGAAGTGCATCTGCAGGGGCAGTTTGATGTGAACGAGCGCCTTATCGGTGCCGAGGCATTACTGCGGTGGCAGCATCCAACGAAAGGCCAGATCCCACCTGGGGTTTTTATCCCTCTGGCGGAAGAGTCTGGTTTGATTGTCGCGATTGGCCGCTGGCTCATCGAAGAAAGCGGAAAAATTCTTCATCGCTGGAAACATAGCCCGCAAAGCCGCGACTTAAAACTGGCCATCAACATCAGCTCACGCCAATTCAGTGATCCATCCTTCATCAAAGACCTGTTAAACTGCCAGATGCGGTATCAGTTCACGGCAAGTCAATTACATCTGGAGCTCACCGAAAGCCTGTTAATTAACAATGCTGCAGAGGTAGCTTCCACCATGATGAAGTTAAATGGGCGAGGCTTTACCTTTTCTCTGGATGATTTTGGTACCGGCTATTCTTCTCTTGCATACCTGAAGCACCTACCACTGCAAACGCTGAAAATTGATCGAAGCTTTGTAAATGATATACATGTCAACCAAAATGATTCACTCATCGCCAGAAGTATCATATCGCTGGCACACAACATGGGGCTGGATGTCATCGCTGAAGGTGTCGAAACCAAAGAGCAGTTAAATGCACTCAGATCAATGGGCTGCACCTGTTTCCAGGGTTACTTTTTTCAGCATCCTGAATCCATCGAGACCTTTACTAAACGATACCTTGAACCTGAAAAGCCAAAGTGGGGCTTGGGTTCTGTTGGCTAAAAGCCAATCACACAAGAAAACAAAAACGGCAGCCAGTGCTGCCGTTTTTGTAGGGATTAACTTAACCGTGAAAAAAACTCGGAACGGGTACGGGCGTCTTCGCGAAATGAACCACCAAGGGCAGTGGTTTGGGTTTTGGAATTGGTATCCATCACCCCACGCGCTTTAACACAGTAATGCACCGCTTCAATGCTAACCGCTACGTTATCCGTTTCCAGCAAGGTTTGCAGCGCTACCAGCACCTGCTCGGTTAAACGCTCCTGCACCTGAGGGCGCTGGGCAAAAAAGCGGACAATGCGGTTGATTTTTGACAGGCCAATCACTTTGGTCTCTGGGATGTAAGCGACTGTAGCCGTACCATCTATGGTAATAAAGTGATGCTCACAAGTGCTGGACACGCTGATATCCCGTACCTTGATCATCTCTTTGACCTTCATTTTGTTGTCAATTTGAGTGACTTTCGGGAAGTTGCGGTAATCCAGGCCCGAGAAGATTTCATCGACATACATCTTGGCGATGCGATGTGGCGTTTCGGCCAGGCTGTCGTCGGCCAAGTCCAGGCCCAGGGTTTGCACCACGTCCTTCATGAGCGCCGAAATTTTCTGGTACTTCTGATCGCGGCTCAGGCCAGTCTCCAGCATCGGAGTTTCCAGACCTTTTTCCTCGAGTGCGCTACGAACGCGAATGGCTTCTTCAGATAACATAGCTTTTCCAAAACAAGGGGATCTTCCCCTTTATACAGCGGCGCCCTGTGGCCGGTTCAACCGGAAGCTGCCACGGGTGCAAATAAACCGCTTATTGTACCAGACGAAGCGCAGCCAGCAAAACAGTTGGCTCTACCTCAGGGCCGCTCAGCTCGCTGTCCCAGTTGGTGCCAATCAACAGGCCGTCATCGTACATTTCTTTTAACCAGCCATCACAGAACACATCCAGTGGGATAGCTTCAGGCTGATAACTGGCCCACTCATCGCTACAATGCGCTTTGGCATCGGCTTCAGAGGACCAAAACGGGATCACATCGGTTTCTTCGTATTCAACCGACTCCACCACCAATAAGTCTTCACCTTCGGCGAGCGCATAGACCACGCCATTGGTTTTTGCGGCTTCGACAAACTGTTGGTATTTCGGATCGTGCTGTGCTTCAGACATAAGGCTTCACAAAGTTGGCTGCAATACCGCCTATTAGAACAGAAATCAGGGGCAAAGTGCCAGTGTTATCGGCTTGGTTGTGACTTCACGCCCTGTCTGAAATCACGTACAATCTCTGCAATTGCAACCAATGATGTGGACGCTATGGCACAGTACATTTACACCATGCATCGGGTCTCGAAAGTAGTCCCACCGAAAAAAACCATTTTAAAAGATATTTCGCTGTCGTTTTTCCCTGGCGCCAAGATTGGTGTGCTGGGTTTAAATGGCGCCGGTAAATCCACTCTGCTTCGCATTATGGCTGGGGTAGATCAGGATTTTGAAGGCGAAGCCCGGCCACTGACCGGCACCAAAATTGGCTATTTGCCGCAAGAGCCTCAGCTGGATACCAGCAAAACTGTACGGGAAATCGTTGAAGAAGCGGTGGCTGATGTAAAGCAAGCCTTCAGCCGGCTGGATGAAGTCTATGCCGCTTATGCCGATGAAAATGCCGATTTTGATGCGCTGGCTAAAGAGCAAGGCGAGCTGGAAGCCTTAATTCAGGCTAAAGACGGTCATAACCTCGACAATACGCTGGAGCGGGCGGCTGATGCCCTGCGCCTGCCGGCCTGGGATGCCAAAATTGAGCATTTATCCGGTGGTGAGCGACGCCGGGTGGCTATTTGCCGCTTGCTGTTAGAGCGCCCGGATATGCTGTTACTCGACGAGCCGACCAACCACCTGGATGCCGAGTCGGTAGCTTGGCTGGAACGCTTCCTGCACGATTACCCAGGTACTGTGGTAGCCATTACCCACGACCGTTATTTCCTCGACAATGTTGCTGGCTGGATTTTGGAGCTGGACCGTGGCTACGGCATTCCATGGGAAGGCAACTACTCGTCCTGGCTGGAGCAAAAAGAAGCCCGCCTGGCGCAGGAAGAGCGCAGCGAGCAGGCCCGCCAGCGCTCCATTAAACAGGAATTGGAGTGGGTGCGCACCAACCCGAAAGGACGTCATGCCAAGAGCAAGGCGCGGATGGCCCGCTTTGAAGAATTGCAAAACTCCGACTTTCAAAAGCGCAATGAAACCAACGAGCTGTTTATTCCACCTGGTCCGCGCCTTGGGGACAAGGTACTGGAAGTCAGCCACCTGCGTAAAAGCTTCGGCGATCGCTTGCTGATTGAAGATTTAAGCTTCAGCATCCCCAAAGGCGCTATTGTCGGCATTATCGGCCCGAACGGTGCCGGTAAATCGACGCTGTTTAAGATGATCACCGGCTCCGAGCAGCCAGACTCCGGCAGCATTGAGCTTGGCGATACCGTGCAGGTGGCGTCGGTTGAGCAGTTCCGTGACAGCATGAACGCCAAAAACACGGTTTGGCAGGAAATCTCCGATGGCCAGGACATCCTGCAGATTGGTAATTTTCAGCTGCAGAGCCGGGCTTATGTCGGTCGCTTTAACTTTAAAGGCAACGATCAGCAAAAGTTTATCGGTGATTTATCCGGTGGTGAGCGCAACCGGGTGCATTTGGCCAAGCTACTGCGCGCCGGTGGCAACATGCTGCTGCTGGATGAGCCCACCAACGATTTGGACGTGGAAACGCTGCGGGCTTTAGAAAATGCCTTGCTGGACTTCCCGGGCTGCGCCATGGTGATCTCGCACGATCGTTGGTTCCTCGATCGTATCGCCACCCATATCCTGGATTACCGCGATGAAGGTCAGGTCAATTTCTACGAGGGCAACTACTCGGATTACGAAGCCTGGATGAAAGAGACGCTGGGTGCTCAGGCGCTGGAGCCGCACCGCATCAAGTACAAGAAGATCTAAGCCATACAGGCACAATAGCCACGCTCTACTCCGGGCGTGGCTGTTTTTTTTCCAACGCCTTCATAATATCGCGCCAGCTTAAGATACCCAGCGGCCGGTTAAAACTGTCGACCACCGGAATGCAGGACACCCCTTCACGGTTAAACAGCCGCACGGCGTCTATCACCTCTGCCCCTACTGACAAACTAATCGGTTGGCGATGCATCACCTGATGCACACGTTTCTTTAGTGTGGCCAGATCTTTGGTGGTCTCAGCGGCAGTGCCAAGATTTGGGCTTAGCGCTTTAAACAGATCCCGATCAGAAATCACGCCCATTAATTGCTGATTATCCACCACCAGCAAGTGATGAAATTTCACCTGATCGAAAATCTCTTTCACCACCGCCAGGGTATCATCCGGGGAGACACTGACCGGGTTACGGCTCATCAATTGAGTGATTGCAGGCATGTGCAGCTTTCCTGTGGTGCAATAGGATTTAAGTGTATGATCATCTGCCAGAAAAACAAAAGCCGCAGCACTACCTATCAAGGAGTAGCTACGGCTTTTTGCAAGCCAATACGACTTACTTCAGCACGGTGGCAACCGACTTGGCAAAATAATCGATGTTGCTGTGGTTCAAGCCGGCAATACTAACCCGGCTGGAGCCCACCATGTAAATGCTGAACTCATCCCGCAAGCGGTCGATTTGCGCTTTGTTGATCCCCAGGAAGCTGAACATCCCATGCTGACGGGTAATAAAGCTGAAATCCTGTGCAATGCCCTCGGCTTTGAATTTATCCACGATCAGCTGGCGGTAATCGTTGATGCGGTTGCGCATTTCTGCCAGCTCCTGATGCCACAGTGTGGTCAGTTCATTGCTATCCAGAATATGACTGACAATGATAGCGCCATGCGCCGGTGGCATCGAGTAAATACTACGCACAACGCTTAATAACACCGAGCGGGCGGTTTCGGCGGTCTTGGTGTGCTCTGCCAGCAAAGTACAGGCACCGATACGCTCACGGTACAAGCCAAAATTCTTCGAGCAGGAGCTGCACAAAATCAGTTCAGGCACTTCCGCTGCCAAGTGACGCAGACCAGCAGCATCTTCATCCAAGCCAGTCCCAAAGCCCTGATAAGCCATATCGACCAGCGGGGTAAAGCCGCGTTCTTTCGCAAGCTCGGTAAAACGCTGCCACTGGGCGAAGGTTAAATCCAGGCCACTTGGATTGTGGCAGCAAGCATGCACCAACACCACATCGCCAGGCTGTACTTCTGCCAACTCAGCAAACATGGCTTCTTCTTGCAAGCCTTTGCTGTTGTAATCGTAGTAGCTGTACTCTTTCACCTGCAAGCCAGCTGCCTGAAACAGAGAAATGTGATTGGCCCAGGTTGGCGTGGTGACCCAGATGGTCGCTGAAGGATTAGCACGCTTAATAAACTCGGCGGCAACCCGCAAGGCACCGGTACCCCCCGGGGTATGTGCGGTGGTCAGGCGACCAGCCAAAAGTGCGGGGTGCTCCTTGCCAAACGCCAACTGTTCAATATGCTGGTTAAAGCTGAGATCACCCGCCATGCCGATGTAGGTTTTGCTGTCTTCTTTGGCCAGACGCAGTGCTTCCGCTTTTTTCACACACTTGAGTACCGCCGTATGCCCTTGCTCGTCTTTGTATACCCCTACCCCCAAATCGATTTTATGTGGATTTGGATCTTGCTGATAAGCAGCCATCAGGCCAAGGATTGGATCGGTTGCCACCGGCTGTAACTGAGAAAACATAGTGCTCACCTGTTTTAATCACTGCATGGTTAGTCTGCTGCAGGCAAATAGGCCGGAACCATCAAACAAATGGCAATCAGCAGGGCCAGGGCAGCAGGGTTAAAGACGTCTTTTTGAAAAGCTTCGGCATCAATAATGCCAACTATTCTGCCTGATTGGTCAAACAGAGGCAAACAGGCTTCGGCTAAAACTTTTGGATCGCAGGTGTAGTAATCACCACCCTGAGCCAGGTACTGTGGGATATCGTTGATCACCCGCGCCTTGCCCGTCAAACCAACGGTGCTGTTATTGCTCATGCGGGCAAACTCTGGCGTTAACGGGAATTCGGCCCGGGAAGGGGCGCCATAATACGCCAACTTCACCAGCACGGGCTGCTGCTCCTGATTGGTGCGTGCCTGGTAAATACCAAACCATTCCATACCGGTGCGCGCTTCAAAAGCCTGGCAAAACACCTGCAATCGCTGTAAAGCACGCTCCGTCTCCGGGCTCTTTCCGCCCAAAGTGGCAGCCAAATCATAAGGCTGTTCGGCCAATTGACCAAACAGCGAGCAGGCCCCACCCTCACCTAATTCCGGCACCAAATAACTCCAGCACACTTCAGGCTGGACGGTCTCATCCAGAAAATGCTCCAACCACAACACTTCCCGTTCAATTTCATGATCATCCAGCTGCCATACCGTATCCAAACCGGTATGCTGAATATAATGGCGGATTAATGGATTAAGCTGCGACAATTTAGACATCCAGATTTCTAAAATATTAAGGCGCCATTCTAGGCAAAAAATGGCAAAATGCCAACAAGATTTACAGTAAGACATAAAGCGGAGCAGGCATGAATCGTAAAACGCTATCCCTGGCTGACTGGCAACAACAAGCCGGTATAAGCAACTCTTCTACTCCCGTTGCCGGAGAGGATCTGGTGTATAGCACCGGACATGGCAAAATCATTGCAGAGAAACCAGAAAAACCGGACAGCATGGCTTTTGCAGATGGTAAGTTACGTCTGCAACGTCAGACCAAAAAACGCGGTGGTAAAGCCGTGATTGTGATCAGTGGCATTGCCGGCAATAGGGAGGCACTGCAAGCCGTGTGTAAAACATTAAAGCAGGCCTGTGCCTGCGGTGGTAGTGTCAAAGACGGCAGTATTCTCTTGCAAAACGATCAGCGCGCTCAAGTTGAAGCCGCATTACAGAAGCTAGGTTATGCTACGATCTGGTCAGGTGGATAAGCGCTTAGCGATAGTGTCTAATTCCTTTACACCAGCAAGCCCGACCTGTGACAAAAAAATATAAACTAATGATAATAATAAAAATTAATTTTAGGCGTGATTTTTGCATTATAGATTGAAACACATTTAAATTCTCTAATTACGATCAATCATACGGAGTATGACATGAAAAAATTTCACGGCAGAACACTTGGTCTTGCTTTTGCAACTTTATTTGCAGGCAGTGCTTTAGCATCACCTATTATTACCTTTACTGATGGCGTATCTTACACCACAGATAGCTTGACCGGCTTCACCACCAATGGCTCTCAAATGCATGGTATGAGCATTACTACCTGCTTTATCACCGGTGCTTGTGAAGAAATAATCTGGGACGGCACTGTCGGTATGGCTTCATACGGTGAAGCAAGAAGTTCCAACTGGTTGCTTTCGGTTAATGGCGATACCTTTGGTAACCCTTTCACCTTTGAAACCTTAAATGGCGATACTGCGATCACCAGCATCAGCATTAATGGTCGTCCGGGAAATACAGTGTTTGATGTCATTCTAGACCCGGTCTTATCTCCTGGTTCAGCCCGAGGAAATCCTTTCACCTTGTTTGGTTCCAATCCAGATCTTGCCAATTACACGGTGAATGTGAATTACACAGATCGCTTAGCTATTGGCGGCGTGTTTTATGGTGATTTGTACACTGTAATGAACATCGACTTTGGTGGTCAAGGATTTACCGGTAGTTTCAGATTTATTACTGACACCGATAACAATGATTTCGCTGGTGGTAGCCCTATCGTGCCAGTAGATCCAAACCCGGTACCATTACCAGGTACTTTGTTCCTGTTTGTTGCGGGCCTTGCTGGTTTGGGCTTACGTCGTAAACTAAGAAAATAATTAGTTCTTTCTTCAAAATGAAAACCCCTGCAATGCAGGGGTTTTTTATGATACCTAACAGATGAACTGTTACTGATAACGCTGCTGATAACGTCTGTGCAGTTGTTTGTGGCGGTTATCCAAATCTACCTGGCGGCCATCAATCCACATCTGTTCAACCCGGTGGCCGAGGTAATCAAAAATATCACCATCGGACACCACCAGACTGGCGCTTTTCCCCACTTCAATAGAGCCTAGCCGATCAGCCACTCCAGCGATTCGGGCGGCATCCAGCGTTAACGCCTTCAGTGCATCCGCCTGGCTTAAGCCATAACGGGTGACATGACCGCTGGCAAACACCAGGTTGCGGGTATCCCAGAAACCATCCAGGGAAAGGGCAAGTCGCACGCCGGCATCACGCAGCATGCCAGGAGCCGCAAAGGCCTGGTCATAGGCTTCATCACCCCGGGTCGGCAACCCAAAGGGGGCGGTGTAAATTACATCGACCTTGGCTGCAGCCAGCTCATCGGCCATGCGCCAGCTATCACGCCCCCCCACAATGACCAAACGAGCCTGGTATTGCTGTGCCAGCAGCATGGCCTGGCGGATTTGCCGCGGGTCATCAGCATGCACAAACAGTGGGAGTTCGCCTTTGAAAAAAGGCAGCATCCGGTGCCAGCGCGAGTCCACGCCATGGTTCAAGCCAGCCTGCTCCGCTTTGAAATATGCCTGGGCCTGTTCAAAGTAGCGGTGCAGCTGCTGCAATTGCTGTTGCTGCTGCTCACGCTGCTTGTCCGGGCTCTGACTGGCACGCCAACCGGTACGAATGGTCATGGACGGCCAGTTGATGTGCAAACCCACATCGGACTGTACCAGAGCATCCTGCCAATTCCAGCCATCCAGTTGCATCAAAGCGGAGCGGCCGGTAATCATCGAGCCGGACGGATAGATCAAACTGTGGCTGAAACCATTGCTTCGAATAGTTGGGATCACTACCGAGTCGGCATTAAACGCCACTTCAACCCGTAAGTCCGGGTTGGTATTGCTGGTCTCCCGATCATCTCTGGTGGCCCGTACCGCTTCAACTTCAATCAGGCCCAGTTGGTTGATCAGGGCAATAAGCCCCGGATACAGGTGCTTGCCGGTCAAGTCATGCAATTCGGCATTGGCTGGTACCTGCAATTGCGAACCAATGGCGGCAATCTTACCATCGACCAGTAACACGTCTTGTACCTTCGGCTCAGCGTCAATGACCGTATGCACCAGCGCGTTTTGCAATAGAATCGGTTGCTGCTGCGCAGTGCCTGGGACCGGGTTAACAGCCAGCACCGGCAATGCTATCGTCATTGCCAGCAAACAACCACAAAGTTTAGAGAAAATTGTCTGCAGCTTCATTGGTGTGCTCCTGCATGCTGATGGCCCTGATGGTGGCCGTGGGAGTGACCATGCTGATGGTAGCGCTGATGTCCAAAGCGGATTTGCAGCCAGTCCTGGTGATCATCGCAATGCCAGATGGGATCCTCGTCTTTATAACCTACGCTACTGCCCTGACGCGCTGACTCACCGGCGGTCAGTACTTTTTGGATCAGTTGCAAGCGCTCCTGCTCCAGTTGTTCACGCTGGGCAAGATCACTGGCGCGATCAAAATAACGCGCCCCTTCAATCCAGGTTTGCTGCACCTGGCTGTAGACAGACAGCGGATGCCCATCCCACAGCACAAAATCGGCCCGTTTACCGGCTTCAATGGAACCGACCTGATCAGCAATTTTCAGCTGCATCGCCGGATTAATAGTGACCATTTTCAAAGCTTCATGCTCATCCATCCCGCAGTACATCACCGACTTGGCCGCCTCCTGATTCAAACGGCGCAACAAGCCCGGATCATCAGAATTCACACTGACATTCAGCCCTTGCTCGTGCATCAGGCAGGTATTGGTTGGAATGGCATCGTACACTTCCATTTTAAAGCCCCACCAATCGGCAAAGGAAGAGACAGAAGCACCATGCGCTTTCATCTCACTGGCAACCTTGTAGCCTTCCAGAATATGGGTGAAGGTCTGAATTCGGAAACCCATCTGTTCAGCCAGTTCCATCAGCATCAGAATTTCGGAAGCAACGTAGGAGTGAGTATGAATGTGACGCTCGCCATTGAGGATTTGCACCAAAGTATCCAACTGATAATCCCGCCGTGGCGGTGCTACCTGCGCCCGGTCACGCCGTGATAAGCGCTCATAGGCCTGCCATTTGGCTTGGTACTCTTTGGCGGCCTGGAATTGATCACGGATAAAGGTTTCTACTCCAACCCGGGTTTGTGGATAGCGGCTGCTGAACTGAGCACCCCAATTCGATTGCTTGACGTTTTCCCCCAGTGCAAATTTAATGCTTGGTGGTGCATTTTGAAACTTCATGCCTTCAGCATCCTGCCCCCAGCGCAAGCTCAAAATTTGCGCCTGGCCGCCAATCGGGTTGGCACTACCATGCAATAGTTGCACAGCAGTCACACCACCGGCCAAGCCACGGTAAATATTGATATCATCAGGGTTTATCACATCGCCTAAGCGTACTTCTGCAGTATTGGCATGCGAGCCTTCATTCACTCCCTGTGCAGTAGCTATGTGGGAGTGCTCATCAATAATGCCTGGTGTCAAATGCAGGCCGGTAGCATCAATCACGGTATAGCCTCTGGGCGTAGACAAGCCCTGGCCGATACGTTGAATACGGCCATCCCTGACAATGACATCGGTTTCAGTTAACACACCGGCATCGGCAGCTGTCCAAACGGTAGCATTTCGAATATGAAGGTTTTGCCGACTTGGAAGCTCTGACAGGCCAAAGGCACGATTTGGAAAAGTCAGCTGTGAAATCAAAGGAGCAGCCTCAGTAGCCGGCGCAGCTTCTCTCGCAGGCAGAGGCTGTCTACTGGCTTGGACCGCACTGCGCGTCCCATTCGCTTCCAGCCACTGACCCGTTAATTGATTGTCTGACAACACCCCACTGAACTGAATCACCTCAGTGCGCTGTAACAGATCGTTTAAAGCAAGACTGAACTGCAACTGAGCACCCTGCTGCTGAAGATGCTCCAGTTTGACGCTCGTCTCAGCCAGTTTCAACTCACCTTGATAAGCTCCAGAGCGACCAGTCAATGTCAGCTGAGCCGGCTGGCCAGCAAGCAAAACCGAATAATGACCTGTAAAATCAGGACCCGGAGCCTGATGCTGCACCGGCTGACCACGCAGCCAGGTCGCGACAATAGCCCCATCTTCAAACAGATTGCCCCGACTCACGACCAGATCTGCCTGATAACCTGGCTGAATTTTTCCATGATGTCCACCAAGGCCAAGCAGTTCAGCTGGGACTGTGGTCAGCGCAGCAAGTGCTTGCTGCTCTGTTAAGCCATACTGCATCGCCCGGCGCAGGTTTGGCCAAAAGTCTGCAACTTTATCCAGGCCATGGCTGGTTAAAGCAAAGCGAACTCCAGCCTGAGCGACAGCCGCCGGATTAGCCGGAGCCCGCTCCCAGTGCCGCAGATCTGCCAGACTTACATCCAGCTGAGCATCTGCATAATGCACATCCGGTGCCGCTGGGAAGCTAAGCGGTAACACCAAAGTGCGGTTGCTGGCTTTCACTTGTTCAAGACGGCTGTACTCATGGCCAGAACCCAGCAAGACAACCCGCTCCAGTCCGAACTCGGCCAACAATTTATGCGCACGCAATAGAGACTGTTCATCGCTGGCTTCAAACAAAACGCCCTGCTCTGGCAGATTGGCTAACGCCGCCAAAGCTGCATTGTACTCAATCGGCTGGCTATGAAAGCGCAAATCCGTCTTGCCATACGCACTCTGGTACCAGTTCGCATCCGATAAGGTTTGACGGATCAACGCCATACTGCCCATCAGCGACGACGGGTAGCTCTGAGTAGAGCTGCCTTTGCTAAAGGACATGAACTGCTTGCCATTGGCTTTTAAGATAACTTCATTTGGTAAGCCTTCCGCCAAGGAAGCTACCACAGCCGAACCGCGAAAAATGCCATCGTGACGCGCTGCCTGCACCACAGTAAACCCTTGCTCAATCAGTGGTTTTGCCTGGCTGCTATCCGGTCTGAAGGCATCAGCCCAGCGACGTTCTGCATGGATGGCTGCATTGCTGGCATTGCCCCCTTTGCGCTCGTTCTCATACTGGGGCGGCTCACCAAAGCGGAAACCTCCTACTGCTTTTGCCTGCTCCACGCCATACTGGGTAAAAGGATCGATAAAGCCGGCGTAAACAAAATGGCCACTTAAGTCATGCTGTTGGTAGCCTGCGGGTACAGCGCCACCAGCACGAACCGACTCAATGACACCATTGCGAATTAAAATGGTGGCATTGGTTAGGGTGCGGCCTGGCTCGGTGGTCACAGTGGTATTGGTAAGCGCAACCAGGTTCGGCGTTTTATCCCGGATCCCCAATTGCGGAGTGGTCTGTGCGGCATAGAGGACAGGCGTTGCCAGAGCAACGGCCACCATACCAACCCAGGGAAGTTGTTTAGTCATTGTTGTGTTCCTGATGTTGGGATCAGTTGATTGTAAATTCGAGTTGATTAAGCTCTTGCTCAGCCAACGGCATACTAAAATAATAGCCTTGCACCAAAGTGCAATGATGCTGCTTAAGAAACGCTACCTGCTCAGCAGTTTCAACCCCTTCAGCCACCACCCGCAAATTCATTTGCTGCGCCATGGCAATGATGGCAGATACAATATCCATATCGTTGCTGTCTTCCGGGATATCCTGCACAAAGGAGCGGTCAATTTTAAGCTCATCGACCGGGAAGCGTTTCAAATAACTCAGCGATGAATAGCCTGTACCAAAATCATCAATAGATAAAGACACACCAAGGCTTTTCAGCTGATTTAGCTGATGAATAGCCGCATCGGTATCGCCCATCAGCATACTTTCGGTAATTTCGAAAATAATTCGTTTCGGTTCTACCCCGGTACGCTTCAAAATTCGCTCCACCGTTTCAGCCAAACTGTTATCTCTGAACTGCCGTGCCGACAAGTTGATGGATAAGTCCACATTGAAACCGCGGCTGCATTGACGCGCCAGAAAGCGGCAACCCTCCCACAGTACCCATTCACCAATTTGCACGATAAGACCGGTACTTTCTGCCACCGGAATAAAACGAGCTGGCGGCACCAGCTTATTATCCGGTCGCAACCAGCGAATTAAGGCTTCGTAGCCAATAATACGCTGGGTGTTCAGGTCGATTTTTGGCTGATAATACAGCATGAACTGATGTTCACGAATGGCCTCTCTCAGCTGATTTTCAAGCTCCAACCGCTCTTTGGCCGCCTCATTCAAATCCTGACTGAAGAAGTGAAAGGTGTTCTTACCGCGCGCCTTGGCTTCATACATCGCTAAATCGGCATGCTTTAACAGCAACTCTTCATCACCGGCATCTTCGGGTGCCATGGTGATGCCAATACTGGCACTAATGGCAACCTCATGGGATCCCAGTTTAACCGGCATGGCAAAGGAGTGCTGCAGGTTTTCTGCGATCAACGCAGCCTGTTGCCGGCTTTCAATGCCACTAAGAATAACGGCAAACTCATCACCACCCAGCCGGGCAATGGTATCTTCCTCACGCAAACGACTGATCAGCCGCTTCGCTACTTCTTTTAGCAACTCATCACCTGCATCATGCCCCAGAGTGTCGTTAATGAGTTTGAATTCATCCAAATCAAAATAGAGCAGTACAAAGGAGTAATGACCTCGCTGCGACATCGCGAGTGCCTTGCGCAGTTGTTCGCGAAAGTACCCCCGGTTAGCAAGGCCGGTCAGCACATCAAAGTAAGCCAGTTGCTCCATCTTTTGCTGGCTTTCTTTGATGAACGAAATATCCTGCAAAGCACAGACATAATTAGTGACTGTACCTTTTTCATCCCGAATCGGTGCAATTGCCATCGACATCCAACACTGCTGAGCCTGATGTGCTAACAAGATATCACCTCGCCAGTGGTGGCGCGACAGGATGGTTTGCAACATCTCCTCCCGCACAAACGCCATCTCCATGGCGATTAAATCGGTGATGGACTTACCCTCCGCCTCTTCAGCGGGCAACAACAACAAATCCACTAAAAAAGGATTCAGGTATTCAATGCGCAACTGCTCATCGGTTAACACAATGCCGGAACTGGAAAAAGCCACTGCTTTGGTCAGCTTTCTGGTCGAGCGTTCGGCCTGTTCTTTTTCTGCAATACGGGTATTTAAACCAGCCAATAATTCACCAACTTCACCCGACATTCCTTCGACGGCACGGTTCAGCACACCAATCTCATCGTTGCTCTGATCCAGCTTTAAAGTGTGATACCCACCCCGACCAAGCCGGACCAATGCATCCGATACCCGGTTCAGTCGCTTTAACACCAGTTGATAGATAAAAAACTGCAACAACACGGCCACAATCAAAGCAATCAGCACGAACAGCACAACGACTTTGGATTGAATGCTTTGCAGTGTATGAAAGGTGTCTGCTGAGGGCCTGTAGAGGGTTAAAAACCAGCCCAAACGCTCAATAGGAGCAGCCTGCAATACATAGTGCTCACTCCGGCCACTATAAAACTGATTGCGCTCGGGCTCTTTCAGCAATTGCTGCTTAAAAGCCTGCAGCTCAGGATCCGAAACCTCCAGACCTTCCAGCAGGGTATTCATTCGGGCTTCAGGCTGCGGACGCTGCCCCGGAGCCATCAGCAGATTGCCGGTTCGCTCAAACACCATCAGTTGATACTGTCTGGCTATCAGTACCAATGACGTCAAATCCGCAAAAAGGTCGTCCAGTAAATAGTCGGAGCCGGTGACACCAACAAACCTATCATCAAGGTACACAGGCACAACCAGACTGATCATCCACTGTTGCCAGATGTCATCAAAATACACCGGCGTCCAACGCGGTATTCGCGCGGGGTTATGCTCCGGGGTCGCCAGTCGATAAAACAGATCCTGGTGAAAATTGTGTTCAGCATCAATGACCAGTGCCCAATCGGCTGGTGAAATTCGGATAAAGTGATCATGGCTGATAAAATAGAAATTGAAAAAATCCTGCCGCATCATGGCAGCAAGCTCTGGCCAACCGCCCTCACTGGCAGCAAACCAGCGCTCTGCCTCAGTGCCAAGCTGTGATCCTGGCAGAAAAGCACCTGAGGCCGTATCACGGATCCGGACAGCTCCATCCTCTCCCGGCTGTAAGGGCACAGCAACTGAGCCTGCATCCCCTTGCAAAGAGCGGGTGAGTAACTGATTGGCAGCCAGCGCTTTTTTTTCTTTTTGCGTGATGAGCTGCTCAATATGCTTCGCCGTCTGCGAAGCCAGGCTCGCTAAATTGTTTTGTTCCTGCTCTAAAAGAACAGCACGTTGCAAAAACAACACCCCCGATAGCACTGCAATGCCCGCCCCCATCGTGCAAATAAATACCAACAGCGCTAATTTCACGCTGAGCGATTGCAAACCGGAGGGTTTTTGCAAATGCAGATCTTTCACTACCAAGGAGCCTGTTGTTGTTATTGCTGAGTAAAGTGATGGTCAGATCCTGACTACAACTTAAGATACTACACTTTTTATGACAAGTCCCTTAGTATAGTGACTTGGGTAAAGAGGATAAGCCAACAGGAGTTACCATGAAAAAAGCTCTTATTACAGTCGCCTTGCTATGCTCTGGTGCTTTATTTAGCCATACAGCTCAAGCCAATGCCTTTGTCAATGGCGAAGACGCAGTGAGCTACCGCCAGGCAGCATTTCAAACCATTCGTTTTAATCTGGTGGATATTAACGACATGTTTCGTGGCAATGTGCCTTATGATCTTGAGCGGGTACAACGTCGGGCTGAAGCACTGGCTACCCTGACTCAACTCCCGTGGGAAGCCTTTAATATCCCGGGCGCCGATCATGCCAGCGGCAAAGTAAAAGCGGCGCTTTGGCAAAACCTGGACGATTTTAATCAGCGTGGAGAAAAGTTTGCTGCTGATGCAGCGGCACTGCATGAAGCCGCTCAAGGTGGAGATCGCCGTGCCATTCAGGGCGCCTTCCGTGAATTTGCCAATAACTGCAAAGCCTGTCACGATAACTACCGGGCTGATTAAACACACCTGCTGTCACATGATCAGAAAGGGGCCAACAGGCCCCTTTGCTTCACTGGTAGGATAACATCCGAATTAAATCCGCCCCTTGCCACCAGTAAAACGCCAGCCAGAACAGCACCACCAATACAAAGAAACTCCAGCCTGTTTTGGGTTCAGGCACATTCACATCCTTTGCTGTAGGTAACTTGCCATGCAGCATCCCCATAATTACATTGTGATGCCGCCAGCTGTGCCAAATGGCAGCGATGATGTGCACAACCACAGCAACCAATAAAATATCAATGCCCAGTTTGTGCCAGCGTGTGGCTAAAGACACCGTCTCGCTCGACACATATCGCACCAGCGGCCCATCGGTGAAAATATGATCGGTTGTCATCAGGCCGGAGATAAACTGCAGCAAAACCAACAGCAATAAAGCAAAGATCATATAAGACGACGCTGGGTTATGCCCCATCACCGGCTGCGGCCGCTGTAAGTAACCTATGGCGGTTCTCGGACTGGCGGCAAACTGACTGAAACGGGCAGTTTGACTGCCATAAAATCCCCAGCAAATCCTGGCCAGCAAAACAGCAGCCAGAGTATAAGCCAACAACTGATGCCACTCCATCAGGCCTTCTGTGCCGGTATACCAGAGCCCTGCCAACAGCAGCAATTGGCTCCAGTGAAAAAACCGCACCGCCGGATCCCAGACTTTTTTCATCACCGTCATGCACACCTCCGAATGCTATGCTAACCTTCTGATTTTATGCCAAAGAGTTTAGCATATGCGCTGGTTAAAATGGATAATCGCAGGCTTACTGCTGCTGGCTTTGGTCGCGATGATGACCGCTTACTTCGTGCTGCGAGCCAGTTTGCCGCTGTATCAGGGCGAAGTGTTGGTGCGGGTAGCAGACGAGGTAGCGATCAGTCGCGATCATACCGGCTATGTGAAAATTCAGGCTTATAGCCGACAAGATGCGGCCTATGCGCTTGGCTTTGTCCATGCTCAGGAGCGATTTTTCCAAATGGACTTGCTGCGCCGCAATGCTGCCGGTGAGCTGGCTGCTTTATTTGGTCCACGCGCCATCCATGCCGACATTCAATTGCGTCAACACCGTTTTCGTAGCCGTGCCAGTAGTATTTTACACCAGTTACCGTTGGAACAACTGCAGTTGCTCACAGCATACACCCATGGCGTTAACGATGGCTTATCACAGCTGAGAGTACGACCTTTTGAGTACCTGCTGTTACAAAGCAAGCCTGAACCCTGGCGAGAAGAAGACTCGCTGCTCACCATCTTTAGCATGTATCTGGAATTGCAAGGCAAGCAAGGCCGTGATGAATTAGCAATGGGCGCTCTGGCCGATGCAATCCCAACGGGCTGGCTGGCTTTTTTGCAGCAACATCATCCGGATTATCAAGCCGCCATTGATGGGAGCAGTAAACCGCCAGTCCCGATGCCACGGACCTCCTACCCGGATATTCTGCGCCAACAAAACTTGGCCTGCCTGGATTGCAGCGTCAAAGACAGCGTGGATATCGGTAGCAATAACTTTGCTGTCGCTGGCGCTATCACCGCACATGGCAGCGCCATCCTGGCTGATGATATGCACCTTGGCATTCGGGTACCGGCCACCTGGTTTAAAGCAGACATCCACTGGCCAGCTGCTGAAGGTCTGCAGCGAGTTACCGGTCTCACCTTACCCGGCGCGCCTGCTATCGTGGTTGGCAGTAATGGCCATATCGCCTGGGGTTTTACCAACAGCACCGCCGACTGGCACGATGTGATTGCACTGCAACTCAGCGAAGATGGCCAGCAGTACCTGACACCAGATGGCTGGCAAGACTTTATATGGCACCATGAAGTGATTGAAGTCAAAGGCCAGACAGCCACCCAGCTGCAGCTAAAAGAGACCCAGTGGGGGCCGCTATTACCAGCCATGACAGATGAACAGCGCTATGCGCTGCGCTGGGTGGCTTACGATTCCGAAGCGGTCAATATGCAGTTAATGCAACTGGAAGCCGCCCGCACCGTGCCTCAGGCACTGCGCATCGCTGCCATGGCAGGCATTCCTGCACAAAACATCCTGGTAGCGGACTCACAAGGACAGATTGGCTGGGGTATTATGGGCCCAATACCCAAACGGCAAATCAGTGACTGGGACAAACCGCAAGACTGGAGCAATGGTGACAATAGCTGGCTGGGCTATCTGGAGCCAGCGCAGCAACCACAGCTGATCAATCCAGAGCTGCAGCGGCTATGGTCTGCCAATGCCCGAGTAGTCGGGGGCAGCAACTATCAATTACTTGGTAATGGTGGTTATGATATGGGTGCCAGAGGCTGGCAAATACAGCAACGCTTGCTGGCCCAAACCCAGTTTACCGAACAAGATCTACACGCAATTCAGCTGGATCATCAGGCCAAAATGTTACAGCCCTGGCGACAGCTGTTACTGGAGCAACTGACCCCTGAGTTTATTCAGCTTCATCAGCTGCATGACTACCAGCAGGAGGTGACAGCCAGCAGTGATTATGCCGCCACCGATGCCATTGGCTACTCCCTGGTTCGTGCTTTTCGGCAAAAAACCCTCGAGTTGCTGTTTGCACCTTTGAGCGCCTATTTGGAAAGCAAAGGATTTCGCAGCCATGACTTAAAATATCCACTGGCGGCCCCAGCCTGGCAAATGCTGCAACAACGCCGGCACGATACCTTACCAGCGGCCTTTGCCAGTTGGGACGATTTATTGCAAACGGCGGTGGTGCAAAGCTATAGCGATCTGACCAGAGGACAGCAAGAGCTGAGTGAGCTTAGTTGGGGTGAGCAAAACAGGGCGCGTTTCTGGCACCCCCTGGCCAGCGCCGTGCCGTTTTTAGGCCATTATCTGAATATGCCAGCCGATCCTTTAGCAGGTGATAGCCATATGCCTCGGGTGCAACGGCCTGGTTTCGGACAGTCGCAACGCATGGTGGTTGCTCCTGGCTTTGAGCAGCACGGCATACTGACGGTTCCGGCTGGTCAGTCTGGTCATCCGCTGTCCCCTTTTTATCGGACCGACCACCGCTATTGGCTGCACGAGCAGGAGCTTGCCTTTTTACCCGGGCCAGAAAAATACCATTTACTGCTGCGACCAGCGCATTAACAGTTGACTTTAGCCATCCAGACTGATAAAAAAACAGGATGAAACGCGCTCACACCAACACACTCTTTTTTGTTTTTTTTACCACCCAACCCGGGAGGTAGTGTTGCGCGCGTGCAGAACACCCAAAACCTCCCTCGAAGGGAGGTTTTTTTTTGACCAAACACCGACAGAATGCAACGAGGATGATCCGTCATGGAACTAACTGAAGTACGACAACAAATCCAGCATACCGATCAGGAGTTGCTGCAATTGCTGGCCAAACGGCGCAAGCTGGCTTTGGCCGTTGCCGAGGCCAAAATCAGCCAGAATAAGCCTATCCGCGATCAACAACGTGAAGAAGAGTTGCTGCTACGTTTGATCGAAAGCGGCAAGGCACTGGAGCTGGATGCCCACTATGTCACCCGGTTATTTCATGTCATCATCGAAGACTCCGTATTGCAGCAACAAGCCAAGCTGCAGGGTGAACTGCGGGGTATGCAAGGGCCCTCGGTCAAAGTTGCTTACCTTGGTGGTCAAGGCTCATACAGTTACTGGGCAACGCAAAAATACTTCACCCGCCGGGCAGAGCAAATCATTGATATTGGCTGCGACAGTTTTAATGAAATTATTAAAGCGGTTGAAACCGGCCACGCCGATTATGCTGTGCTGCCCATTGAAAACACTTCCTCAGGCAGCATCAACGAAGTCTACGATTTGCTGCAGCACACCCGCTTATCCATTGTCGGCGAACTGACCCATCCGATAGATCATTGCGTGCTTGGCTTGCCGGGAGCTCCGCTGAATCAAATCCGCCAGATCTGCGCCCACCCTCAGGTCATTGCCCAGTGCAGCCAGTTTTTGTTGGGTCTGACCAATATTAAGGTTGAGTATTGCGACAGCTCGTCCGATGCCTTTCAGCGTGTTCAGCAAAAGCAGGATCCAACCATGGTTGCTATTGGCGGTGAAGCCGGCGGTAAAATTTATGGCCTGGAGGTACTGGCGCGCGAACTTGCCAACCAAAAAGACAACGTCAGCCGCTTTATCGTGGTTGCCCGCAAAGCAGTGTCCGTAGCAAAAGCCATACCCGCTAAAACCACCTTTATCATGTTTACCGGCCAGCAGCCTGGGGCTTTGGTCGATGCCTTAACCGTGCTAAAACGTCATGGTATCAGCATGGCAAAATTAGAGTCCCGTCCTATACCTGGCAACCCGTGGGAAGAAATGTTTTATGTGGATGTGCTGGCCAATGCCAACGACTACGCTATGACCCGAGCGCTGGAAGAGCTAAACCGCATCACCAAATTTATTAAAGTGCTGGGTTGTTACCCCAGTGAGGACATCCAGCCAACCCAAGTAGAAGCTTAAACTAACACACAAAAAAAGGCGCCAAACCGGCGCCTTAAAAAAACAGGGAGGGTGTACAACAATTAGCTATTGGCGCGAGCGCGAATGGCTTCAATGACCGGCGAGCCAGAAAAACCATTGCTTTCAGCCCACTCAATATCACCAGAAGAAGCTACCTGGCTGCCTGGCAACTGACGGATGATAAAGTCAGCAGTATCATTGGCATTGTGGCGAATGGCATGACGTACCAGTGGCAGACCATCACACAGGATACCATCGTACACGTTGCGCAGACGCAAACGGTGATCACTTAAGGTTTTACGTAAATCATTACGGCTATCCGCTGCAACATACGAGCAGATAGACACAGCAAGCTGTTGATCGGCCTGAGCCTGTGAGCTGAACACACCAGTGGCTGCAAGTACAGACGCTAAAGCTACAAATTTCAATTTCATTTTCTGGCTCCAAAAACCGTAAATTAGTCAGAATCCATTCGTCTTTGAATGGTGATTAGCTTGTGCTTGCGAAAGGTCGATATGACGACTGCTGTTGCAGTTCACATTAAGGTCAGGACGACACTTAATGGCAGCCCAGCTATCATGGGAAACATTGTTTCCGTTAGATCTGAAGCTTTGCGTGATCACCCTTTCGGATGTCTTGCCTTTCGAAGTGCGCACATATTAACCAACTCAAACGACTATAGCAATAGCGTCATAAAAATTTCATCGTTTAAACCGGACAGCCTGACGTTTTCAGTCAAAGACTGATCTGCTGTCCCTGAGCAGCAATATCCACAGCCAAACCAAGCGCCGTCATTTCTTGCTGCAGCACCTGTTGCGCTTTGCTTTCGCCATGCACTAACCAGAATTTTGGCTGCCCGCCAATGGCCTTCGCCCACTGCAATAACTCACTTTGCCCGGCATGGGCGGAAAAACCTCCTATGGTATGAACTTTGGCTTTGACCACAATATCCTGGCCGAACAGCTTAATACGTTGCTCGCCGTCAACTAAGCGTCGCCCCAAAGTACCTTGCGCCTGAAAGCCAACAAAAATCAAATGATTGGAGTTTTTCCATAAGTTGTGCTTAAAGTGATGCACAATACGGCCACCATTACACATACCACTGCCGGCAATGATGATGGCGCCTTGTTTAAAGCGGTTGATGGCCATAGAGTCTTCGACCGTTTCCGATAGCTTCAGGATCGGTAGAAACGACGCCAGATCGCGCACATTCTGCTGCTTCAAAATCCTGGTATCATCCGGATCCATGCTATGAAAAAAGCGGTCGTAGATCTCGGTAATGCTAATGGCCATCGGACTGTCCAAAAACACAACTTTTTGTTTGAGTTTGCCCTGATGGTACAACACGCCCAGGTAGTACAAAATCTCCTGTGAGCGACCAAGCGCAAAGGCTGGGATATAGACATTGCCGCCGGCCTCGTAGGCCGCATCGAGCGCTGCCGCAAACTCGGCGACAGTGTGCTCCACATCCTGATGATTACGATCGCCATAGGTACTTTCCATCAATACCACATCAGCATGTTCAATCTGCGTCGGATCGTGCATCAGCACGGTAGCAGGATTGCCCAAGTCGCCGGAAAATACCAAATGCCGCATGCCTTGTTTGCCCTTGAGCCAAAGCTGCACAATGGCAGAGCCCAAAATATGGCCGGCATCGTTAAACTCCAGCTCCAGCCCTGGCATGGGTACCAAGCGTTTGTTGTAAGGCTGCGGTTCGCATAAGTCCACCACCCGCTCAGCGTCGTTTAACTGCATCACCGGCTGGATTTCTTTCTTACCAGCCCGGGCAGCCCGCCTGTTCTTCCACTCCAAATCTTTTAAATACAAGTGCACCGAGTCTTTTAACAGTACCGGCAGTAATTCAGCGGTGCCTTTGGTGCAGTAAATCTTACCCTGAAAACCTTTCGCCACCAGTAAAGGCAATAAACCACTATGATCGATATGGGCATGCGATAAAATCACCGCATCGATGTCTTTTGGCCGAAATTTAAAGCGGAACTTGTGCCACTCACGAATTTGATCGCTGCCTTGCACCATGCCACAGTCGAGTAATAGTTTCTTGTTGTTTAACTCCAGTAAATAGCAAGAACCGGTCACTTGCCCGGCCCCGCCGATAAAGGTGAGTTGTGCATTAACTGGCATTGGGTTCTCCTGGTTTAGTTTGGCTAGGCACGATCTCTTGTTGCTGCTCATAATAGTGCTGGATCTGACCAACACCCAACATGGCCTTGGTTAAATGGTGGTCGAAACGGCGTAACTCAGCCAAGCGCAGCAACCACTCGCCGCCATGACCGCTGTGTAAAGCCACGCTTAATTGTGCTGGCGCTACCAGTTGCTGTTTTTGTGCTGCACGCCAACGGCTAATGTCCCGGTACAAGGCAGAAATCTGACCGGTTCCGGCCGGTAAATCCAATGCAGCTAACTGACGCCAGAACTCGGCTTCGAGCCGAATGCCGGCACGATCATGTTCAAAACGATGCTCCAGCTGCGGCAGCATTTGCAATAAGAGCTCGACCCTGAGTTGACTCTTCGCCAAAGCATTCAACAAATCGGACTCGGCAGAGTGCAGTGGCTGTTGACCTAACTGGCTGCTGAATTGAGCAATGGTACGTTGCGACTGACGCAACTCATCCAATACAGATTGCTCCATCGGTTTATGGTCCATACTGCCAGCCAAGCGGCAAAGCTGCTGCAAGACATGCTGCTGCTCCATGGTTAATGTTTTCAGAGCAAGTGCGGGAATTGCCAGACTGGACTGATCCAGCATCCGCAGTCGATCACTGGGCTGACGGCGGAAACGGCCATTTAACCACAGCACCAGCCGGTCACTGATCGGCCACATCAACAGCACCCCAAGCACGTTGAATAAGGTATGAAACAAGGCCAGACTAAAAGCGGCATGGTGCACATCAAATAACAATTGCTGCAACCACAATAACAACCACAGCAAAGGCTGCAGTAAAATCAATGCGACAACAGCAGTGATGACATTAAAAATAACATGCAGCATAGCCAGCCGCTTGGCCTTGGCGGTGGCAGCCAAAGCAGAAAGAATGGCGGTCGAGGTAGTGCCCAGGTTAGAGCCGATCACAAAAGCAGCCCCCAGGCTAAGAGGTACCACCCCACTGGCAACAGCAGTGATCACCAAGGCAATGACCGCCGCCGAAGCTTGCATCACCGTAGTAAGCAATGCGCCAATCAGCACTGCCAACAACAGTCCAAGCCAGCCGATACCCACCAACCAGCCAAACTCGATATTGACAAAAGCTGCATCAAAGCTGTCTTTTAACAGGCCAATGCCCAAAAACATCAAACCAAAACCCGCCAAGCCCTGACCACTGCCTTGCCAGCCTCGCTGTTTAACAAACGACTTGACCAGGATCCCTATCCCAATCAGCGGCAGGGCGAGCGCATCGATTTTAAATTGCAGACCAACCAGAGCAACAAACCAACCGGTAAAGGAAGTCCCGACATTGCTGCCATAAATGACATAAGCGGCATTGCGCAGTGACAACAGGTTGGCGTTGACAAAGCCGATGGTGGTGACCGTCACCGCCGTAGATGATTGCACCGCCACTGTGGTAACAGTGCCAATCAGTAAGCCATGCACAGGTTTACCAGTCCAGCGCTGCAAGCCCGTTACCAGATTATTACCGGCCGCCTTTTTCAGGCCGAGTGTCATCCACTCCATACCGAGCAAAATAAGGCCAAGGGCACCAAGCGCCATTAATCCATCGGTCATCATCTTGCTGCTACAATCCTTTTGGTGGTGATTGCGTCATTGTGACACAGTTCAATGCCAGTTAATCTTAGTTTAAATCAAAGCAGGTTGCATTCTTCACGGCAATTGCTTGTTTAAAAAACAACCACTTATCAGGAGCCACTATGTCAAACTCCCACCACAATGCCTTACATCGCCGGCATTTTAACAGTGCCCAGGACTCGGTCGACGCCATCAGTCAATTGCAGGATCATGCGTCCTACCGGCTGGCTTTTGCAGACCATAGTTTTTTGTTGCAGGATGAGCTTCGTCATGTGCGATTGCAATTGGAGTATTTAAAGCCGCAACTGGTGCTGGAGCAACATGGTATCGATGCTACCCTGGTGGTATTTGGCAGTGCCCGCTTTAAGGCTCCCGAGGATGCCAAAAAAGCTCTGGCTCAAGCAGAAACCGCCCTTAGCACCTCGCCTGAAGACATCAAACTGCAACAGGCAGTACAACAAGCCAGGCGCGATCTGAGCAACAGCCGCTATTATCAGGCTTCGCGGGATTTTTCCTATTTAGTTGCCGAGCACAGCCAGCGCAGGCCGGAAGAGCAACTGACCATTATCAGTGGTGGTGGTCCTGGTATTATGGAGGCAGCAAACAGGGGCGCGATGGAAGCAGGCAGTGCCAGCATTGGCCTGAACATTGTGCTACCGAAAGAGCAACACCCCAACCCTTACATTACCCCGGAATTTTGCTTCCAGTTTCACTATTTTGCCATTCGCAAGATGCATTTTTTGCAGCGTGCCCGCGCATTGGTTGCTTTCCCGGGTGGCTTTGGCACTTTGGATGAGCTGTTCGAAACCCTGACTTTGCTGCAGACCAAAAAGGCCGAAGCGGTACCGGTGATTTTGTACGATGAGACGTTTTGGCGGCGTTTAATCAACTTTGATTTACTGGTAGAAACCGGGGTAATCAGTGCCGCCGATCTGGAGCTGATTCGTTTTGTCGATTCACCGCAACAAGCCTGGCAGGTGATCCGTGATTTTTATCAACTGACAGACATCTAAGTCCAGTAAGCTTAGCTTCTGCCGTCAGTCGCTTTTTGCAAAAGTTGCCGGCTTTCATCCAGAAACTGACCAGCAAGCTCACCAAAGAAGGCTTTGCCTTTTGTAAACTCAGCCATCAGCGCCGCTTTATCGGCGCTTTGCACCAGGCCAAGCACCTGCGAAAAACGCTGCAGATAGCGTTCAAGCAACTTGGAGGTTTGGGCCGATGATAGCATAATATCGGCGTACAACTCGGCATTTTGTGCAAATAAACGGCCGATCATAGCCAGCTCCAATCGATAGATGGGTGAGCTCAATGCCAGTAACTCTTGCAGATCTGCCTGCTCTTCTGCCAAATGAACGCCATACACCAACGACGTAAAATGGCGCATGCCCTGGATCAACTGCATGCGTTCATCGTGCAGTTGGGCACTTTGCTCTACCAGCTCAGCACCCCACACCACCAGTTGCTGCCGTAGCCAATCGCTTTTTTCGGTAAAACGGCCATCACAGACCACGATCACCTGCTTCACCAGATTACTCACATCCGGGCCAAACATCGGGTGCAGCCCAAGCACAGGGCCAGCATGCTTTGCCAGCATACACACCAGTGGTTGTTGTTTAATGCTGGTGAGATCCGCCAGTACACAATCGTCAGGCAATTCAGGCAGCTGTGCAATCAACTGACACGTCAGCGTAATGGGGGTGGCCATCAGCACCAGCGCAGCATCCTGACACAGCTGCGGCGCTTTGGGCCAATCACCGGCTTCCAGTACTTCAACCTGATAGCCAGAGCGCTGAAACAAACTGACAAAACGGCTGCCAAGGGCCCCGGCACCACCAACCACCACTACTTTGCCGCCGCCTGGCCGGCAACAGACAAAGCTGTGTTCCTGCGTTTGATAGGATTCACGCATCACCCGGCGCAGTACATCCTCGATCAGCTCTGGCGATAAGCCATGCCGCACTGCTTGCGCCCGCCTGGCTTGCAATAAAGCCTGCTCGCGTGCTGGCATGTAGACGGGTAAGCCAAACTGTTGTTTCACCCGTCCTACTTCGGCAGTAACCTCAGCACGCCGCGCCAGCAGTTGCACCAACTCGGCATCAATCGCATCAATTTGCTGGCGCAAAGGCGCAAGCGCCTGCTGCTCCGGTGTTTGGTTCATGCCGCAGCCACCAGTGTTTGCATGCGCAGATGACAGTCTGCCAGAAGCTCGGCCGTGGTCTGCCAGTCAATGCAGGCGTCTGTTACGGAAACCCCATACAAAGGCGCTTTACCATCCACAATATCCTGACGACCGGCATGCAGATGACTTTCCAGCATAATGCCAATAATGGCAGCATTGCCAGCCTGTCGCTGGGCAATCACATCTTTGGCAACCAGACCCTGGCGATTATGGTCTTTATTGGAGTTGCCATGGCTGCAATCCACCACAATGGCGGTGGCCAAATCCAGTTTATTCAACGCCGTCACCGCTTCAGCCATGCTGGCAGCATCATAATTCGGCTTCTTACCGCCGCGCAGAATAATATGGCCATCCGGGTTGCCCTGGGTTTCTACCAAAGCGACTTCACCACGTTGGTTCATACCAATGAACCGATGTGGGCTGGCCGCCGATTGCAGGGCATTTAATGCAATGCTCAGGTTACCGTCGGTGCCATTTTTAAAGCCAACCGGCATCGACAGGCCGCTGGCCATCTCCCTGTGGGTCTGAGACTCCACCGTACGGGCGCCAATGGCGGCCCAGCAAATCAAATCCGACATGTATTGCGGGCTGATCGGATCCAGCGCTTCAGTAGCGGTTGGCAATTCCATCTCAATCAGTTTTAACAGCAATTCACGCCCCCAGGTGAGGCCGGTTTCCAGATCGAACGAGTCATTCAAATGCGGATCATTGATAAAACCTTTCCAACCTACCGTAGTACGCGGCTTTTCAAAGTACACCCGCATCACAATGTAGAGGCTGTCACTGTAACGCTGCTGCAACTCTTTTAAACGTTCAGCGTACTCCAGCGCAGACACCGGATCATGAATAGAGCAAGGCCCGGTCACGACCAGCAAGCGGGGATCGCGGCCATGAATAATATCGGCAATGGTCTGGCGCGATTGCTGCACAAACACAGCCCCCTGCTCGGAGAGCGGTAAAGCTTGTTTCAATACATTGGGTGGGCTTAAAGGCCTTTCTGCGGCAATACGCAGATCATCAACACGGGTGGTCATTGCAGTAGCTCCTGAAAAAGCACCCTTAAGTGTATGGCAGGCTTGACCATATTGCCGTCTGATCGGAGCAGGCGACATCAGCCGTAAACTTAAAGATACATTATGTACTTAATTAATTACAGAAAGCCAGTGTAACCAGATAGCAACGCAAGTTCAACCCCAGCAAAGCCATTATTTGCAAGGCATAAGCAAAATCATCACGACAAACAAATCGTAAACTTTGTTATACAAACAGGTAATGGGAAGCAGTCACTTACCGCAATTTTGCGCTAAGCTGCTGATAGGCCAGTCGGATCCGGACAAATTGCTCAGCATCACCGCCTCGATCCGGGTGATGTTTTAATGCCAGGCTGCGGTATTGCCGCTTTAACACCGCTAACGGGCACGGCCAGCTCAGCTGCAATAGCTCACAGGCCTGCTGGTGACTAAATTGCGGTGTGGCCACCGCCCTGCTGGCAAACTGCAGCCAGAAATCATCCAGTTGCTGCGCCAGAGTGGCTGCGTCCATCCGGTAAAAATTTTGCCAATTCAGATAATACTGTGCCCGACCCTGATCCTGGGCCGATAGCTGCTGGCCCTGATAGGGTAATAGCTCGGCTTTGGCCAGGCCAATGTCCAGCCAGGCCACTTCATCGGCCAGCCATAGCTGCTGAATGCAATACAACAAATGCTGTAATACGAAATGACGCTGAAACAACGCGTGCTGCGGATCCTCGGGCGCATTGGTCAGCTGCAGGCCCAGACGCTGCAACAACTGCTGTTCAGTCACCATGCCACTGCTTTGCAGCAGAATGGTTTCCAGTTGCCCTTGCAGTAACTGTAATTGTGGGGTAGGAAGCGGTGCTTGCATAGCAACACAGTGCCAGAGCCCTGGTGCCTGTGCAAGTCTGAT